>NZ_FOYO01000001.1:38250-338250 GCF_900111945.1 Litoreibacter janthinus | reverse complement strand
CTTGACCGTGCGGTTACTGCCACTCTCGGCGCTGGTGTCAATCTCGTGAATCTGACCGAGACTGTGCAAAACCGACGAAACTTTCCAGCCTAGGGCTTCGGGTGCGCGGGCGATTTCATCGGCTTTGGCGCGCCGAAGGCCACGGCCAGGCGACAGCAGCGAAATTGCTTCGAGAATGTTGGTTTTCCCTGCCCCATTGGAGCCGAAAATCGCGATTGGACGGTTGTCGAGTTCTAGCTCCACACGACGGTGGGACCTGAAATGGGACAGAGTTAACGCAGAGAGATACAGCCCCGCCATGATTGCGCGTTAAACGCGCATAGGCATCACGACGTAGACGGCCGAATGGTCATTGCCCTCACGCATCAGGGTTGGATCACCCGCGGAATTGAACATGAAAACAGCATTCTCGCGGTCAACCTGCCCTGCGATTTCAAGCAGATACTTTGCGTTGAAGCCGATTTCGAGAGGCTCGTCGCCGTAGGCAACGGCAAGCTCTTCTTCGGCAGCACCGCTGTCAGGGGCATTGACGGAGAGGATCAGTCGATCCTCATGCAGCGAGAGCTTAACGGCACGTGAACGTTCCGAAGACACTGTTGCAACGCGGTCTACCGCTTTGGCGAACTCGCCAGCATCGACTTCGAGCTTGCGCGTGTTCCCTTGTGGAATCACGCGCGTGTAGTCTGGGAAGGTGCCGTCAATCACCTTGGAGGTCAGAGTGATGTCGGGTGTCGCAAAGCGTACTTTCGTTTCGGACACTGATACAGCGATCTGCATCTCATCGTCGTCCAGTAGCTTACGCAGTTCTGCAACAGTTTTGCGTGGGACGATAACCCCGGGCATGTCTGCTGCGCCGTTCGGCAGGTCCGCGTCGATGCGCGCCAACCGGTGTCCGTCAGTCGCGACACAGCGCAGCACTTTTCCACCGTCTGAATCCGCAACGTGCATATAGACACCATTCAAATAGTATCTTGTTTCTTCAGTTGAGATGGCAAATTTCGACTTGTCGAACAGTCGGCGCAAGACTGCGGCAGGGGCGGAGAAGTTCGATTGATACTCAGACGACGCCATGACCGGAAAGTCTTCTTTGGGAAGCGTTGCAAGCGAGAAGTTGGACCGGCCTGCTTCCACGGCAAGGCGACCAGAGGTGCCGTCGTCGGTCAGCGATACCAACGCGCCGTCAGGCAATTTACGCACGATCTCGTGCAACGTCGTCGCTGAGACGGTCGTGGCCCCAGGGCGCTCAACTTGCGCCGGGGCTTTGTCCACGACTTCAATGTCGAGATCTGTCGCGCGGAATGAGACATCATTCCCTTCCGCTTCGATCAGCACGTTCGCCAGAATTGGAATCGTGTTGCGGCGCTCAACCACAGACTGGGCCTGGCTCACAGCCTTGAGCAGGGCGCTACGCTCGACACTGATTTTCATATCCGTCCCTCTTTCGAAGATAGTTGGGGCGGAGAAGGTATCCTCTCCGCCCGCTTATGCAAACAATTTGTTGAAAAGTCCGCTTTTATCGCGGGGGCGTCAAGCCAATTAGGCTTCCAACATGCGGCGAAGCAGTTCTGCATCTTCCGCGACCTGAGCGTCCTGCGCTTTAAGCTCGTCAATCTTGCGCACCGCATGGATAACCGTCGTGTGATCACGGTTGCCAAAGCGCTTTCCGATCTCGGGATAAGAGCGCTGTGTGAGTTGTTTTGCCAGCCACATCGCCATTTGACGCGGGCGCGCAATGTTGCGAGAGCGCTTTGGCGAAAGCAGGTCGGACATGCGTACGTTGTAGTAATCGCATGTCTTACGCATGATTTCGTCCATCGTAACCTTACGATCCGACTGCCGCAGAATGTCAGCAAGGCTTTCCTGCGTCATTTCCAGCGTGATTTCACGGCCAACCAACGAGGCTAGAGCGAAAAGTCGCGTCAAAGCTCCTTCAAGCACGCGGACATTGTTGGAGATGCGGTGAGCAAGGAACTCAAGCACACCGTCCGTGATCTTCAGCTCTTGATACTGGCTGCGATACTGCTCGACTTTCTGCTGTAGAATCCCGAGGCGTAACTCGTAATCGGTTGGGTGCAGGTCAACGACCAAGCCCCATTGCAGGCGGGAGCGGATGCGCTCTTCAAGACCGTCGATTTCACCCGGCGCGCGATCGGCAGAGATGATGATTTGTTTCTGCTGGTCGATGAGCGCGTTAAATGTGTGAAAGAATTCGTCCTGAGTGCTGTCTTTGCCAGCAATGAATTGCACATCGTCGACCATCAAGACGTCGACAGAGCGGAAGAGGCTCTTGAAATCCATCATCTGCTTGTCGCGTAGCGCCTGAATGAAGCGATACATGAACTGCTCGGCAGACAGATACACAACCTTGAGCTCTGGGGAGCGTTTTTGCAGCTCCCACGCAATTGCGTGCATCAAGTGTGTTTTGCCGAGGCCGACGCCACCATACAAAAACAATGGGTTAAAGCTGACAGGTCCACCCTCAGCGACACGTCGAGCAGCGGCATGCGCCAGCTCGTTGGGTTTACCCACCACGAAGCTATCAAAAGTGAAGCGCTTGTCGAGTGGCGCGCCGAGGACTGAATCGTCGGTGATTTGGTATGAACGGCTTGGCTTCGCAGTAAAACGCTCGGGTGCTTGATCAGGTTGCGCTGCAGCAGGACGTTTGGCTTGGACTGAGAACTTTAAACGGTCGACTGGCGCGCCCAACTTGTCAAACTGGCGAAGAATCTCATCTCCAAAGTTTCGCGAAACCCAATCGCCTTGGAAACTGGTTTGAACACCGAACTCAGCAACGCCACCCTCGCAGGAAACAAATGTCAGTGGTTCAATCCAAGTTTGATAATTGTTCTTCCCGATTGTTGTTTGCAGTGTTTCACGCGCTTGGCCCCAAGTCTCGTTAGTCATCTTTTACCCGTTCCGCAGATCAGGATTGCCTCCATGGCAATCCGTGGGCCTTCCAACCGTTCAGGCCCCCCCGATGTTTCTTTGAATCCAAATCGCCTTCGAAGCCCTCGGCCACGTTGAACAGGTCAAAACGATGCATCTCTCCAGCCAGAGACTCCTGCACCGCTCTGGCAGCGCTCATCGAGCGCGCACCAGACCTGCAAATGAATAAAACCTGAGTCGGCGTGCTGTCCTCAAAGGCTTCAATCATTTCTTCAACGAACCGCGGATTAACGGACATATCAGGATATCTAGACCACTCGATCTCAAGGACCGAACGATTTAGAGTCGACAGATCAGGCTTCCCTACAAAGGACCATTCGGCCTTTGTCCTGACGTCGATGAGCACAGCGTTTGGGTTACTTTCCAATAGGCCCCATGCTTGAGTTGGCAGCAACTCTTGCACAGCCGGACCGGTGTCCGTGCTCATTCCATTGTCCCCCCGAGACTAAGTGAATCGCTCGTCATGGATAGCGACTGGGAGGGGGCTCTCGCAACTTATCTTCGCGCTTGACTCATACTTAGTGTGATCCCGAATCTAGAACGGCTCAGTTTCAAGGTTGGTAACCCTTTAGAACATAAAAAAAACGCGCCTGAGAGGCGCGTTCCTAAGATGCTTCCATACCGACGAAGGCGGTATTAGCCGAGTGCTTTGACCCGCGAGGAAAGGCGGGACATTTTGCGCGATGCGGTGTTTTTGTGCATCACGCCTTTGGACACGCCGCGCATCAGCTCTGGCTGAGCGGACTTGAGTGCATCCTTGGCAGCGGAAGAATCACCAGACGTAATGGCTTCTTCCACTTTGCGCAGGAAAGTGCGGATGCGCGACCGACGCGCTTTGTTCACTTCGGTGCGGCGTTCGGTTTGACGCGCGCGCTTTTTTGCTTGAGGCGAATTAGCCATACTTAAGGACCCCGATGGTTCGGTGTGTAAATCTGAGATTGCGCTTCTAGGGCCGACTCACGGGCAAGTCAACGCCTTAAATCGCCTTACTTGTCGCGGAACTGAGGTTCGCGCTTTTCGACGAACGCAGCCATGCCTTCCACTTGATCCTCAGTCGCGAAAAGAGAGTGAAAAACGCGACGCTCGAACAGCAGGCCCTCGTTGAGAGTGGTCTCATAGCTCCTGTTTACAGATTCCTTCACAGCCATCGTGGCAAGAGAAGATTTTTCTGCAATTTTGGCGGCTGCTGACATTGCCTCAGCAATCAAGCGTTTTGCCGGAACGACACGGCTGACCAAGCCTGAACGCTCTGCTTCGTCTGCATCCATGAACCGGCCAGTCAGGTTCATGTCCATCGCTTTGGATTTCCCAACGAACCGTGTCAGCCGTTGCGAACCGCCGAGGCCCGCCATAACGCCTAAGTTGATTTCAGGTTGACCGAACTTGGCAGTTTCAGCAGCAATAATGAAATCGCACATCATGGCCAGTTCGCACCCGCCCCCCAATGCGTAGCCCGAAACTGCTGCAATGATCGGTTTGCGGACGCGCAGAAAGATATTCGGAAATTCTGAGAACAGGTCGTTGCCAAAGACGTCAACGAACGACTTGTCGGCCATTTCCGTGATGTCCGCGCCCGCTGCGAAGGCCTTCTCAGACCCGGTCAAAACAATACAGCGAACCTTGTTGTTCTTGTTGGCTTCGGACAGTGCTTGTGAAAGCTCCGTCAGCAAAGTCGCGTTGAGCGCGTTCAAGGCATCAGGGCGATTCAGCTTGATCAGAGCGATATGCTCTTCAATTTCAACAATAATTGTCTTGAATGCCATGACGGAACCTCATTTCTAGCAGGACATGAGACGTATCATGTTCGCACGCAGGATCAATTCATCTTTGACATTTTGGGCAGTAAAAGCTCGAACGACCGGATTGCACGATCCTGAAGATCTTGCTTCCACAATCGTTCCTGCACGGCTCTCCCTCCCGGTCATAGACGGCGAAGTTGTGCTGAAAGTAGCCTAAGTCTCCATTGGTTTGGCGGTGGTCTCGCAAGGAGGAGCCACCAGAATGGATGGCCTCAGACAGTACCTCCCGAATTGCCGGGACCAACGATCCTGCGCGATTCGCGCTCAGATTTGAGGCTTTCCGTTTGGGAGAGATCGCGGTTCTGAACAATACTTCACAGACATAGATGTTCCCCAAGCCCGCGACGATGTGTTGGTCCAGTAGCGCCGTCTTTATAGGAGCGCTCTTCTTTTGCAGCGCATTTGTCAGATAGCTCTCGCTGAACTCGTTCCCAAGCGGCTCTGGCCCGAGTTTGCTGATTAGCCAATGTTGCTCAACGCTTTGGGTAGATGTGAGATCCATTGCGCCAAATCTGCGCGCATCGTTGAAAGCGATCCGAGTGCTGTCCTCCATATGAAAAACGACATGATCGTGCTTCTGGGCGATCGTCGCGCCGTTATGAAAATGCGCGGTGTCTGCGTGTTCGATCAGCATGCGCCCTGACATGCCTAAATGGATGATAAGTGTCTCACCGCTGTCGAGGTCGGCTAAAAGGTACTTTGACCTCCGACGTAGGAGCGTAATCGTACGCCCAGCAAGGCGCTCTGCCATGTTCTCGGGAAACGGCCAGCGCAAGTTTGGCCGATTGACCTCAACATAGTCGATTTTTTCGCCTTCCATCACGGGTTGAAGGCCTCGTTTCACGGTTTCAACTTCTGGCAGTTCTGGCACGGGATTCCCTTGGTTCCTTTGGGTCGCATTGTAACCCAGCAAGCTGAGCCTATAACAGGGGTGAGACTGTAAGGACTACAAGAGCATATGGCCGAAGATTCGCAAAAAACCACGCATTTTGGATTCGTAGATGTTCCCGAAGATCAGAAGGCGGGAATGGTGCATGGTGTGTTCACCAATGTTGCCTCCAAATATGACATCATGAACGACGTTATGTCTGGTGGGGTTCATCGCATCTGGAAAGATGCGATGATGGATTGGCTGGCCCCAAGACCAGGTCAACGCTTGTTGGATGTTGCGGGAGGCACAGGGGACGTGTCGTTTCGCTTTCTGAAACGGGCCGGGGGGGCAGAGGCCGTCGTGCTGGATATGACTGAGTCGATGTTGGTTGAGGGGCGGAAACGCGCAGAAGCCTCAGCGATGTCAGGTAGCCTGGATTGGGTTGTTGGGGACGCAATGGCCTTGCCATTCGACGACAACAGCTTCGATGTTTACACGATCAGCTTCGGCATTCGGAACGTGACGCGCATCGCGGATGCCCTGTCCGAGGCTTACCGTGTCCTCAAACCTGGTGGGCGCCTCATGGTGCTGGAGTTTTCGCAACTTCCCAACCCTATGATGCAGAAGGCCTATGACCTTTATTCGTTCAATGTGATTCCAAAAATGGGAAAAGCGATCGCCGGAGATAGCGAAAGCTATCAGTATCTGGTCGAGTCCATTCGCAAGTTTCCGGATCAGGATACGTTTGCCGCGATGATCCGGGCAGCCGGTTTCGAGAATGTCAGCTACCGAAATATGACATTCGGTGTGGCGGCTTTGCATTCAGGCTGGAAAATTTAAGTGCGCGGTCCTCACAACATCTGGCGCCTCATCCGGACAGGGGCGACTTTAGAGCGAACTGGTGCAATGGGGCTGGTTCTTGATGCTTTCGATGCGCCGCCGTCGCTTCGTATGGTTGCTCGGGTCCTGGCGTGGCCCTTTGCTTGGCTCGGCCACAAGGGTGACCCATCGATGCCGCCCGCAACGCGAGCGCTGACAGCTTTAGGGCCTGCTTACATCAAATTTGGCCAAGTGCTGTCCACGCGGCCGGATGTTGTTGGCGATGAACTGGCACTTCAACTGCGTGTCCTGCAGGACAAATTACCACCGTTCTCCACTCAGGAAGCCAAAGAGACAGTTGAGCACGAGTTGGGAGTTCCATTGGGTGATGTGTTTTCGGAGTTCTCCGAACCCGTCGCCGCGGCCTCCATCGCTCAGGTACACAAGGCGCGGCTGCGCGAAACAGGGGAAGAGGTAGCGGTAAAGGTTTTGCGGCCAAAGATTGAGCGCGCGTTCCGAAAGGATATCGATGCCTTTTATTTCGCGGCGTCTATCATTGAACTAATCTCTCCCGCCTCCCGCCGATTGCATCCAAACGACGTGATCAAACACTTTGACGGGGTTGTCCAAGGCGAGTTGGATTTGCGCTTGGAGGCGGCGGCAGCGGGTGAGTATGCCGCGAAAACTGCGGATGACGCAGGCTTCGTTGTTCCTAGAACTCACTTCTTTCAATCGGCCAAGCGGGTGATGACAATGGAATGGGCTGAAGGCATCCCATTTGGCGACGTGGCTGCTATTGATCTTGCCGGCCATGATCGCAAAGCGCTTGGCGAGCGAGTGCTGCAGCTATTTTTGCGGCAGGCTCTAAACGACGGATACTTTCACGCTGATATGCATCAGGGCAACCTGAAGGTTAGCTCGGATGGAGATATAATAGCTTACGATTTCGGCATTATGGGTCGGATTGATGAGTATACGAGGCGCGTTTACGCGGAGATCCTTATTGGCTTTATTCGAAAAGACTATCGGCGCGTTGCGGAGGTCCACTTTGAAGCTGGCTATGTTCCCCCTGATCGGGATGTGGACGAATTCGCCCAAGCACTACGCGCAGTCGGAGAGCCGATCTTCGGTATGAACGCTACGCAGATCTCAATGGGGCGCCTTCTCGCGTATTTGTTCGAAGTGACTGAGCGATTTGGAATGGAAACGCGAACCGAGCTGATCCTGCTACAAAGGACAATGGTCGTCGTCGAAGGTGTTGCGCGGACGATGCACCCCCAGATCAACATCTGGCAAGTCGCCCAGCCTGTTGTGGAGGATTACATCAAGCAGAATATCGGGCCGAAAGCCTTCATTCGGGATCTCGTTTCTACAGTACAGGTCCTGGGACGATTTGGACCAAAACTGCCACAGCTTATGGAGGCGACTTTGGCGAGGACCAGCCAAAAAACTAGCGAACCGCACTCAAAAATGCGACTTGGCTATTTTTTGAGCTTCGGGGCTGGAGTTGCGACTGTGGTCTCTGCACTCGTGCTTTGGACTATGTTATCTTAATCCGGTGACAAGTAGGGCTGGATAAATTGCCCCACCTTCCAGCACAACAACAGCTTGCCGGTCTACGGTACGGATTTCTGTGACCCGAGTGAAAACATCGGGCACTTGAGTGTCGATGAGTTCATCATTGGCGTATGAGGCGATTTCAAAGCTGTATGTTCCATACTCGAATGGCTGCCCGTTGCTGCTTACGCCCGCCCAGTCTATTGGGCCATCTGAGACTGGAATGTCGAGGCGTTGAACTTCCTGTCCGCTTTCGTCCTTCACGATCAGCTCCGCGCGCTGGGCAAAAACTGGTGGGTTTGCGACAATTTCGATCGGCACCCCGTTGAAATGGGCGGGCGCAGCGAGCCGCGCCTCCATCCCGACCCAACTTGCCATGTCGCCTAAGGTTGAAGTCAGTAATTGTGAATTGAGAGCACTTAGGAGGTCGTTGGTTTTTACTTGTTGTTCCACCCCGGAAAATGTAGCCAGCTGAGTTGCAAAATCTTGAGAATCCAGAGGGTTTAGTGGGTCTTGGTTTTCCATCTGTGCAGTTAACATCACTATGAATGTTTCAAAATCCGAACTCAGAGCACTCGTTACGGGGATGCTGGTCTGTGCGGTTTGTGTCTGGGACGTGGCAGAAGATATCGGTTCCATGGGGAAGGGTCCTTATAGTCTCAGATCCAATGAGTCGTCTGTGCGATAAGTTTCGAGATAGGGTGGGACCTGATCGTCGCCGATTGGTTCAATTTCGGATGGCGAAGAAACGTTGTCATAAGTCACTTCACGACCTGATCGGTCTTGTTCAAATGTAAAGGTCGCTCCCTCATACCCGGCCTCAGAAAAGCTGTTTTCCAATAGATTTGAGTTACGTCGTATGAGATCTAAGGTTTCGTTTCGTTCCGAGAACACGGACACGTTGATTCCGCCGTCTTTGGGAGACAAAACGATTCGAATGCGTCCCAAATCGTCTGGGGATAGTCGGACCTCAATATCGTGCCCCCTCTCTGTCGCCAAAGCGGTTCGGATTTGGGCATTAACGTGCTCAGGAAGCGAGCTTTGTTCGACGGGGTGATGTCCAGCTGGCTGAGACACCTGAGCGTTGCGAGCCGGAGGTGTTGAGAACGTATCAATGACGGTCGGGGCGGCGACTTCTGACGAGTTTCTGACTTCTGAGAGTTCGATGATGGGGGAGGGGAATTGAGGCTGTATCGGCCAAGTGGCCAAACTGTTTTGCCCTAAGGCCGCGAACTCCATACGATAGAGCAAGCTGGTTTCCCCCGAACCCTTTCCAATGCCAAAGGATAGTTGGGGGCTTTTCTCGACGCTGAAGGGCGCACTGTCGACCCTTTGGGGCACTTGGTAAGGTGGCCCATTTCCCACATCGGAGGTCACAACGTGCCTCGGATTTGGCTGTATTCGAACGGTGGGGCTAGAAATTGTCGTTGTTGAAACTGGCTCTGACGCCTTTGCATCGACATTCTCATGTGCTTCGCGCTGAGGAACGATTTCGGGGCCTTTCGCGAGCGCTTGATTCGATCGGTCTGAGGGCCGCGAAATAGGGAGCAGTGCCTCTTGGGTTAGAGAGGGATTGACAGCTGGTACGCTATTCTTAAGCGCTTCGAGATCGCTCTCAATAGTCATGCTACTCTCGATTGGTGCCGCAATAGCAACCGACTGCTTCATTGGATCTATTCCATTGCCCGCGTCCTCGCAGAGCTGAAGCTCTACGCTTGCGTCGAGGCGAGAACTAGGGCGGTCGCCGATGCTTGGTTCTTCGTATAATTTAGGACTGGACTTAGCAGGCACAACTGAAAACGAGTTTGGTGCATTTTTAACAAGGACGGCGTTGGTCTCTTCCTCTATTTCAGGTTCCTCAAGAAGCTGCGGGGGTTCGGCTTCGCTGATCTGGGGAGATGGAGGCGATAGAGTGTAAGCCTGACCTTTCTTGGTGAATTCGGCAGCTGCTGGCGAGGTCTGGGCGTTTTGGGGTGAGCTCAGCGGAAAATGCGCGTCCATCGGCGCATGCTTTTGCAAGCTAGGTTCTGTAACTTCATTTGAGACTGAAGCTCCCAGAGATTCTGCATTTGGAGGAAATTGGATTTCTTCCAAATGCAGCTCAGGTAATTGAATATCAACTTCTGCAATTTCCGAAGACGGATTTGGAATACCGCACTGCGCGATAAGCGAGGAGGCGTTATTGGTAGAGGCAGGCACGGAGTTGGACTGAAGGCTGCGGTGAAGTTCTGTTCCGGTAAGTTCAGAGGCGAAATCAAGCTTTTCGAGGGGGGCTATCAATTCTGATTGCGCCGAAATCGGTTCAGTCACCTTACCCATCAGGAGGGAGATCAAATTGTTAACCGAATCGAATTGCATCTCTTGTCTTTCGTTCCCGCGCTGAAAAAGGAATTGCAGGAACAGGTTACTTATTCTTTACGACTGTAGAGTAACAATTTTCAAATTCAAACAAAGAGCACTCGAATATGGAAATATCAAATCCACCAGTCTCTCACGATCAAAAGAGCATTAAAGCGACGCCAGATGACATCTCGAGTGTCGCGAAGGGGTTGGAGATGGCGTTCTTAACCGAAATCCTTTCCTTCATTGGGTTGGAGGGTAAGGGCGGCGGTTTTGACGGAGGAATTGGCGAAGCTCAATTTCACTCCTTCTTAAGGGAAAACTATGCAAAGGCTATTGTTGAAAGCGGAGGGTTAAGTTTAGCAGAGCATTTTGCTGAAAGTATAGAGGAAAGATAGCTCGATGAAGTTTGGCGAGTCCGCAGGAAAAAAGCTTTTGAGATTAGTTGTGCAAGAGCGAAATGCGCTCAAGGCCGGCGCTTATGATCGGCTTGAAAAAATTCTTCCACAGAAAGAGAGCGCCCTGGAAGATGTCAGAGTTGAATGTAAAAGAATGCCCCCTCGCGAAGTGAACGAAATATTCAATGTTTGCAGAGATATAGATAATTTATACGGCGCTATTCGATTGGGTCTAAGCGCTGCTCATCAGCGTATTCAGTCGCTACAAGTGCAAGACGATAAAATGCTAACCTACGACTTGAACGGCAAGCTTGGGCAAGGATCGCGCACTTCCATTATAAGGAAAATATGATCGGTTCTTTATAAAATGGTTCACATCATTAGGAGCTGGATTAGCAAAGCCTTAGCGAGTTCCTTGCAGAAACGGACTGCATCCTAATGGCAGGATGGCACGCGTTCGGGGAAGCCCTGCGAGTAAATGTCATAATGGCTCCAGAACCATTTTGTGTGGTTGAAACTCGACTCTGAAGTTGTCGAAAACAGGAAAATGATATTCTTGTTTTCCTTCCCTTCTTGATCATCGACTTGGTCGTGTCAGCGGTTTTGATGTCCATGGGGATGATGATGGTGCCACCGGCCATTGTGTCGCTGCCATTCAAGTTGGCGTTCTTTGTCGTGGCTGACGGCTGGAGCCTGATCTCAAGCGCACTTGTAAGGAGCTACATGTAAATGCATCAACCTGCTGAACCCAAGGGCTCGACACAGCAATCAGAGGCGTCGGAGCCGACACAAGCACAGGTCAAGAAGGCCCGCATGCTTGTATCAATGCTTGGCGCCGACTTTGCGAAAACCTCCAGACATCCGTTCTTCAAAGACCTGGCACGGACTGCCGTTCGTCCGCTGGAGAAGAACGTGCCGCCGCCTGATATGAGCAAGGCGCTCGCCAATCTTGTGCGTCGTTTGGCAGACCCCAAGTTGCCGCGCCGCGCTGAGAGCCGCACAGATGCAAGCGACGATAGGACACCGACACCAGAGCCGAGTCTGTCATTCCAGCGAAGAGAGGCGGAAATCATGAGACAGCATCCGGCGCTGATTGCGAAGCACCTTCTTGCGTTGCCGGCGGCAGAACAACTGACCGCGCTGCGCAAACTGCGTGGCCCAGCAGCACGACAAGTGGCGGCCTATCTTTCGGAGCTTAGAAAATCGGGACGCGCTTAGTCTTTTTTCCGTGGCGCATGCCCGCTAAGGCATGCGAAAAGCGCGTATGCCGGACCGTGTCGAAACCGAAATCTTAATTGTTGGCGGTGGCCCTGCGGGGCTTTCGGTGGCGTCATCCTTGCCGGACGGCGTGTCAGCGCTGTTGGTCCATCAGGATCGGGAAATCGGTGTGCCAGTTCGAACCTCTGGCGGCTGTTGGATGAGTGACGTTGCCCGATTGGGTATCCCAACCGAGCTAGCTCACCCCGTAAATCACGCTGACATCTATTCCGACCATGAGCATCTCAGTCTGGATATGTCGTCGGAACCGGTCGGTGTTCTGGACGTAACCAGTCTTTATCGTTGGCTGGCATCGCAGTCCAAGGCCGAGATCCGCTGTGCTACAAAATATCTTGGGTCGCGGCGCGAGGGTGATCGGATCGTGTCGCGGTTGAGGGCCTCTGGGCAGGAATATGAGGTGATATCGCGGACCATCGTGGATGCGTCAGGCTGGCATTGCGCAGTGCTCAACGCCTTGGGCCTAGCCGTGCCTCCGACGCGAAGGGGAATCGGAATTGAATACGAGTTTTCTGCTCCGACCCACGATCCCGACCGCGCGGTGCTGTTCTTCGGCGCTTGTGTTAAGACAGGCTACGGTTGGGCCTTCCCGACTACCTCGGGCAGTCTGAGGCTGGGCGTCGGTGTGATCGAGCCTGTGTCAAACCAGTCTCCCAAAGTGCTTGTGCAAGACCTGTTGGACGGAAATGCACTTGAGCGAATGGGGTTGCCCCATCCAGAGAATTTTCACGTGAACGCGGGTATCCTGCCATCTGTGCCGTACGATACGCAGTTGGTCTACGGCAACGTCGTTCGGGTCGGAGACAGCGCAAATATGGCGACGCCAACCTTGGGCGAAGGCATTCGAATTTGCATTGAACAGGGTCGAGCCTTGGGTTTGGCTTTGGGGCAACGGTCGGCACCGGCATTGTCGCAATGGGAACGAGCCGTGCGACGTAAGCTGGCCCTGCAATACCGGATCGGCTTCGAAGCGAACCGACGCGCTGCGGCCTATGGCCCGGACGACTGGGATCGATCCATTGCGCGAATGCGCACTCTTCCATCTGAAGATTTGCTCCGCTTCTTCAGGAACGATTTTACGGCAAAAATGATTGCCCACCGAGGCGCACAAGCGGTTGGTCGTCGGCTGCGCAAGGCTCTGGGTGGCGCTTAGCCGATATGCTTTTCGCCGCGCTTTGTGGCCAGCTTGATCTGCTTTTGGCGTTCGCGAAATCGCTCCCGATCGCCAGCGCTAGTCTCGTGTAGGCATTGATGACAGCTCACACCAAGCTCGTATTCGTCGCGGCGTAGGTCTTCGGGCTGCAAGGGACGGCGGCAAGCATAGCATAGCTTTAGATCGCCCTCTTTGAGTGCATGTCCAACTGAAACGCGACCGTCAAAGACAAAGCATTCGCCGTTCCAAGTGCTGTCCTCTTCCGGCACTTCTTCCAAATACTTCAGGATACCACCTTGAAGGTGGTAGACCTCTTCAACACCTTGCCCCAGCAAGTAGTTGGTAGATTTTTCGCATCGAATGCCGCCCGTACAAAACATCGCAACCCGCTTATTGTGAAAGCGGTGCTTGTTTTCCTGCCACCAAGCCGGAAATTCTCCAAAGCTCTTGGTTTTCGGGTCAATCGCCCCCTCGAAGGTGCCGATGGCCACTTCGTAGTCGTTGCGGGTGTCGATCACTGCGACATCTCCAGCTTGAATAAGCGCGTTCCAGTCGGCGGGCTTAACATAGTGCCCGGTGCCTGCAAGCGGATCAACATCGGGTTGCCCCATCGTGACGATCTCGCGCTTAAGCCGCACTTTCATGCGGTTGAATGGCATTTCCGTCGCTGTAGATTCCTTGTGTTCGAGATCTGCGCAGCCGGGGAGACTCCTCAGATGTGCCAACAAAGCATCAATACCGGCGCGGCTGCCGGCGACGGTCCCGTTGATGCCTTCCTTGGCGACCAGCAAGGTGCCACGGATCCCTTCGCGCTCGCACAAGTCGACAAGCGGGGGGCGCAACCCATCAGGGTCGGAAAAGCGGGTGAAGTGATAGAGTGCGGCAACTGTAAACATGGCCACGCTTTACGACTGCGCCCCGAAAGGATCAAGTGCGGGCTGTTGACGCAACGCGGGCTTACCCCTAGCAATTGCAGGTGAATTTCTCGGAGAACGACACATGCGCACAGCTGATGAGGCCTTGATCGTCATCGACCTACAGAACGACTTTTGCCCGGGCGGGGCGCTAGCGGTTGAAGGCGGTGACGAGATTGTCAGCCCGATCAACGAGTTGATGGCGCAGTTCTCCGCTGTTGTGCTGACGCAAGACTGGCATCCGGCTGGGCATTCGTCCTTTGCATCTTCCCATGATGGCCTTGCGCCATTTTCGGTGACTGAGATGCCGTACGGCCCGCAGGTTTTATGGCCGGACCACTGCATTCAGGGTAGCAAAGGCGCGGCGTTCCATAGTGGTCTGCACACGGATCCGGCTCAGGTGATCGTGCGCAAGGGCTTCAACCCTTCAGTGGACAGCTATTCGGCATTTTTCGAGAATGACCACACGACGCCAACCGGGCTTGAGGGCTATTTGCGCGCGCGCGGTATCAACAAGCTGACAATCGTTGGATTGGCGCTGGATTTTTGCGTGAACTTTTCCGCGGTCGACGGCGCGCGGCTGGGTTTTGACGTCTCTGTTGAAACGTCTCTGTGCCGCGCAATTGATCTGGATGGTTCTCTGGCGGCGGCGCGCGCGGGCATGATCGAAGCTGGAGTGCATCTCAATGGTTGATATAGCGACGCGGGTTTACAACCATAAGTGGAAGATCGACCCGATAGTGCGGTCGTTGATCGACACGGATTTCTACAAGCTTCTGATGTGCCAATCGGTCTTCCGCAACAAGCGGGATACGAATGTTACGTTCTCGCTTATCAACCGCTCCAAGGATATCCGGCTGGCAGAACTGGTGGACGAGGGCGAGCTGCGCGAGCAATTGGACCACATTCGCTCGCTGTCGCTGTCGCGCGGCGAAAGCACCTTCCTTCGCGGCAATACGTTCTACGGCAAACGCCAAATGTTTCGTCCGGATTTCATGGAGTGGTTCGAGAACGTCTCCCTGCCCCCCTACCATCTGGAAAAACGCGACGGTCAATACGAGCTGACATTCGAGGGCAAGTGGCCCGAAGTAATGCTCTGGGAGATCCCCGCCCTTGCGGTGTTGATGGAACTGCGGTCACGCGCCGTGCTGAAAAGCATGGGCCGGTTTGAGCTTCAAGTATTGTACGCGCGTGCGATGACCCGTCTGTGGGAGAAAGTCGAAATTCTTCAGGGCGTTGAGGACCTGCGACTTGCGGATTTTGGGACACGTCGCCGGCATAGTTTTATGTGGCAAGACTGGTGTGTTCAGGCAATGCAGGAAGGACTGGGCGGAAAGTTCGTGGGCACGTCCAATTGCCTCATCGCCATGCGCCGCGAGGTTGAGGCGATCGGCACGAATGCCCATGAGTTGCCAATGGTCTACTCGGCCTTGGCAGAAACGGATGACGCGCTGCGGCAAGCCCCGTACGACGTTCTGGCCGACTGGCATGAAGAGCATGAAGGCAATCTGAGGATCATTTTGCCCGACACTTACGGCACAGATGGATTTTTAGAGGGTGCGCCTGATTGGCTTGCGGGCTGGACGGGTATTCGTATCGACAGCGGCGATCCGGCTGAAGGCGCAGAGCGCGCAATTCGCTGGTGGACCTCGCGGGGCGAGGACCCCACACAGAAGCTTGTCATTTTCTCTGACGGTTTGGATGTCGGCAAGATCGTCGAGCTTCAGGCACAATTCCGTGGCCGCGTTCGTGTCTCTTTCGGGTGGGGCACATTGCTGACCAACGATTTTCGCGGACTTGTGCCGGGCGATGGCTTGGCGCCGTTTTCACTGGTCTGCAAGGCTGTGTCGGCGAATGGACGCCCGACAGTCAAATTGTCAGACAACCCGCGCAAAGCGATGGGGCCAGCCGACGAGATCGAACGCTACAAGCGTGTCTTCGGGGTCGGAGATCAAGAAGACATCGCGGTCGTGGTCTAGAGGTAGCTGCGCGTACAATGGAGCGCGCGTTCAGCGTAGACCCTCTGGCGCGGATCACCCGGTTCGGTTCGGGAGATGATCCATCCACAGGACGCCATGCTGCGAAGCATCACAAATAACGGTATCGCGGTTTCGATCTCGGGCTGCGGGCCACAGACGCTTTGGTAACCGGACATCAACGCCTTTGAAAGGTCGTCCATATAGGGAAGTTCTGCATGCTGGATTAGGGCCGTCCCTAAGTCATAGCCACGATATCCAAACCCACCATCGTCGAAATCGATAAGCCAAAGCCCATCGTTGTTGTGCAGAATGTTTTCTTGCAGCAAATCGGCATGAATCAGAACTATCGACATATCCAGGGCCAGAAGGTGCGCCCTAGCTTTGTCACGGGCCGTTTGCAAAAGCGTGGCCTCATCTGGGGCTAGAGAAGGGTTCTCCCAAAAGCGCCCCCAATGTGGGTCGTCCCCGAGCAGGGCTTCACTGTCCCAAAGCGGGCGCTGCAATGGAGCCGTATCAATGGCATCGGTTGCTTGGTGCAATTGTCCGATCAGGCGGCCAACATTGCGGTAAAGCGCGCAGTGATCTGGTGCGCTACCGTCGAAGAGGACATCGCTCTCTCCAATAGGCGTGGCCTCAATCCAGCTGACGGCAGAAGCAATCTGGCCATCATACAGCTCGTATGTGAGCGCGTCCTCTGAGGTTCGGATTGGGTTTGGGCAGGCGAACCCGGCCTCGTGCAGTTTTTCCGTCCAAAGAAGCTCTGACTTAATCGACGCGGTGGATTGGTAGCCCATTCTGTGTAGCCGCAGGGCAGCGCACATCCCGTTGGAAAACCGGACCTCAAACACTGCGTTTTCGCGGTTATTGATGAGGCGCGGTGTCCCATCCGTGCCGCCCCAAGCAGCGGCGGCGATCAGCGCTTTGGCAGTCGCGGTCTCAGGCGTCACAAGGCACCTCTCGCAACGCTTGTTCAAGAAGGTCCATCGCGATATCTGCGTGATCTCTCCCAAACGGCATTGGTGGGCGCATCTTAAGGGTGTTCATGTCTCGCCCGATCCTGTTCATCAGCACGCCGCCTTCGCGCATATACTCGACGACCTGTGCGGCAAACGCAGTTGCAGGCTGTCCGTTGGGTTGAACAAACTCAATTCCGAAAAACAGGCCCGAGCCTCGCGCCTCTGCCTTCCAAGGGTGTTCGATCTGCTTCAGGCGTTTAAGTGCATAGGTTCCAACAACGCGAGCGTTTTCCTGTAATTTGTCGGTCTCGATGACGTCCAGCGTTGCCATAGCAGCAGCGCAACTCACTGGGTTGCCCCCGAATGTGTTGAAATAGCCGAAGGCCGTTCGGAAGGCCGACATAATGTCAGGGCGTGCGATCACCGCTGCAGCGGGGTGACCATTGGCCATTGGCTTGCCGATCGTGACGACGTCCGGCGCAAAGCCCAGCCAGTCATGCCCCCAAAACGTTTCCCCGATCCGGCCAAACCCAGGTTGGACCTCGTCACATAGCAACAAGCCGCCCGCACGGTGCACTACCTCTATCGTCGGATCAAGAAAGCCCGGTGTGATAGCGGGAATGCCTTCATTGGCAAAGACAGGGCACAACATCATGCCAGAGAACCCGCAGCCCTCAGCCTCCAGCTCTGCAATCGCGGTTGCAACATAGTCGGCGAAGGCTTGCGGCTGCCCTTCCAGCGATCCCCCAACGGGGCGCACAGTATCAGGCGCGGGCACCAGACGCACATTTCGCGGGTAGCCTCCAATTGGCGGGCGTCGTGTCGAGAGTTGCGAGGTGGCAAGCGTGTTGCCGTGGTAGGTGTTGTCCGTCGCGATGATGCCGGTTTTGCCTGTGACCGCCTGCGCCATACGCAGCGCGATGTCGTTTGCCTCAGAACCGGTGCAAACCATAATCATCTGGCTCAGATCGTGAGAGAGCGTTGCCGTCAGCCGTTCGGTGTAATCCAGGATGCTTTCGTGGAGATACCGCGTATGTGTATTGAGCGTTGACGCCTGTCTCGCAATCGCCTCCACCACATGCGGATGGCAATGCCCGACATGCGGGACGTTATTATAACAATCAAGATATTTGCGTCCGTCCGCGTCCCACAGCCAAACGCCCTCGCCACGCAACAAATGGACGGGTTGCTCGTAAAAGGTAGGGACGTTGGGACCCAAAAGTCGCTCGCGCCGAGCCATGAGATCAGTCATCATCAGTGACCTTTCCACGCAGCGATTTAACCTCGCCACGCTGCTTCTTGGTGGCGATCCTGCGCCGCTGCGATCCAAGGGTCGGGCGCGTCTTGATCCGGCGCTTTGGGGTTTCTAGCGCTTTGAGGATCAATTCACGTAAACGAACCTCCGCGATCTCACGATTGCGCGCTTGCGAACGCGTGTCTTGCACAAAAACGATCAGCGCGCCTTCGGTTGTCCAGCGCCGTCCTGCAAGGCGTTTTAGACGGGCTTTTACCGGGGCGGTCAGGTTTGGGGACCGCGCCGCTTCGAACCGCAGTTCAACAGCGGTGGAGACTTTGTTGACGTTTTGCCCGCCTGGCCCTTGGGCGCGGGTGAAGCTTTCCGTCAGTTCCCAGTCTTCAATGGTGATGGTGTCATTCACGCGGATCATGGGGCTTTGATACCCCATGATCCTTTCGGTGAATATGCCGGATTAAGGTTTTCCCTTGCCCCGTTTTGGTGTGGCACCTGCGCCCTTGCTGACGCGTGGCTTTACCTTGCCACCCGGAGGGGTGAAGCGCTTGGACGTGTCATTCGCGCTTGCAGATGGGCGCTTGCCCGCGGGTTTGCCGCCATCAGCCTTGTTGAAGGGCTTCTTGCCGCCCGGTTTCTTGTCGAAACGTGGCTTGTCCCCGTCGGCCTTGCGGAACGGTTTTTCGCCATCGGCCTTGCGGAAAGGCTTTTCTCCATCGGCCTTGCGGAACGGCTTTTTGCCACCAGGCTTCTTGTCAAAAGCAGGCTTTTCGCCACGTTTCTCATAGGGGGCTTTGTCCCCATGCGGTTTCTTCTCGTAAGGCTTCTTGTCGCCCTTCTTTTCGTAGGGTTTTTTCTCATACGGTTTTTTGTCACCGGCTGGGCGCGGCTTATGGCTCGTCACGGCACCTTCTGGGCGCGCATCGCTGATGCTTTTCCCTGATTTAGGCTGCTCTGTCGCGGCAGGGCGTGGTGGCGTATCGTAGTCGTCGCGATAAGGTTTCTTCTCGTATGGTTTTTTGTCGTAAGGCTTCTTGTCGAAAGGTTTTTTGCCACCTTGCGGACGTGGCATGGACGTGAAGTCAGGCGCTTTGTCGAGGCGGGTGACAATTGCACCGTCTTCAAGTTTCATCCCATCGCCGAGAGATTTCAGAAACCGGTCTTCACTGGCTTTCAGGATTTCAACAAAGCTTGCGTTCTGCTGGATGCGGATGGCGCCAATGTCGTCCTTGGTCAGATCGCCAGCGCGGCACAATGCAGGCAGCAACCAGCGTGGTTCTGCGTTGTCTTTGCGACCGATAGAGACCGAGAACCAAACGCTTTCGCCAAAGGCTGGGCGCTCTTTCGGCGCATCAGAGCCGGATGGAGCCAGATCTTCTGGGGCCGACTGCCGTTCACGGAACAGTCGTGTATAGGCTGTTGCGATCTGTTCGGGCGAGAAGCGCTCGATCAGCTTTGTGACCAAGCCTGCTTCGCTATCGGTCGCTGTGTCGGTCCAGACGGGGTTATTGAACAGTCGTTCTTCATCGCGCGCGTTTACGTCGTCGGCGGACGGGGCTTCCGCCCATTCGGCTTTCACCTTCGCACCTTGCAGCAGGCGTTCGGCTTTGCGGCGCATCTTCGCAGGCACGATCATCGCGCTGACGCCTTTGCGGCCTGCACGGCCTGTCCGGCCAGAACGGTGCAGCAGAGTTTCGTGGTTGTTTGGCAATTCGGCGTGGATCACCAGTTCAAGATTGGGCAGGTCGATTCCGCGCGCAGCAACATCAGTGGCCACGCAAACGCGCGCACGGCCATCACGCATGGATTGCAGCGCGTGGGTGCGTTCGTTCTGGCTCAGCTCACCTGACAGCGCCACGACCGAGAAGCCCCGGTTCGAGAAACGGGTGGTCAGGCGGTTCACCATGGCGCGGGTGTTACAGAAAACGATGGCCGTCGGGGCCTCGTAGTAGCGCAGCACGTTGATAAGGCTATTCTCAGCGTCACGCGGGGCGACAGCCATTGCGCGATATTCGATATCTGTGTGTTGTGAATGCTCGGCTTTTGTGGACACGCGAATGGCGTCCTTCTGGTAGCTCTTCGCCAGCTTTGCAATGGAGGCCGGAACGGTGGCCGAGAACATCAAGGTGCGGCGGGTTTCAGGCGCTTCGGACAGGATGAATTCCAGATCTTCACGGAAGCCTAGGTCCAGCATCTCGTCAGCTTCGTCCAGCACCACGGCACGGGCTTCGCTCAGGTCGATGGAGCTTCGCTGGATATGGTCGCGCAAACGACCCGGTGTGGCCACGACGATATGCGCACCACGGTCCAAGGCACGACGCTCGTCGCGCATATCCATGCCGCCCACGCAAGACGCCACAACGGCACCTGCTTTTGCATAGAGCCAGGACAGCTCGCGTTTGACCTGAAGGGCCAATTCGCGCGTAGGTGCAATCACCAGCGCCAGCGGCGCCGCAGCGCGGCCGAATGTTTGATCCTCGCCCAGCAATGTCGGCGCGATGGCGAGGCCAAAGGCAACAGTTTTGCCGGAGCCGGTCTGCGCCGAGACCAGAAGGTCTGCGTCACCATATTCGGCATCTGTTACTGCGGTTTGAACGGGAGTCAGGTCGGTGTAGCCGCGCTCTGTCAGCGCGTCTTGAATCGTTTGTATCACGGGTCACTCTTTTCTGGTCAGGGCAAAAAGGAAACGGCAGCCACCCCTATTTGGCCACCAAAAGCGGCCCGTGCCCTGAGCGCGCACCGCAAGTGGGCGGCAATACGCTGCTTGGGGGCGCTTGTATAGGGGGTGCGTTCAAACGGCACAGCGAACTTCGCGCGCGCGCGTCGCCAGAGCTGCTGGAAATCATCGCAAATGCAGCTTGCGACCCTCATCCAGGCGACATGTCTAGGGCGTTGACAGAAGAAAGGGCGCCCACAGCACGGGGCGCCCTTTCCGAGATCTGATGGAGGTGGGTCAGGTTGATCCGTGACCGATACCTCGGTGTGGGTTAGGGGACTGCCCCTAGACACGCACCTCCGTACCTTGCCTGACACCTTGCTCCAATATCACTCTAGACATGGACACCTCCTTTCTCTGGTTGCTGTTAAAGAGAAAGGTGCCACATCTTGTGGATAACTCAAGAAGTTTCTACGCGAATTTGTGTGAAACTTTTCCAACAATGATACGGAACGGGATCAGCGCGAGCAGGGCGATAGCAAGTTTCACGCCCCAATCCGCAATCGCGAGGGAAACCCAAAGCGGAAGAATTGCGCCCTGACCCAAAAGCGGAACGCCCTCCCAAGCCCATGAAATCGCTTCATCATTTCCCGCTCCGAATAGGGTGATTGAGGCCGAGAATGCTATGGTGAAGAACAGCGCTGTGTCTACAACGGACCCGACAAGCGTCGATGCCAGCGGGGCCTTCCACCACGTTCCCTCGCGCAGACGGTCAAAAATCGACACGTCTAAAAGTTGTGCAGACAGGAACGCGATGGCGGATGCGACGGCAATTCGAAGTGGCACCGCGGGCCCGTACTCCAACATGATCTGCGATCCGATGAGTGAGCAAATGATTCCAACTAGAAACCCTGCGAATACAACGCGGCGTGCGGCGGAAGGCCCATAGATGCGGTTCATCACATCTGTGACAAGGAATGCGATGGGGTAGGTGAAGGCCCCCCAAGTGAGCCAACTGCCCAGCAAGAACTGGACGAGAATATTCGAGGCCACGACAGTGGCGGCCATGGCAAGGATGCCAGGAAGAAGACGTGTCATACTGTAATTCCGTTTTGACAAGGTGGCGGAGACTTGTGGTTCAGAGCGCGCGTTTAGTGGAGCGCCCAGTCTTAAGCAAGGCTTAACCGGAACGAAGCCCCGTCTCAACAAGCATCCCGCGCCGCTTGGCTTCGTAATAGTAGCCGCGCGAATACCACTTTACCGCCTCGTCATGGCTACCATCGGACAGCAGCCACGCGCCGCGCAGGTATTTGACGGCGTATTTCAGGTTGGTCTCGGCATCCAGCAAACTATTCGGCGGGCCGCGATGGCCCATGGTGCGGGCCGTGGCAGGCAGGATTTGCATAAGGCCATAATACGGGCCGTTGCGCGCCTCGGGGCGGTGGGTGCTTTCGCGGATGATTTGACGATGCACCAAAGCGCGCGGCACTTCGTAGAGGTCGGCGTATTTGTTGATGAGCAGGCGAAGCTCTGGCGTCTCGTTCGGATGCAGCGGTATCGCTTGGCGCTGCTCCGCGACCTCTTTGGGCGCAGAGTTTGAGCAGGCAGGCAATGCCAG
Source organism: Litoreibacter janthinus (assembly GCF_900111945.1). Classification (NCBI taxonomy): domain Bacteria; kingdom Pseudomonadati; phylum Pseudomonadota; class Alphaproteobacteria; order Rhodobacterales; family Roseobacteraceae; genus Litoreibacter; species Litoreibacter janthinus. The sequence goes on along the minus strand of NZ_FOYO01000001.1, from coordinate 315,720 downwards.
CAGCATCAGGATGAGAAACGCGCGTATCATGGCGAACGGGATAGCCGCGCCCGTGACGTCTGCCAAGCGCGGTGTTCTGTCATAGGCGGGTTGTTGCTAAACGCCTGCGGCTACGATTGCGTCTGCAAGTATTGGAACCGATTGGGCGTTCAGGCCAGCGATGTTCAAGCGGCTGTCAGACACCATATAAATCCCATGGCTCTGGCGCATTTGCTCGACCTGCGCCTCTGTCGCGCCAAGGCGGGAGAACATCCCGCGATGCTGCGCAATGAAGTCAAAGCGGTCGGAATTGGTGCGCTTGCGCAAGGCGTCTGCCAGAGATTGTCGCAGCGAAAGCATTCCGGTGCGGATGCCTTCCAACTCGTTCAGCCAATCGCTGCGCAGAGCATCATCAGTCAGCACCATCGTGACCAGCCGCGCGCCATGATCCGGCGGAAACGAATAGTTCTGGCGGTTCAGAAAGGCGACGGTGCCTTGGTTCAGCGGAGTTTTGGACGGGTCTTGGGACACGGCCATCAACAGGCCCACACGCTCTCGGTAGACGCCGAAGTTCTTTGAGCAGCTTGCGGCAATCAGCATTTCCGGCTGGGTTTTGGCCAGATGGCGCGGGCCGAACGCGTCTGCGTCCAGACCGTCTCCGAACCCTTGGTAAGCAATGTCGACAAAGGGGATCAGTTGCTTGGATTTCAGGAAGTCTGCGACTTCCTGCCATTGGCTCGCAGTCAGGTTCGCGCCGGTCGGGTTGTGGCAGCAGCCGTGCAACAGAACCACATCGCCCGGTTTGGCTTGGTCCAGATCGGTGAGCATTCCGCCGAAATCCACCCCGCGTGTTTCCGCATCAAAGTAGCGGTACTCGGCCATCGGCATGCCGAGATATTTGATGATTGAGGGATGGTTTGGCCAAGTTGGGGCCGAAAGCCAGACCGTCGCCTTTGGCGATGCCATGCGGATCAGCTCCAGCCCTTGCCGGATCGCGCCTGTGCCCCCCGGCGTGGCTGCGGCTGCGACTTGGTCTTTGGTTGCCGCGTCGCCGAGGATCAGCATTCTGAGTGCGTCATGGAAGCCAGCATCGCCAGCAAGGCCAGTATAGCTTTTGGTGTCTTCGATCTGCCAAAGCTTTTGTTCGGCGGTCTTCACGGAGCGCATTATGGGTGTTTGCCCCTCGGCGTTCTTGTAAACGCCCACGCCGAGGTCAATTTTGCCCTCACGCGGGTCTTCGCGAAATGCCGCCATAAGTGACAGAATTTTGTCAGCGGGCTGAGCTTTTAGCGTCTCGAACATTATCCGGTCTCCACGGCGAGTTGGTCGAACTGGCCCCATTCGGCCCAAGAGCCGTCATAGAGCGAATGATTGCGGTTCCCGATGCGCTCCAGCGCGAGGCTCAGTACAGCGGCGGTGACACCAGAGCCGCAGGTCGTGATGATCGGCTTGGTCAGGTCCGCCTTCGCGTCGTGGAAAACTTCGCGCAGGTCGGCATGGGATTTCATTGTCCCGTTGGCATTGAGCACGGAGGTGTAAGGCACGTTTCTGGAATTGGGGATATGACCGGATCGCAGGCCAGCGCGTGGCTCCGGCTCCTCGCCTTTGAACCGCGGCGCGCCGCGCGCGTCCAGGATCGTATGATCCGACAGCTTGGACGCGGCAGCGACTTGCGTGACATCGCGCACGAGTTGGGCTTGCCGGTGGATCGTGATGTGCCGTTCCTTGAGAACGGGTGGCAGGTCTTCCGTCGGGCGGCCTTCTGCCAGCCATTTGGGATAGCCCCCGTCCAATACGGCAACGTCGGTTTTGCCCATCAGGCGATAGAGCCACCAGACACGGGCTGCGGAAAACAGACCCGCGCCGTCATAGACCACGATCTGATGACCATCCCCGACCCCGAGCGCGCGCGACCGGGACATGAATTTTTCGACCGGTGGAGCCATGTGCGGCAGGGAGGAGCGGGTGTCGCTGATCTCGTCAATGTCAAAGAACCGTGCGCCGGGGATATGGCCGCGGTCATATTCGGCGCGGGCATCTCGATTCATATCTGGCAGATACCATGACGCGTCCAGAACCCGCAGGTCGGGGGTGTTGAGGTGATCTTCCAGCCATTGGGTGGATACGAGAGTTTTGGGGTCGTCTGACATCGCGTGCGCTCCGGATCAGGGCGGGTTGGCCCAGAGGTAGCGGCGGGCGGCCCGTGAGGCAAGGGGCGTTAGCCGTGATCCTTCATCAAGCGCGCCTTGGAACGCTGCCAATCGCGCTTGGCGGAGGTTTCCCGCTTATCGTGCAGCTTCTTGCCCTTGGCGATGCCGATTTTGATCTTCGCGCGGCCCTTGTGGTTGAAGTACAAGACCATCGGCACGAGGGTCATGCCTTCGCGCTGGGTTGCGGACCAAAGCTTCGCCAGTTCTTTTTGCTTCACCAGCAGTTTGCGGCGGCGACGTTCTTCATGGGAGAAGGTTTTGGCCTGCTCGTAGGGTGGGAAGTAGCTGTTCACCAGCCACAATTCACCATCCTCGACGGCGGCGTAGCTTTCGGCGATCTGGGCTTGCCCCGTCCGCAGGGATTTTACCTCAGACCCTTCTAGCATGATGCCACATTCGAGGTCATCCTCTATGGCATAGTCAAAGCGAGCGCGCCGGTTCTCCGACACCACTTTGTAATTTCGCTCTTCTGCGGATTTGGGTTTGTTAGCCATGATCTTCTCTAGGTAGGGAGGCCACGTCTTGGGGTCAATCCCAAGAGGCTACTCGCTCACTTGGTATCAAAGACTGACCAGCTCATCGCAAGCGACAGGCGTTCCAACGCCAGTGTGCCAAGTTGGGAGTTACCAAAGCTGTTCAGACCCGGGGCCCACACCGCAACTGACGCAACGCCCGGAACGATCGCAAGAATACCTCCGCTGACGCCACTCTTTCCGGGGAATCCGACACGATATGCGAATTCGCCTGATCCGTCGTAATGCCCGCAGGTCATCATTAATGCGTTGATGCTGCGCACATGACGGTTCGCGATCATGTCATGGCCGCCACTGAGGCCAGCGAGAAAGCGGCCTGCACGCGCCAGTTGCTGGCAATTCAGCTCAATCGAGCATTGGTGGAAATAGGTGCCAAGCGTCAGCTCGCACTCGTGCTCCAGATTGTCCGTGGATTTCAGGAAATGGGCCAGGGACCAATTGCGATGGCCGGTGATGTTCTCTGAGCGGGCCATGTCGTGGTTGATGTAGATGTCGCCATCGCCCACCGCGGCCCGCACAAATTGCACGATTTCGGCTAGCGTATCCTTGGGCGTCCGTCCCGAAAGCAGCGCGTCAGTCACAACGATAGCCCCTGCATTGACGAAAGGGTTGCGGGGTTTGCCGCCGCCCAATTCCAGATCAACGACCGAGTTGAACGCATTGCTGGTCGGTTCGCGCCCGACGCGCTTCCACAGGCCGTCGCCATAGCGGCCAAGCGCCATCGCAAGGGTGAACGCCTTGGACACGCTCTGCATGGAAAAATTGGTGGTGAAATCGCCGCAACTGACCTGCTGCCCGTCAGCCAGACAAACGGACATGGCGAACTGGTTTGGATCGATCTTGGCAAGCTCGGGGATATAGTCCGCGACAAGGCCCTTATCGGGGGCCTCGCGCAGTTCGGTGTTAATGCGATTTAGCGTCTCTTCGAGCATCTTCGATCCTTCTTGGATTTCGGAGAAGTGAGAGCAGCGAAACAGTTAATTGATGAGACCCGCGTAGACCATTGCGTCCTTGATCGCGGCCTTGGTGCTGTCTTCCAGAGCGGTCAGCGGGGAGCGGACCTCTTCAGAGCATTTGCCCAGCAAAGACAGTCCGTACTTGGCACCCACAAGACCGGGCTCCGTGAAGATGGCGTTGTGCAGCGGCATCAAGCGGTCCTGATAGGTCAGGGCCGTTTTGTAGTCGCCAGCTGCCATCGCGTTCTGGAACTCAGCGCACAGCTTCGGGGCAACGTTGGCCGTGACCGAGATGCACCCGATTGACCCGTGCACATGTGCGCCAAGGGCGGTCGCATCTTCGGCAGAGAACTGCAAGAACTCGGTGCCACAGGTGATACGCTGTTGGGACACACGCGAGATGTCGGCGGTCGAGTCTTTCACACCAACAATCATCGGGTGTTTGGCCAACTCGCCCATAGTCGCCGGCGTCATGTCGATCACCGAACGGGGTGGGATGTTGTAGATGAAGATCGGCAGACCACAATCCGCCGCAGCGGTGAAATGGGCCATTAGGCCGCGCTGGGTGGGTTTGTTGTAATAAGGCGTGACCACAAGTGCGGCATCCGCGCCGACCTCTTTGGCGTGCTGAACAAGGCGCACGGTTTCGGCGGTGTTGTTGGAGCCAGCGCCCGCAATGACCGGCACGCGGCCAGCGACTGCTTTCACAACTGTTTCGACCACGGCGTCATGTTCGTCATGGCTAACAGTTGGGCTTTCCCCAGTTGTGCCCATGGGGACCAGACCGTGGGAGCCTTGTTCGATGTGCCATTCAACCAAGTGTTTGAGCGCGTCAAAATCCACGGCGCCGTTATTGAACGGCGTGACCAGCGCGGGCATTGAGCCTTTAAACATGACACGTCTCCTTTGGTTTGGTTGTCTCAATGCTCCGATACCGTTGGCGGAACGCCGCTGCAAGGGGGTTGATCTCACCGATGTGAGTTGCATGGGGCCGTCACTCACCTACCTATTGTTCAGGACGAATTGGAGGGAGTTGCTGTGTTCACAAGGTTCGGCGGTGCTGTTGTCGCGGTCTTTATGGGCTGTGCGGGCGGCGTGGTGGCGCAAGAATCGCCCCCACTTGCCCAAGCCGTGGCCGCCTCCGAGGCCCGCGAATGGGACCGCGCAACAAGTTTGCAGGCAGGGATATCCGACGCCGTTGCCCGCGATGTTATTGACTGGATGCGGCTCCGCGGGCGGCAAGGCAGCTTCGATGAATGCACGGATTTTTTGGCGCGCCATGACGACTGGCCCGGATTGCCGCTGCTGCGTTTGCGCTGCGAATACTCAATCCCGCGCGATGGGGCCTCGCCAGAGGTGGTTCTGGCCTTCTTTGCCGACACCATCCCGCAAACAGGGACCGGTTCCCTTCGCCTGATCGAGGCTTTGCAAAAAGCCAGCCGTAACGAGGAGGCCCGCTCGGAAGCGCGGCGCGCTTGGCAGGTATTCAACCTCGCACAGGTCGAACACGACGCCTTTGTCGAACGGCACGGCGATATTTTGAAAGACCTTCACACAGCGCGGCTGGATACCCTGTTATGGCGCGGAGAAGACCGCGCGGCACAGCGGATGTTCAACCTTGTGCCCGAAGCATGGGCGAAGCTTGCGATTGCCCGCATGGGCCTTCGGGGGAACGAGGCTGGCGTGGACGCCATGATTGAAGCGGTGCCTTCAAATCTTGCGGAAGATGCGGGCCTCGCCTTTGAACGCTTTTTGTGGCGCGCCCGCAAAGGCCGCACCGAGGACGCCGTGGAAGTATTGCTGGAACGGTCCCTGTCCGTGCCTGACCTTGGCCAGCCAATCGAATGGGCCGACCGACGCCGTTCTCTAGCGCGAGAGCTCATGCGCGATGGAAAGCACGCGGAAGCCTACGCCGTTGCTTCGCAGCATTTTCTGACAGCAGGCTCGGCCTATGCGGATCTTGAGTGGCTGTCTGGCTTCATCGCCTTGCGAAAGCTGAACGCGCCAGAGCAGGCCTTGACCCATTTCGAGCGGTTCCAATCCGCTGTTGAAACTCCGATTTCGCTTGGCCGCGCCGGGTATTGGCTGGGTCGCGCGTATGAGGCCAAAGGTGAAACCGAGATCGCAAAAGCGGCCTATGAGTTCGGCGCGCTGTATCAATCGTCCTTCTATGGTCAACTCGCCGCTGAGCGCGGCGGCGTCCAGCGCGATCCGTTGATGGCTGGCACCGAGGAATTCCCAGACTGGCGTGCCGCCGATTTTACGAAATCGACAGTCTATGACGCAGCGGTCAGCCTTCATTTGGCGGGGCTACTAAGTCTGTCGGAGCGGTTCCTTGTGCACCTGGCCGAATCCCAGTCGCGCGAAGGCATTGGCCAGATGATCGACATGGCGCTCGAATGGGAGGAGCCGCACCTTGCCCTGATGCTTGCCAAGCAGGCGGCGCGTCAGGGGTTCGAGATTTACCGCGGTTACTTCCCGATCTGGGTGCCCAAGGGCATCGAGATGGATATTCCCGAAGAATTTGCGCTGTCGATCGCTCGGCGCGAAAGCGAATTTGATCCTGCTGTCGTTAGCGGTGCGGGCGCGCGTGGATTGATGCAATTGATGCCTGGCACGGCCCAACAGGTCGCCGGTGAGATCGGTGAGAACTACGAGCGGGCGCGCTTGACAGAAGATCCCCAATATAACGCGCGTCTAGGCACCGCCTATTTGCGCAAATTGTCGGACCGCTTCGGGGCGAACCCTGTGCTGATGTCTATTGGCTACAACGCCGGCCCGAGCCGAGCAGAGCGTTGGCCAGCCTTGTTTGGCGATCCACGTGGCTCGGACGTGGATGTCGTGGACTGGATCGAGGGCATCCCGTTCCGCGAGACCCGAAATTACGTGATGCGCGTGACCGAAAGCTTCGCGCCGTATCGGGCCCGCCTGACGGGCCGCGTGGACGATATAAAGCTCAGCGACCAGCTTAAGCAGTAGCGCGTCTTGCCCGCCATAAGGTGAAGATGCCCGCCGCGATAACCAATCCCGCGCCGATGACCACGTTGGTGCGCAAGTCCTCGTGGAAGACAAGCAGCCCGATCACCGACACAAACACCAACTGCAAGTAGGCGAAGGGTTGCACCGCTGAGGCCTCGGCGACCTCATAGGTTTTAATTAGCAGGTAGTGGCCGGTGGCCCCCGATATGCAAAGCGCCAGCATCCATAGCCAGTCACGCGGGGCCATAGGCTCCCAGAACCAGACGCCGATAGTTGTCATGGCCACAGCGCCGGCAACGCCGGTCCAAAAGAAGCTCGTCGCCGCGGTGTCTTTGCGGGCCGCGTAGCGTGTCAGCAGCGTATAAAGCGCGAACATCATGGCAGAGGTCACGGCGACAAGCGCATAGGGGCTGAACACACCACCGCCGGGCTTCAAGATCACCATCACGCCAACAAAGCCGATGCCGATGGCCGTCCAGCGGTAGAGGCCGACGTTCTCACCCAATATGGGGCCAGACAGGGCTGCAACAATCAGCGGATAGGAAATGAAAATTGCCATGCTTTCGATCAGCCCCAAAAGGGTGAAGGCCGCGACCATGACGCAGACCTCGAGCGCCAAAAGCACCCCGCGAAAAATTTGCAGAACCGGCTGTTCCGTCTTTGCAGCATTGGCTATCGATCCTGCTCGCTTGGCCGAGACGGTCAGCACAAATGCGGCAAAAAACCAGTAGCGGATCATGACCACCATCAGCACGTTATACTCCCCCGCCAGATAGCGGGAGATACCATCCTGAGATGCAAAGATCAGCATGGTCAGCGACATTAACAGGATGCCGCGCTTGGTGTCGTTGCCACTCATGTCTTGCGCCCGATGCTCATGTGACGTTTGCGGCCGAAACCCTTGATGCGCTCGACCTCAAATCCGGCTTCAGTCAGGCTGCGGCGCACGTGGCCGGCTGCGGTATAGGTCGCAAAGGTGCCATTTGGGGCTGTATGTGCGCCGACCTCCGCCATCAGATCAGGGGCCCACAGTTCTGGGTTTTTGGCCGGGGAGAACCCGTCCAGAAACCACGCATTCGCCTTGCCCGTCCATTTCGGCAACATTTCACGGGCATCCCCGATGATGATGTCGGCATGAAGCCGGTCCGTCCGAATTATTGTGTTCGGCCAGTGATCCAATAACGGCGACGGATCGAGATTTGGGAACGCCTTCAATGCCGCTTCCATGTCCGCGCGGGTCATCGGGTAGGCTTCGAAACTGGTGAAATGCAACGTACCGTCGCCGGTGAAGGCCTGAAGCGCGGTCAGCATGGACAGTCCTGTGCCGAAGCCAAGTTCGGCGATCTTGAATCCGTCGCAATAGCGCGCGGGGAGATCGTTCCCGCTAAGGAAAACATGCCGGGTTTCTTCCAATCCGCCTGCCAGCGAGAAATAGGGGTCGTCGAATTTTATCGAAACGGGGATCGTTCCATCGCGCCATTCAAGTTGTGCTGTCTGGTCGCTCATGCCGCTTTGCCCTAGGTTCCCACCGAGCGACACTGAGCAAAGGGGGCAACCTTGTCCAGAGCAGAAGTAACGGTGCTGGGCGCAGGTGCATTTGGCCTGTCCGTGGCCTGGGAATGCGCCAAGCGCGGTGCACGGGTTCGGGTCATAGACCCGAAGGGTGTCGCGGCGGGAGCCTCTGGAGGCATTGTTGGGGCCTTGGCTCCGCACACGCCGGAGCAGTGGAACGACAAAAAGCAATTCCAACTTGAAAGCCTCCTGATGGCGGGCAGATTCTGGAGCGAGGTCGAAACTGCTTCTGGCCTTGAGGCTGGGTATGGCCGCCTCGGTCGTATTCAGCCTGTTCTGGACGCGGCGGGGTTGGCCCTGGCCGAACGTCGCGCGTTGTCTGCGCACGAGCTTTGGGGAAACGCGGCGGAATGGCGTGTAGAGCAGGCTTCGGGCGAGTGGTGCCCGACCAGTCCGACAGGCAAGGTGATCTTTGACACGCTGTCCGCGCGCCTGCACCCACGCCAAGCCTGCCTTGCCTTGGCCGCTGCAATCGAAGCGCGGGGCGGCGAGGTTCTGCGTGTGGGGGCGGCCCGAGGTGCAGTTGTGCATGCGACGGGATATGAAGGGCTGGAAGAAATGACGGCGCAGCACACCCGACAGGTCGGCAATGGCGTGAAAGGGCAGGCGGTGCTGTTGGAGCATGACGCCCGTGATCTGCCGCAACTCTATTTCGATGGGCTACATGTCGTTCCCCATGCGGACGGGACGGTGGCAATTGGGTCAACGTCGGAACGATATTTCGAGGCGCCCGCGTCTACTGATGAACAACTTGATGACGTTCTCGCGCGGGCGGTTGCGGGCGTCCCTCTTCTTGGCAGGGCGAAGATTGTCGCGCGTTGGGCTGGCGTGCGCCCTCGTGCACGGTCCCGCGCCCCGATGCTTGGGGTCCACCCGTTTGAGGAAGGGGCCTTCGTCGCGAATGGCGGGTTCAAAATCGGCTTCGGTGTGGCTCCCAAGGTCGCGGAGGTGATGGCTGATTTGGTGCTCGACGGCATCAACCGTATTCCGCCGGAGTTTCAGGCCGAAAGGTGCTTGTAAGCGTTGGCGGTCATGCATTGTCGTCCGTCTGCCGCCCTGACCCATAGTGTCAGTCCGCCATCCGACGGCTTGGCGCAGAAGGTAGCCTCTTGGTGGTCCATGAGTGGCGCCGTCGCGCGAAACTCGAACCTTGCAAGCCCACCGAGCAAGTCTTCCGCCATCAGCATCAGATACTGCGCCAACAACGGACCATGCACGACGAGGCCCTCATACCCTTCGATGTCTTTGGCATAATCGCGATCGTAGTGAATGCGGTGGCCGTTGAAGGTGAGGGCGGAGTAACGGAAGAGCTCGGTCGTGGTAAAACTGTGTGTGCGGGACGCGGATTCATCCGTCCCAGCTTGCGGCGGCGTGCCCGCAGGCGCGTCGGCCGCGCGGTAGATCAAGTCTTGGTCCTCTGTCACCAGAAGAGTGCTGCCTTGGCTGATTTCGTGGCGCAGGGTCACGAGGCCAAGCGCGCCTGTTCGGCCCTGCTTCCGGTCGGCCTTCAGCAATGTCGTCGTTTTGCGCGCGGTTTGCCCCATGACGGGAGCGCTATGGAACTGCAATCGGCCACCGGCCCACATGCGGCGTGGGAGGCCCATATCGGGTATAAGTGCGCCAATCCTGGGGTGGCCATCTGCCCCAAGCGCTGACGGAGGCTGAGCGTCCCAAAAAAAGATCTGGTGCCAGAAGGGGCGCGGTGTCGTGTCCTCAAGCTCAAGCGTTGCGGCAAGTGCCTTGATACGGGACGGGTCCAGAATGTCGTCGCGGATGGTGGGGGCTTGATCTTGGGTCATGGGCAGATCATCCTTTGATCACCCCTTGAAAGGCAAGCGCGTAATGACCCCAAAATTAAGCGGGCTCGACCATTTGGTACTGACTGTCGCGGACATCCCCACAAGTGCGGCTTTCTACCAAGATGTGCTTGGAATGGATGTGCAGCAGTTTCAACCTGCCGATGGCTCAGCCCGTACGGCATTGAGTTTTGGTCGCCAGAAGATCAACCTTCACCAAGCAGGGGCAGAGTTTCGGCCACATGGCCGTGCACCAACGCCGGGTAGCGCTGATCTGTGCTTTTTGACGGAAGCGCCATTGGATGAGTGGGCTTTGCATCTGGACCTGCAAGGCGTGGGTATTGAGGAAGGCCCGGTAATGCGAAGCGGCGCTACAGGGCCGATCCGGTCGCTCTATATCCGTGATCCTGACGGTAATCTCATTGAGATTTCTGTGTCTATGGCGCGGAACGCATAGCGTCCGCGCGATTCAGTTCGCAATTGGCGTTGCAAACCGTGCGAGGCTGCCCAAAGACTGGGCCGGACAGAAACGGAGGTTCCAATGGCAATCAGACACGGTGGCGCAATTCTGGCGGAGCAGCTGAAGATCCAAGGCGTGACGCGGGTGTTCTCGGTGCCTGGAGAGAGCTTCTTGGCGGCTTTGGACGGGCTTTATGAAAGCGGTATCCAGAACGTCGTTTGCCGGCAAGAGGGCGGTGCCTCCATGATGGCAGAGGCACATGGCAAGCTGACGGGTCGCCCCGGCATTGCCTTTGTGACCCGCGGGCCGGGGGCAACAAACGCGTCGTCGGGACTACATGTCGCAATGCAAGACAGCACGCCGATGGTCTTGTTCGTGGGTCAAATCGCGCGTGACCATCGTGACCGCGAGGCCTTTCAAGAGGTCGATTACAGGCAGTTCTTTGGCGGCCTTGTCAAATGGGTGGCCGAAGTCGATCAGTCAGAACGATTACCCGAATACATTGCCCGCGCGTTTCAGATTGCGATGTCGGGGCGTCCCGGCCCAGTGGTTCTGGCCTTGCCTGAGGATATGTTGTCTTCGATAGCAGAGGTCGCTGACCGTCCTGCAGCGCAGGTCGCCCGCGCGATGCCTGCTCCTGATGACGTGTCGCGCATCTTGTCCATGTTGGCACAGGCGAAGCGCCCGTTGCTGATTGCCGGTGGTCCGGGGTGGTCTGCGCAAGCAGCCTCTGACTTGGAACGTTTTGCGGAACGTATGGATCTTCCTGTGGCAGTCCCTTTTCGGCGGCAGGACTACCTGAACAACGACAGCCCGTACTACGCAGGTGATCTGGGCGTCGGCATGAATCCCGCACTGGCCAAGCGCCTTCGAGATGCTGATGTGTTGCTGGTTATCGGGGCGCGGGTCGGTGACATCCTGACAAATGGTTACGAGCTTTTGGACCCGTCCGATCTGGGCAAAACGCTGATCCACACCCACCCAAGCCCGGATGAGCCGGGCCATGTCTATGCGCCTGATTTCGCGCTGGCTTGCGACAGTTCTGCCCTGATCGCAGCGCTCGCCGAAGCAGATGCGACAGCAGGCGATTGGGCGGAATGGCGCGCGCAGGCTCGGGCCGAGTATGACGTGTGGCAGCAGCTAAAAGCGACGCCCGGGCCTGTTAAGATGGAACAGGTGGTGTCTTGGTTGTCCGACACCCTCCCGCATGATGCGATCCTGACAAATGGGGCGGGCAACTACGCGGCATTTGTGCATCGCTATCACCGCTTCAGGGGTTACAAGACCCAAGTGGCCCCGACCTCGGGCTCCATGGGTTACGGGTTTCCGGCGTCCATTGCTGCCAAGTTGGAACATCCCGATCGCACTGTGATCTGCTTTGCGGGTGACGGCTGTTTCCAGATGACCTGTAACGAGATGTCGACGGCAATCCAGCATGGTGCCGCGGTGATTGTGATTGTGGTCAATAACGGCAAATACGGCACCATCCGCATGCATCAGGAAAAGACTTATCCCGGTCGCGTGTCTGGAACGATGATCACCAACCCAGACTTTGCCGCTTTGGCCCGCGCCTATGGCGGGACAGGGCAGACCGTCACCCGCACCGAAGACTTCGCCGCCGCATTCGACGTCGCACAAAAATCAGGGGTCCTGTCCGTGATCGAACTGCAGCTCGATGACGAGGTCTTGTCGACTGGAATGACGCTGTCGGAGACCCGTGCGCTGGGGCAGACGTCGAAATCGGGATGAGTTAAAACTCCACCCCGATTTGCGCTTTGATGCCCGACCGGAAGGGGTGTTTGATAAGCTCCATCTCGGTCACGAGGTCAGCGATTTCGATCAGCTCGTCCTTCGCATTGCGGCCGGTCAGAACCACATGGGTCATGTCGGGCTTTTCTTCGGCTAGGAAGGTCACGACCTCATTGATGTCGATGTAGTCATAGCGCAGCGCGATGTTGATCTCGTCCAGCAGCACCATGTGGTTGGACGGGTCGCGGATCAACTCTTTGGCCTTGGCCCATGCGGCCTGTGCCATCTCGATGTCGCGGGATTTGTCTTGGGTTTCCCAGGTGAAACCTTCGCCCATCGTGTGGAACTCGCAGATGTCTGAGAACTTGCCAAGGATCAGGTCGCGCTCTCCTGTGCTCATCCCGCCTTTGATGAACTGAACGACAGCGCATTTCATGTCATGCGCGATGCAGCGGAAGATCATCCCGAACGCGGCAGAGCTTTTGCCTTTGCCTTTGCCGGTATGCACGATGATCAGCCCGCGCTTGTCGGTCTTGGTCGCCATGATCTTGTCGCGCGCGGCTTTCTTCTTGGCCATTTTGGTGGCGTGGCGGGTCAGGTCGTCTGGGGTTTCTTGGGTCATCGGGCGCTCCGCTAATGGGTCGCGCGTAACCTGTTGGACGCAGGGCTGCGATGCAAGCCCCAAAGGGTAAGGGTTTGTTAGGTAAGTCGTCGCAAACTTGGGAACTGAACGTCTTAACTAGGAAAAAAACCATGCGCGCTGTGCTTCTGTTTTGTCTGACGACCCTAACCGCATGTGGCGCGCCAAGTGTGGGCCTCAAGGGCGGGCGCAATGGAACTTCGCAGGTCGGGGTCTACGCGTTTAGAGTGAATTACAATGACACACGTGCAGAAGCGTACCGGACCAACATCATGCGCCGCCCTGATGCGAGAAATGTCTTCGCTGCGGGCGCCACTGCGATTGAACAGGTAACAGGCTGTAGCGTCGTGCGAAGCTCTGTCACCGGCGATGTGGCGTTGGTGCAGGCTGACATTTTGTGCTGAGCGAAGGTTAAAGCATCTTGCGGAAATGGAATTCGGTCACTGTGTCATAGCCCGGGTGGCTGCCTTCCGCGAATTTCTCGAATCCCAGATGGCGGAACAGTGCGTGATTGTCCGTCAATTCGCGGCGCGAGATAAGTTCCAGATGTTGCAACCCTTGGACACGGGCCTCTCCCTCTGCCGCGTTTAGCAGGGCACGGGCCAGACCCCCGCCCCGATGGTCTGGTCGCACTGACAGTTTGCTGACATAGAGCGCACCTGGTTTGCGGGTTCCAAACAGGCAGGCCACCGGCGCGCCTTCTTGCTCAACCACGAAAACCATTTCCTGCGCCAAATGCGCCGCTATGTCAGGCGGTCGCAATTTGTTCATAGAGGACGGTGGGTCGATCCGACCTTTTTGCTCCTCAAAAGCCAATCTGATGAGCGTCAGCAGAGCGGATGGATCGTAGTCCGGCGCGGCTTTGAACACAGCACTCACAGCAGGCGTTCGATCAACGCGCGGGCGGAATTGGACTTGGGTGTCCACAGGCCACGATCCATCGCCTCCTGCAGCCGCTCAGCCATTTCACGCAGCGCTGCGGGGTTATGTTCCTCGATGAAGTCGCGCGTGTTGTCGTCCTCAAGATATGCTTGATGCACCAAATCGAAATGGTGTGATTTGGCGGCGCCTGTGGTGGCGGCGAAAGCAAATAGGTAGTCCAAGGTCGCGGCCATCTCGAAGGCACCTTTGTAGCCGTGGCGCTTGACGCCTTCGATCCACTTGGGGTTCACCACACGGGATCGCACAACGCGGCCGATCTCGTCTTCCAATGTACGAATGACCGGGCGGTCAGGGCGGGAATGGTCGTTGTGATAGACCGGACGCGCGCGGCCTTGAAGCGTCTCGATTGCCGCCGCAGCACCCCCCTCGAACTGGTAGTAGTCGTCGCTGTCCAGCAGGTCATGCTCGCGGTTGTCTTGGTTTTGAACCACCGCTTCAGCTTGTCCCAATCGTGCCTCAAACCCTGTTCGGTCGCGGGTGCCTTCTGCGCCCTTTCCGTAAGCGTAGCTGCCCCATTCCAGATAGGCCTCGGCAAGGTCGGATTTGTCCGACCAGAGGCGTTCGTCGATCATGGCCTGCAGCCCCGCGCCATACGCCCCGGGCTTCGAGCCGAAGACGCGGTGTGCGCCACCGTTCGCGCGGGCAGGGTTGTCGGCGTCCGTCTCGTCAAGCTCCATCACCGCGCGCGCCGCGCTGTCGACGAGTGCTATCAGTTGCGGGAAGGCGTCGCGGAAGAATCCCGACACGCGCAAGGTCACGTCCACGCGCGGGCGGCCCAATACTCCCATCGGGAGGATCTCAAAACCCGTGACGCGGCGGTTGGCGGCGTCCCATTTCGGCTTGCAGCCCATCAGGGCCAAGGCTTGCGCGATGTCGTCCCCTCCAGTTCGCATATTGGCGGTTCCCCAAGCGTTCAGAAGCAACGCGCGGGGCCAGTCGCCATGGATTTGCAGGTGTTTCTCGATGAGCATGTTGGCGGATTTCCACCCCAAGGCCCACGCCGTCGGCGTAGGGACCGCACGGCTGTCGACGGAGAAGAAATTCCGCCCGGTCGGCAGCACATCCATACGCCCGCGGGTTGGTGCGCCGGAGGGCGCCGGGGCGACGAAGTGCCCCCTGAGGGCGCTGAGAAGGCCCGCCCCTTCCATGGGGCCACACGCCGCCACAGTCGGCTGCACATGGTTGCGGATGTGATTGATGACGTCAGCGCTGGCGGGGCCGGGCGGCGTGTCACCTTCCATCAGGCGGATCGCCAACTCCTCCAGTCGCTCCACGGTGTCGCCAGTGCTGCGCCACTTGTCACCTGTTAAAACCTCGGGGCGCGGTCCGGCCCAAGGCTCGGCCAGATCTGCGGAGAGCGGGTCGAACCCCAGTCCAAGATCGTCGGCCAATGCGCGGATCAGCGATGCGTCCGGTCCTGCGCCGTCTCCGCGGGCCACGCGGGTCAATGCTATGGTCAGGTCGCGGGCTTGCACCCCCTCGGGCGAAATCCCGAAGACATGCAGGCCGTCGCGGATCTGAGCCTCTTTCAGTTCGCACAAATATGCGTCGAGCTTGGCAAGATCCCCCTCTTCATCCCCCGAAAACCCCACGTCGTCCGACAACCCCGTCGCCGAGGTCATCGACAGGATTTCGCGGCGCAGGTGTTCGATGCGGCGCGGGTCAACGCCCGCAGCTTCGTAGTATTCGTCGACCAGCGCCTCTAGGTCTTTGAGCGGCCCGTAGGTTTCCGCCCGTGTCATCGGCGGTGTAAGGTGGTCGATGATGACGGCTTGCGCACGGCGTTTGGCCTGAGTGCCTTCGCCCGGGTCGTTCACAATGAACGGGTAAATGTGGGGCATGGGGCCAAGTACCGCTTCGGGCCAGCATTCTTCGGACAGGGCCAGCGCTTTTCCGGGCAACCATTCGAGGTTGCCGTGCTTGCCCATGTGGACAATAGCATGCGCGCCAAATTCGTGGCGCAGCCAGAAGTAGAAGGCGAGGTAATTGTGCGGCGGCACCAGGTCCGGCGAATGGTAGGTTTCGGTCGGGTCGATGTTATAGCCCCGCGCGGGCTGCAGGCCCACGACCACGTTGCCGTATTGCAAGATCGACAAAGCAAAGTGCCCGCAATCAACTTCTCCTGCGGTGAAGAAGGGGTCGGCCTCGGGGCCGCCCCAGCGGTCTTCGATCTCTTGTCGTAGGGCGTAGGGTAGCTGCCCATAGTCGCGGTGATATGCAGCAAGCGATAGATCGACGCCGCCGGTGCGCACATGGCGGTCGGTCAGCCAATTTGTCGGCCCCGCCATCATGGCTTTCATCAAGGCGTCACTATCTGCAGGCGCGTTCGCCACGTGGTAGCCTTGGCCAGCCAGCAAATCCAACACATGAGATGTTGCTGCGGGGGTGTCCAGCCCGACCCCGTTGGCCAACCGCCCGTCCTTGTTGGGATAGTTGGCGAGGATCAGGGCTACCTTTCGCTCCGCGGTTTTGGCGTGGCGCAGTTTCGCCCAGTTCGTCGCAAGATCGGCCACGAACTGGATGCGATCCCCGCGTGCGCGGTACGTGGCAATGGGGCACTCGGTCGCCTCGTCGAAATAGGCTTCGTCCTTAAAGCTGACAGCGCGGGACAGGATGCGGCCATCAACTTCGGGCAGGGCCACGTTCATCGCAATGTCGCGACCGGACAGACCCGTGAGGCCATCCGCCCATGCCGCTTCCGTCGAGCCGGAAAAGATGACCTGAAAAATCGGTGCCTTGTTGGCGAATGGCGCTGCCAACGGATTGAATGCTTCGGTGTCGCCTTGATGCGGCGATCCGGTAGCGAATGACGTCGCATTCAGGATCACGTCTGGCGGGGCTTGCGTGAACAGGTTCTCCAGCGTGGCGAGGCTGATCGGGTCTTTCAACGATGCGACAAAGACCGGCAATGGGTTCAGGCCCGCACGCAGCAGCGATTTGACCAAACGATTGACGGGGTTCAGCCCCGCGCCTTGCACCAATGCGCGGTAGAAAATCAGCGGGACTACGGGAGCGTCGTGGGTCCACGCCTCTTGCGCCGCCGCCAAATCGGAGATGCCCGCGCCAGGCCAGTAGACGCCCGCGCGCAACAACGGCGCGGCTGGCATGGGGCGTTCATCTTGCGTGATCATGGACTGGGCGTAGCGCAAGAAATTTTCGGTATTGGCTGGGCCGCCTTCAACCAGATACGCCCAAAGCGCGTCGTACTCTTCGTCCGAAACGGTTGAAAGCCCGCGCAGCTCCGCGTCGGGTTTGTCATCTCCTGGCAGCAGGACCAAAGGGATGCCCGCGTCATGCAGGTGGGCTGCGTATTGTTCAGCGCCGTATTTCCAGTAGCCGGTCCCGCCAAGGACGCGGGCGATCACAAGCTTAGATTTGGTGGCGCAGGCCTCGATGTGCAGATCGACCGACATCGGGTGCATCAAATGCATCATGGAGGCCAGTCGCAGCGTTGGTGGAGCGTCCATCTCCCCACGCGCGGCAGACAGGGCGGCCAGCTCGGTATCTGCGGCAGAGATAAACACCAGATCGGCAGGAGTCTGTCCCAGATCAACAGGCTCTTGACCATTGTCGATGCTTCCGGGGGTGGCGGCGAGTAGGTGCATGTCAGCGCCTTATTGCTGGCGGAGGATGCCTCCGGCGGGAATGGTTATGCCAAGCGAAACCTAAAGCGGTTTTTCCATGAACAGGCTGCTTTTGTTGGCTTCGTAGCTACCGAACGGACCACAAGGCGTAAACCCGTGCTTGGCGTATAGCTTATGAGCCGCGTGTAGAAGGTCGCCGGTTTCCAGCTTGAGATTGGTCAGGCCCAAGTCGCGCGCCCGCGTCTCGATATGTGTCAGAATGGCCGAGGCCGCGCCCTTGCCGCGCGCAGCTTCGGAGGTGAACATGGACTTCAGTTCGCCATATTCGCCCTGAACTTTGAGCGCACCGCAGCCGAGGGTGGCGTCACCCTCACGTGCAACGAAGAAATGGACCTCGGGCACGCACAGGGCGTCGATCGACAGGTAGTGATTGTCTTCGGGCGGAAACAGGCTTTCCATCAGCGCGTGGCTGGCTTGCAGCAACGCTGTCGCCCGTGGATCGCGCGGGTCTGCCCGTTCGACGATCATGCCTGCAGCGCGGCCTCGATCGCAGCGCGATCCAAACCGGCCTCTCCGATCACGACCAGCCGCGTCTCGCGCGGGTCGGTGCCGAAGGGGCGGTCGAAATACGTGTCAACGCGCGGGCCGACCGCTTGCAGCGTCAGTCGCATCGGTTTGCCCGCTACAGCGGCGAATCCTTTGAGACGCAAAATGTCGTGGCTGCGGATGATGTCTGCCACGCGTTCCGCGAAGGCTTTTGGGTCTGTGATTTCAGCGCGGGTGACGACGAAGCTTTCGAACTCGTCGTGTCCATGTTCGTGGTGGTGATCATCATGATGGTCGTCATCGTCATGATCATGGTGGTGGTGATGCACTTCATGACGGGCGTCCAGATCGCGTTCCGCGCCGATGCCTTGACCCAGCAAAACATCGACAGGAACTTTGCCCATTGACGTCCGCACAACCTGAACGCCGTCGCGGCTGTCAGCTTTCAAGGTGGCAACCAAAGCGTCAGCCTCGCCTTCCGCCAAAAGGTCGGATTTATTGACCACGATCATGTCTGCGCAAGCGATCTGGTCCTCGAACAGCTCCGACAGTGGCGTCTCGTGGTCAAGGTTCTCGTCCAGCTTGCGTTGGGCATCCACGGCGGCGACGTTGTGAGCGAAACGACCCTCGCTGACGGCTTTGCCGTCGACCACGGTCACGACGCCATCGACAGTCACCTTCGTGGAAATATCGGGCCAGTTGAACGCGCGGATCAGCGGTTGCGGCAGCGCGAGGCCGGATGTCTCGATGACGATGTGGTCAGGGCGGTTCTCGCGAGCCAGTAGCTTTTCCATGGTCGGCACAAAGTCGTCCGCCACGGTGCAGCAGATGCAACCATTCGACAGTTCCATGATGTCGTCTTCGGAGCAGGTTTCGTCGCCGCAACCTTTGAGGATGTCGCCGTCCACGCCAAGGTCACCAAACTCGTTGATGATCAGAGCGATGCGCTTGCCGTTGGCGTTCTCCAGCATGTGGCGGATCAGCGTGGTTTTGCCCGCGCCGAGGAAGCCGGTGACGACGGTGGCAGGGATCTTAGCTTGCATGTCAGGCGTCCTTGAATTTGGTCCAGAAGATGGCGGTGAACAGGCCTAGAAGGGACCATAGCACAGCCGAGGTGCCGAGAGAGGCGGTGACGAAATGCGCCGACAATTCAGGTGGCGCGACGCCGAAATAGGTGTCCAGATGAGGTGCGCCAACAATGTGGGGCACGGCGATCAGGGCCGCACCCGCAACGCCCGCCATCCACGGGCCAAAGGCAATTAAGCCCAGTCCCAATGCCGTCGCGATCACCGTGGATATCCACCAAAGCTGCCGCAGCTCGACTTCGGCAGCAACAGTTCCGGGCAGTTCAGGCGGCATGCCGATCGCAGGGGCAAGTTGCACGGCGATAAATCCAGCAAGCCCCCAAATCAAACCGCTGCGTGGCGAGACGTCGTGGCCTGCGCGCTCTGTCAACGCGTAGCCCACAACGATAAACAACGCGAAGGCGCAGAACACGATGATATTGAACGCCATGGTCATCAGATGACGTGCAGGATCGTCCAATGGCGAAGGTGCGCCAGCATCGCTTTGGGTGGAGCCGTCAACCGCGAAGTGAATACGGGAGCCAGACTCGTATAGCTCCGCCTCAAGCAGCGATGGGGTGACCAACCAAAGCTGAAGCACGGCGGCAATTAAACCGACGGCCACGCCAGCGAATATCGCGCTGGTCAGCAAAGTTTTAAACATGTTGCTTGGTGGTGGTTAGTGGCAGGGGAACGCCATCGCATGACGTTGGTCATGCGCGGTGTCATGCATCACAGACGCTTGGGCGAACCCAGCCGCGAACAGCAGGGCCATACCCAGAGCGGCAGCGCCAAGAATGCCAACAAGGCTCATGTCGGTGGTCTGTGCGGCGGTTGCGTTCAGCGTTGCTACTTTAGCTTCGTTTTTCATCTTCAATCTCCATGCCCCGTCACACCCGACGGGAGGGGTTTCATTGCGCATGGCTGGTCTCCTGGCTCGCGGGTCGATGCATCCTGCCGCCTTCCCAGATTGCTCCAGTGGCTCGTTGGCAGGGTGCTCTCCGCATACAGTCGCGGGGGCGGCTCCGGATTTGCGCCCCTAATTGGGTCACGCCTACCGAATTCCCATTTTTCCCCGCTGTGCTTTGCACGTCGCGGGGAACCATGCCCGCACACAATGCGCCGAGGCGCCTCGGACGGTCAAGGTCGATTCCGACAGCCGGTATCTATTTCGCGGCATGCACAATCGGGCCGAAATTCGCAACATCTTGGGGATAACCCTGCCGATTTGGCCATATACAGTGGTTTGGCGTTGACTCGACGGGGTTGGGTTCAAACAATGGCCCACCAAACCCCGATTCCCGCGAGGCCCGCATTGCGCTTCTCTAAACTCAGACTGAACGGCTTCAAAAGCTTCGTGGACCCCACGGAGCTTATTATTGCCGATGGTTTGACGGGTGTGGTCGGGCCAAATGGCTGCGGCAAATCCAATCTGCTGGAGGCCCTGCGTTGGGTGATGGGCGAGAACCGCGCCAAGGCGATGCGCGGCGGCGGCATGGAAGATGTGATCTTTGCGGGGGCGTCTTCACGGCCCGCGCGGAATTTCGCAGAAGTGTCATTGCAGATCGACAATTCGGAGCGGTTGGCCCCTGCGGGTTTTAACGATCTCGACACGCTTGAGATCATTCGCCGGATCACCCGAGACGCAGGCAGCGCCTACAAGACCAACGGCAAGGACGTTCGGGCGCGTGACGTGCAGATGCTGTTTGCGGATGCCTCAACCGGTGCGCATTCGCCCGCGCTGGTGCGTCAGGGGCAAATCTCCGAGCTGATCAACGCGCGGCCCAAGGCCCGTCGTCGCATCCTCGAAGAGGCCGCCGGCATCTCGGGGCTGTATCAACGCCGCCACGAGGCAGAGCTGAAGCTGAACGGCGCTGAGACCAATCTGGCGCGTGTTGACGACGTGATCGAACAGCTTGCCTCACAACTTGCACAACTCGCCCGCCAAGCCCGTCAAGCGGCGCGGTATCGCGAAATCGGGGAGGAGTTGCGCAAGTCCGAAGGCATGTTGCTCTATCGTCGTTGGAAAGAGGCGGAAGAAGCCAACCTTGCTGCCAGTCAAACTTTGACAGAGCGGACGCGCGTCGCTGCTCAGGCCGAGGCGCAGGTGCGCGAGGTTGCAAAACTGCGGCAGGGAATGGAAGACGCACTACCTCCGCTGCGCGAGGAAGAGGCGATTGCCGCTGCCGTCCTGCAACGCTTACAGGTGCAGCGCGACACGCTGACCGACCAAGAACGCCAAGCCCAACAGACGATCGAAACGTTGAGTGCACGCATTGATCAGCTGGCTCGTGACATCGAACGCGAGACCGCGCTGAACCGCGACGCAGGCGAAACCATCGAACGGCTGGAATGGGAAGCCCGCGAGATTGCCAAAGCGTCAGAGGGCCATGTGGGCAAGCTGGACGCCGCCGCTACCGAAGCCCGCGAAGCTGCGACAGTGCTGCAAGACCGCGAAACACAGTTGGCCGAACATACTGAAGATGTCGCTCGTCTCGCCGCGCGCCACCAATCGGCGCACCGCTTGCGTGACGATGCCGCGAAGACATTGCAGCGCTACGAAGATGAGGCGACAAAAGCCCGTGCCTCGGTAGATCACGCGCAAGCAACGGCGACAAATGCCGACACAGCTTTGATCGCCGCACAGACCGCTCTGTCACAAGCCTCCGTTCAGGCCGAAAAATCCGACACTGCTTTGACTGCCGCGGAAACCGCGCGATCCGAAGCGCAGAACAGAGAAAGCGACGCGCGCTCCCAACGGTCCGAGGCGGAAGGCGAAGCGAACGCTTTACGTGCCGAAGCAACCGCCTTGTCGCGCCTTGTGGACCGTGACACGTCCGAACAGGGCCAGCTGTTAGACGTGGTTCAAGTGAAGCCGGGCTACGAGAAGGCCCTTGGCGCGGCGCTGGCGGATGATCTGCGCGCGCCGCAGATCGACGATGACGAATCAACCGGCTGGACGCGTTTGCCTGGGTATCCGCAGCCACAGCCTTTGCCTGCGGGCGTTGCGGCCCTGACTTCCTATGTCACGATCCCCGACGTGCTGGCGCGCCGCATGTCTCAGGTCGGACTGGTGGACGTTGCAGACGGCAACCGGCTTCAGGAATCCCTACTGCCTGGGCAACGCCTAGTATCTCTCGAAGGTGACGTTTGGCGTTGGGACGGTTTCCGCACAGGTGCGGATGATGCACCGTCTGCTGCGGCCATGCGTTTGCAGCAGCTGAACCGTTTGGAAGAGTTGAAGCAAGCACTGGAAGGCGCGACTGCCCGTGCCGATGGCGCGCGCCAAGCGCATGAAATGCTGACCAAAGAGTTGGCGTTGGCGGCCCAAGCTGACCGCGATGCCCGCGAAGCCCGCAAGGATGCGGACCGCGCGATGGCTGATGCGTCCCGTGCTGTATCACGGGCGGAGGGTGAGAAGTCGATCGCTGCCGGGCGTGTCGAAAGCCTAGAGTTGGCCGTGACCCGCTACGAAGAAGAGGCGATGGCCGCCCGCGAGCGTCTACGCGAGGCCGACAAGGGTGTGGCCGATCTGGGTGATCTCGACGCCGCCCGCGCCGAAGTCGAAGATGTGAAAATGACCGTTGAAGCCGCGCGTATGACGATGATGGCCAAACGCTCTTCGCACGATGAGTTGCGCCGCGAGGGCGAAGCCCGCACCAAACGAAGCCAAGAAATCACGACCGAAGTAAGTGGTTGGAAACACCGTCTGGAAACCGCCGGCAAACGGATTGGTGAGCTAGAAGAGCGCAAGGCAAACTCCGAAGCGGAACTTAAAGATGCCTCCGCGGCGCCAGCAGAACTGGCCGCGAAACGCGATGAGTTGAGCTCTGCGATTGACGAGGCGGAAGCCCGCCGCCGCACTGCATCGGACAATCTGGCAGAGGCCGAAACCGCCTTGCGCGAAGGCATCCAGACCGAGCGCGACGCAGAGCGTGAAGCGTCCGAGGCCCGTGAAGCCCGTGCCCGCTCCGACGCGCGTGCAGAAGCTGCTAAGGAAACCGTAGCCTACGCAGTCGAACGCATTCGCGAAGAGATGGAAACTACGCCGGACGCATTGCTGGAGACCCTCGACACGAACCCCGACGAGATGCCGCCTGCCGAGCGTATCGAGGCCGACGTGAACCGCCTGAAACGCCAGCGCGATGCCTTGGGTGCCGTGAACCTGCGCGCCGAGGAAGACGCAAAAGAGGTGTCGGAAGAGCATGACAACCTGCTCGGGGAGAAAACCGATCTTGAAGCTGCGATTTCCGCTCTGCGTACAGGGATCGCGTCGCTGAACAAAGAAGGCCGCGAACGCCTCCTCACCGCCTTTGAAGAGGTCAATTCCAGCTTTGCAACGCTGTTTAAGCATCTGTTCGGTGGTGGCGAAGCCAAGCTGGTCATGGTCGAAAGTGATGACCCGCTGGAAGCCGGTCTGGAAATCATGTGCCAACCGCCGGGCAAAAAACTGTCGACCCTGTCGCTGCTGTCGGGGGGCGAGCAGACCCTGACCGCATTGGCGCTGATCTTCGCGGTATTCTTGGCGAACCCCGCGCCGATCTGTGTGCTGGACGAGGTGGACGCGCCGCTGGACGACGCAAACGTAACGCGATTTTGTGATTTGTTAGATGAAATGACACGTCGCACCAACACGCGCTTTTTGATCATTACGCATCACGCGGTAACAATGGCGCGGATGGACCGATTGTTTGGTGTCACGATGGCGGAACTCGGTGTGTCGCAGCTTGTTTCAGTTGATCTGAAAAAAGCCGAACAGATGGTCGCCTGATTTAGTTCGACGCACAGGTCGATCCGTTATCTTTGCTCTGGTATTGCTTTTGGCCAGAGGCGCGAAAGAGTGAATTCCGCGCCCCTGTTTTGATTGACGATCAGACTTTGAAATCGTCCAAAGACTTGCCGGCGTTCAGCGCATCTTTCAACCAAAGTGGACGGGCGCCACGGCCTGCCCATGTTTTGGTCGCATCGTCAGGGTGACGATATGCTGCCTTTGCCGCTTTTTTCGGTGCAGCTTTCGAAGTAGCCTTCGAGCCGGTCAGTTCGTCCAGCGAAAACCCAAGCTCTTTGGCCTTTGCTTTCACAAGCGCCAATGCTTTGACTTTTTGCTTCTTGTCGTGACGCGCGATAGCCTTTTCGACACGGGCTTGCAGCGCTTTTAGTTCTGTTAGTGATAGTGGTTTTAGATCAATTTTAGCCATTTTTCTCTTTAGCTCCCCAGCTTTGCGAGTAGGCAGGGAGTAATACATAAATAACCTGAAACCAAGACTTTCATGCGTTACAGTTTTCGAAGAAGGCTTTTCGTTGGCCAGGCATCCGCCGGAAATCCAAGGCGCTGTTGTTCGGCCTGAACCGCTGCGCGTGTTCCAGAACCGAGTATGCCATCGATTTTGCCGACGTCGTGACCGCGCGCCGCCAATTTCTTTTGCAACGATTTCATATCACTATCTGAAAGACTGGGATCAGGGTTTCCTGGATCATAGACCGGCGCGCCCGAAAGCCGCGTCGCGAAATACGCCGCAGTGGTCACGTAAACGAAACTTTGGTTCCATTCAAAATAGACGCGAAAATTTGGGTATGCGATGAAGGCAGGCCCTTTTCTGCCCATAGGCAAAAGAATCGCCCCAGCGTCGCCTTGAAATCCTCCGGATCTTGGCTTGACGCCCATTGCGGCCCAGTCATTGACGCTCAAATTGTGATCGAGCCCAGTTTTTGACCAGTCCATCTCTGCGGGCACCTGCACTTCTTGCAGCCAAGGTTGCCCAGCCTGCCATCCCAACGCATTGAGCATTTTTGCCCCTGACAAAAGCGCATCCGGGGCAGACGTTTTCAGGCTGACTTTTCCATCGCCATCACCGTCTACACCGTTAGCAATAATATCTTCTGGCAGCATCTGAACCATGCCGATTTCACCAGCCCACGCCCCCTTGGTGGTGCGGGGGTCAAAGTTGCCACGCTCAAACAATTCCAAGGCCGCGAATATTTGCGGGCGAAATAATTCGGGGCGGCGGCAATCGTGACTGAGGGTCATCAGCGAATTCAGCGTGTTGAATTCTCCCTGCACGGCGCCGTAGTCCGTCTCTAAAGCCCAGAATGCCAAAAGCACCCCAGCAGGGACTCCGTATTCTTGCTCTGCACGCCGGAACACAGAGGCGTATTTTTTCGCATTGGCGTTTCCCTTGTTCAGGCGGGATTGCGAAATAACACGTCGCGAAAAATCGATGAAATCGCGTTTGAAGACGCCCTGCGCACGATCAGCTTTCAGCACTTTTGGGTCTTGGCGGGCAGAAGAAAAGAACCCGTCGACGCTGCCTTTGGAATGTCCCTTGGTGATGGCCTCAGACTTCAGGTCGGCAACAAATGAGCTCCAACTCCCTCCACATTCCGCAAATGCGGCGGGTGCGATCAAAGAAAGGGCAAGGGCAAGACACAAGGGGCGCATGGAAAACTCCGAAAACAGGTTCGGCGCAGCCTAGGCAATCACCCACCAGAGGGCAACGAACACAAGCGTGAGGCCCCATGTCTTCCAGAGCGCTGCGACGGCCGCATCTATGTCGTCCGAGCCTAAATCTTGGCGACCTTCCGGATTCACGAATGGCTCTTCCCGCAGTGTGCCGTCATAGCTGCGCGGGCCGGACAGCGCGACATTCAGAACCGACGCCATTGCGGCCTCCGGCCAGCCGGCATTGGGGGAGCGGTGCAAGCCAGCGTCCCGCAACGCGACACCGATTGCATCGGGCCGCAGATGCACCAACGCGATGAATAGCGCGGTGAGCCGTGCCGCGGGCCAGTTCACTACGTCATCCAGCCGCGCAGCGGCCCAGCCGAATTCTGCATAGCGATCGTTTCGGTAGCCGATCATGCTGTCCGCGGTGTTTATAATTTTGTAAGCCAACAGCCCCGGCAAGCCGAGAAGCGTGAACCAGAATACCGGCGCAATGACCCCGTCGCTCAGGTTCTCGGCTGCGCTTTCAATTGCGCCGCGTGCAACGCCAGAGCGATCCAGCACATTCACGTCACGTCCGACGATGCGGGCGACCATCATGCGCCCGTCGCCAAGACTCAAGCGCAAGGCGCGCGCGACATCTGACACGTGATCCGCCAAAGAGCGTTGCGCGATCAGGATTGCGCCGATCAGAACTTCGACCAGCGGGCCAAAGGCAGATAGCACCCCCCCCAAGATCAATGCGCCGATCACCAAGGCTGCGATCAAAACCGCGCCTTTCGCGCGGCGGGCGGGGCCGGTGTTCAGGCGCTCTTCCATCGCGGAGATGAGCCGTCCCATCAGCACAGCGGGGTGAGGAACGCGGTTCCAAAGCCATTTCGGCTCGCCCAGAAGCGCGTCCAGCAACATTGCGAAAACGATCGTCACAAGGCTGCTTCCAATTGCGCCCAGCGGTCGGGTGCAGGCAGGCCGAGGCGCAGCCATGTGGTGGAATACGGGAAAATTCGCGACCAGACATGGCCCTGCGCCAGCTTGTCCTGCCACGCAGCGGCATCGACCACATCGTATAGGCGGAACAGGGTAGTGCCGCCGACCACAGTGGCCCCGGCGTCTATCATCAGCGCGTCAAGCCGGTCGGCATCTGCGGCCAGTCGCGCGCGGGTTTCCTGCGCCCAAGTTAGATCCTCTAGCGCCCGTGCACCGATCTCTAGGGCGGGGCCGGAAACGGGCCACGGGCCCAGCAACTCATGCAGGCGTGCAGCCGATTTGGGGGCGCAGATGGCAAAGCCCAGCCGCAGGCCCGCCAAGCCCCAGAACTTCCCGAAACTCTTCAAGATCACCACGCCGGCATTGTCCGCCAAGTCGATATGGCTCGCATCAGGCGTGACGTCGCAGAAACTTTCGTCAATGACGCAGAATTCCTTGCGGCCCATCAGCTCGGCTTCGAATAGGCGTCCTGACGGGTTGTTGGGGTGCACGAATATGTCGGCGTTTCCGTCCTGCGCATCTTCGGTCACGGACCAGCCCGCATGGTTGCGGAAGGCCGCCTCGTGCTCGTTATAGGTGGGGTTGTTGATGAAAACTGTCCCTTCTTCGAACAGGGCGGGGATGCGGGCTATCAGGGCAGATGCTCCCGAAGCGATCACGACTTCCGCTCCGTCGGGTACCTGCCAGAACTTGCGTGCGGCATTCTCAAGCCGTTGCAGCGCGGTGCGATCGGGTAGGGCAGCCCAAGCGTCAGAACTGATCTCACTCACGGGGTAGGGCGCGGGGTTGATCCCTGTGCTCAGGTCCAGCCAGCCGTCGCGGGTGCCGCCGTATTGAGACACCGCCGCATCCAAGCCGCCGCCGTGGTCGCGATTATTCATTGTCTGGCAAAGGCGGGTGGCGGGTCACGAAATGACCTTTGATCGCTTGCGGCCATTGCTTGTAGGGGACTTGGCCCGTCTCGCTTTGTGCGTGGAGCGTGGCATAGCCAACGACTGCTTGGGCGGCTTCCTGCGATGGCTCGAATTCCCCGACGGTGTAGTTCAGCTTGCCTGCGCTCTGTATGGCGATGTTGCAGCCACGCGCGCAGCCCATGAGGCACGAGTGGCGGCGGGTGCGCACCGCATCGGACCCTTCGGCGGCGGCTTCCACCAGTTCGGCAAAAATCTCGCCGTCGGTCACGCCCGGCGCGCGGGCTTCCCAGTCGTCGCGTTTGCAGGTGTCGCAAATGGTGATCCATGTGGTCATCGGCTGTCTCACGTCGCAGTTTTGTTCAACCGCCCATGAAGCGGAATTTCGCGCAAGACGCAAGCAAGCTGCGTCAAAACGCAATTGTCCTCGAATTGTTAATCTTTCGTTAGGGAGTTCGGGTGCACAAAGAGGTGTCCTTTTAGCCTGGGACCAAGAAGAAAAGATTATGCGGGAAGCGTACCGGCCAGTTCTCGTCTTTGGTCGGAGTTATATATGGAAGTACTCATCGTCGAAAACGGGGGTGGACTTGGTAAGATTTGGGCCGACCACGTTGGCCGTTTGGGATGCCATGTCACCCTTGTGCATACACAGTCGGACGCGGAGGAACTCCTGAGGGAGAATGCCTTCGACGTTCTTGTTATCAATCTGAACCTTCACCCTCACGCGGGTGATGCGTCGGCTATTGCGGATTACGCGAACTTCAGACGGCCCGAGGCCAAAGTGGTTTTCGTTACCAGCAACAGCTTTTTCTCAGACGGGTCGATCTTTCGCTACATGCCGAATGCATGCGCGATGGTTCCGTCCAACACCTTGCCCTCCGATCTTGCGGCTTTGGTGGAGTATCACGCGCGATAAGCGTTATCCCCGGTCGTGGGGTTCCTGCCAATCCAAAACCGGGTTGATGGGAATGATGCGGCTGGGGTTAATTGTGTCGTGGCTGTAGTGGTAATGGCGGACGATATGCTGGAAGTTCACAGTCTCAGCGACCCCTTCCCACTGGTATAGTTCGCGCGTGTAGGCCCAGAGGTTGGGGTAATCGGTGATCCGCTTGCGGTTGCACTTGAAGTGCAGGTGATAGACCAGATCAAAACGCGCCAACGTGGTGAATAATCGCCAATCCGCCTCGGTCACGTGGTCGCCCATCAGGTAGCGGTTTGCGCCAAGGCGGCTTTCCAGCCAGTCGAGGCTTTCAAAAAGGGGGCGCACGGCCGCGTCATACGCCTCCTGCGTCGTCGCGAATCCAGCCTTGTAGACCCCGTTATTGACCGTCTTGTAGATGCGCGCGTTCACCTCTTCGATGGCGTCGCGCTGGATCGCGGGCCAGAAGTCCGAGGTGTTGCCGGTGAGCCCGTCGAAGGCCGAATTGAACATACGAATGATCTCCGAGCTTTCGTTGCTGACAATCGTCTTGCGCTGCCTGTCCCAGAGGATCGGCACGGTAACGCGGCCAGACACGTTCGGGTCCGCCTTGATGTAAAGGTCACGTGCAAAATCCAGCCCGTAGAGCGTGTCACCAGTTGCGCCATGTGCATCCGTTTCAAACGTCCAGCCGTCAGACAGCATGTCGGGGTGAACGGCAGAAACCGATATCAGGTCTTCCAAGCCTTTCAGCTTGCGAAAGATCAAGGTGCGGTGTGCCCAAGGGCAGGCGTAAGCGACATAGAGATGATAGCGGCCAGCCTCGGCCTTGAAGCCACCTTCGCCAGACGGGCCGGTGCTGCCGTCAGCGGTAATCCAGTTGCGGAACGACGCAGTCGAGCGTTTGAACGCGCCGCCAGTCGATTTGGTGTCATACCACGTGTCGTGCCAGATGCCGTGAACAAGCTGTCCCAAAGCCAAAATCCTCCTGCTTTCCTGCGACACACTTAAATGCGGGCCCAGCGTGCGTCACCTAGCGCAGATGCACACTTTCTGCGCGTCGCGCCGGTTTTGGGCCGTGTCGCGCCGTTCTGACCCATTGCGGCAGGCCGCCCCGCCCCATATACCTTCGAGTCGAAAGACGAGGGCCTTTGGCCCAGAGAGGTTGGCGGCCTTCGGATTGACCCAGATAGGGGATCCACCGGCTGCATCGTCACGATGCGGGTGCGCGCCCCGATCTCTCTCCTATTGAAGTTTGGACGAAAGGCGCGGTTATGACCCGGATTTTTATCACCCTTACTCTTGCGATCCTCGCGGCCCCCGCTTCGGCGCATGTGGGCCATTTCGGCGAGTTTGCGGGCCATGATCACTGGGTTGCGGGCGCGGCACTCGGTGCGGCGCTTGCGGTGTCGATCTGGGGTGCCCTCAAAGGCAAGAAAGACGAAGAGGATGCTGAAGCGGATACATCCGACGACGCGGAAGAAGAGGAAGCGGCATGAGCAAGATCGGTGTCATGATCTGCGGCCATGGTTCGCGCTCTCAGGCGGCGGTCGATCAGTTCTCTGTACTTGCCGAAAAACTGCCTGCTTACCTGCCGCCGGAATGGCCGGTGGAATATGGCTACCTTGAGTTCGCGAACCCGGTGATCCGCGACGGGCTGGACAAGCTGCGCGAACAAGGATGCGAAAAAATCCTCGCCGTGCCGGGCATGTTATTCGCCGCGATGCACTCCAAGAACGACATTCCCACCGTGCTGAACACATACGCTGCCAAGCACGGAATTGAGGTCAGCTATGGCCGCGAACTCGGCGTTGATCCCAAGATGATAGCCGCCGCCGGTGCGCGCATCCAAGAGGCGGTTGATGCTGCCAACGCCGTGCAACATGTCCCTAACGAGGAAACATGCCTTGTGGTCATCGGTCGTGGCGCGTCTGACCCCGACGCCAACGGAAACGTCGCAAAAATCGCGCGGATGTTGCATGAGGGCATGGGCTTCGGATGGGTCGAGGTTGGCTACTCGGGTGTCACTTTCCCGCTGGTGGAGCCTTGCCTGAGCCATGCCGCGAAGCTTGGCTATAAGCGGATTGTTGTGTTCCCATATTTTCTGTTCTCCGGCATCTTGATCGACCGCATTTATGGCTTCACCGATCAAGTCGCGGCACAGAATCCGGATATCGAATTCGTCAAGGCGGGTTACCTGAACGACCACGCATCCGTGTTGGAAACCTTCGCTGAACGTGTGCGCGAGCAGATGGGGGCCAACCCGCCGCCGAATTGCGGCATCTGCGCCTATCGCACCCAGATTTTGGCAGGCGAGGACGGGGCATCTGTGACGATCCCCGCCGAGGCACGCCAAGGCCATCCCGCCTTCTCGGACACGCCGCCGCCGACCTGCGTGCTGTGCAAATACCGTGTGCAGGTCCTGGGCTTTGAGTCCGAGGTTGGCGCAGTTCAGGAGTCTCATCATCACCATGTTGAAGGCCAAGGCGCCAACGCGCCCGGTTCCAATGTCGAAGACTGCGCGCTTTGCGATACCTTCTGCACGGGAATGTGCCGTTTGGTGAAAGACGATCACCACCATCATCATCACCACCACGATCATGACCACAGCCACGATCATTCCCATGACCACGGGCATCACCACCACCATGACCATCACCACGCGCCCTATCCTCATGCCAAGCATCCGCACGGGCCTGAATCGGCGCGCAATGCGAAGACCTGATCTTGATGCGCCCCTATGAAAAAGACCCTTCGGCCATTTATGCCCAAAGCTTCGCAACGGTGCGGGCCGAGGCCAATCTGGACCGCTTTCCGAATGGCCTGGACCGCCTCGCGACGCGGGTGATCCACGCCTGCGGCATGGTCGAAGTGGCGGACCGTCTGGCGTTTTCAGATCACGCCTATCTGGTCGGCCATCAGGCGCTTGCCGCCGGGAAGCCGATCTTGTGCGACTGCGAAATGGTAGGCGCAGGCATCATCCGGCGATACTTGCCCTCCGAGAACGAAGTCATCGTGACCTTGAACGACCCGTCGACGCCGGACCGCGCTGCAAGCATCGGCAACACAAGGTCCGCCGCTGCGGTGGAATTGTGGGAGCCGCATATCGCAGGGGCTGTGGTTGCCATAGGGAATGCGCCAACCGCCTTGTTTCACCTGCTTGACCTCATCGACCAAGGTTTCCCGAAGCCTGCCGTGATCTTGGGATTTCCAGTCGGTTTCGTCGGCGCTGCTGAGTCCAAGGCAGAGCTTGCTGCAAACCCGCGTGGGTGCGACTTCGTGGCTCTTCGGGGCCGCAAAGGCGGCTCTGCTCTCGCTTCGGCTGCCGTAAACGCCTTGGCCGCTGGCCTGCCAGAGGATAAATCATGACCGACAAATGGCTCCATATCGTGGGCATTGGCGAAGATGGCATGGACGGCCTTACTCCTGTCACCCGCGCCGTGGTTGAGGCGGCTGAAATTATCATCGGCGGCGAGCGTCATCACCAGTTGTCGGAGAATATTACAGCCACTCGCGTCGCGTGGCCTTCGCCCTTTGATGCGTTGATCGAGACGCTGGAAAGCTACAAGGGGCAGCGCGTTGTCGTGCTGGCAACGGGCGATCCGCTTTGGTTTTCGGTTGGCG
Organism: Litoreibacter janthinus; assembly: GCF_900111945.1. NCBI lineage: Bacteria > Pseudomonadati > Pseudomonadota > Alphaproteobacteria > Rhodobacterales > Roseobacteraceae > Litoreibacter > Litoreibacter janthinus. The sequence continues at coordinate 283,827 of NZ_FOYO01000001.1, read as the reverse complement.
CGCGCATAGGGCGTTCCATCGACCCGTCGCAGATTGTCTATCATCCGCAGTTGTCCGCGTTCCAATTGACCGCCGCCCGCATGGGCTGGAGCCTTGCCGACGTCGAAACCCTCACCGTGCATGGTCGCCCTGTGCAGCAAATGGTGGCGTTCATTCAGCCAGATCAGCGTTTGATCATCTTGACCACCGGCGCGGACACGCCCGCTCAGATCGCGAAGTTCCTGACAGAGCGCGGCTTTGGTCAATCGCAGATGACCGTGCTGGCCTCCATGGGGGGCGAGCGCGAGCAGCGCTTTGACGGCACCGCCGCGGACTGGTCGCACGAGGTCCCCGCTTTCAACACGCTCGCCGTGCATTGCATCGCGGCACCAGACGCCGCGCTTTTGCCGCGCGTGCCGGGGCTGGATGACAGCCTGTTCCATTCAGATGGCACGATGACCAAGCAAGAGGTCCGTGCCGCAACTGTCGCCAAGCTGATGCCCATGCGCGGGGCGCTTCTGTGGGACATCGGCACAGGCTCTGGCTCCGTCGCGATCGAATGGATGCGGGCTGCTCGGTATGCCCGTGCCATCGGGATTGAGCCCCGTGCCGACCGCCGCGCCATGGCCGCAGAGAACGCGCTCGCCCTTGGCGCGCCCAAACTGGAACTGATTGACGGCGAAGTGCCCGTGGCCTTGCACGGCCTCGACGCACCTGACGCGATTTTCGTCGGTGGCGGCCTGAGCCACGAGGTGTTCAACATCGCTTGGGAAAACCTCCGCCCGCTCGGCCGCTTGGTGGCCAACGCGGTGACGCTCGAAAGTGAGGCAATCCTCATCGCGCTGCACAAAAAGCACGGTGGGGATCTGGTTAAAATCAGCGTGCAACGGGCTGAACCTGTGGGTCGCATGACCGGTTGGCGGCCGTCGATGACGGTCACCCAATGGAGCCTCGTAAAGCGATGAGCGGTACCCTGTATGGCGTCGGCCTCGGCCCCGGTGATCCGGAGCTGATCACCCTGAAAGCTGCGCGGCTGATCGAGGGCGCGACCACCATCGCCTACCCGACGCTCGCCGGAGGGGACAGTTTCGCCCGTGCCATAGCGGCCGGTTTGATCCCGTCGGCTGCCCGCGAAATCCGCATGGATGTCCCGATGAGCACCGAACGCCAGCCCGCCCAAGATGCCTATGACACGGGCGCTGCGGAAATCGCCGCCGTTTTAGAAACCGGCGAGGACGTGGTTTGCCTTTGCGAAGGCGATCCGTTCTTTTACGGCTCCTTCATGTATCTCTTCGCGCGGCTCTCCAGTCGCTTCGACACGCAAATCATCCCCGGCGTCACCTCCGTCACCGCCTGCGCCGCCCGCGCCGCGATGCCGCTTGCCGCCCGCAACGAACGCCTGACGATCCTGCCCGGCCCGCTGCCCGAGGCCGAATTGCGCACTCGGATAGATGGGGCCGAAAGCGTGGTCATCATGAAGGTCGGACGCCATCTTTCCAAAATCCGCGCAGTCATCGAAGATCTAGGCCTGACCGATCAGGCGATGTATGTCGAACGTGCGACGCTGCCCGAAGAGGTCGTTCTGCCGCTCGCTCAAGCGCCTGAGAAGGCTCCGTATTTTTCAATTATTTTGCTGACCAAAGGGGCCGATCCATGGCTGTAAAACCCGTTGTCCTGTGCCTCAACCGCGCAGGCGAGGCCACTGCGCACCGCATCGCCGAAATTCTGGACGCCCCCGTGCATGGCCGCGAGACCCGTGTCGATCAGGCGGATGTGTTCTTCGCCAACGCGCTGGACCACACGCGGATGCTATTCCAAGCAGGCACGCCAATTGTAGGGGTATGCGCCTCCGGCATCCTGATCCGCGCCGTAGCTCCAGTGCTGTCTGACAAAACAGCGGAGCCACCCGTGCTGTCTGTCTCGGACGACGGAGCAGTGGTCGTACCGCTCTTGGGCGGTCATCGTGGCGCGAACCGTATGGCGGCGCTAATTGCCAAAGCCATAGATGCCACCGCTGCCGTGACGACTGCTGGCGACGTGGCCCTTGGCGTGGCACTGGATGAGCCGCCCGCGGGCTACCGCCTCGCCAACCCCGAGAACGCGAAAGGCGTTATGGCCAAACTGCTATCCGGCGCTGGCGCAACCGTCATGGGCCACGCCCCTTGGCTGGCTGATTTGCCGAAGGGCGACGATGTTACCATCGCATGCACGGTGGCGTCCTCGGATGCTGATCTGGTGTTCCACCCGCTGCAATTGACCCTAGGCGTGGGCTGTGCGCGCGATTGTGCGCCGGAAGAATTATATGACCTTGTTATGGAAACTTTGGCGAACTCCAACATCGCGCCAGCCGCGCTTAGGGCGATTTATACATTGGACCTGAAAGCGGATGAGCCCGCCGTGCACGCCCTGTCGCGCGCCTTCGACATTCCGGTACGGGTGTTTGACGCCGCGACGCTGGAGGCCGAAACTCATCGGTTGGAATACCCGTCGGATGTTGTCTTTGCGGAGGTCGGAACCCACGGGGTATCCGAGGCCGCCGCATTGGCTGGGGCGGGCGAGGACGCGACCTTGATCGCGCCGAAGCACAAAACCAAAAACGCCACCTGCGCCGTCGCCTTGGCGCCGACCCCCATCACCGAATTGCGCGGTCGCGCGCGCGGCAAGCTGTCGATCATCGGCATTGGCCCCGGTCAGCATTCATGGCGCACTCCGGAAGCTTCGCAACTGGTGAACGAGGCAGAAGAACTTGTGGGTTACGGGCTCTATATCGACCTGCTTGGGCCGCTGGCCTACGGTAAGCAACGCTCCGACTTTCCCTTGGGGGGCGAGGAAGACCGCTGCCGTTACGCATTGGAACGCGCGGGCGAGGGGCGCAATGTGGCGCTGATTTGCTCCGGCGACGCGGGCATCTACGCCATGGGTGCGTTGGTGTTTGAATTGCTGGACCGTGGGCCGGACGAGATGGGCGTCACCGACGCCGCCCGCCGGATCGAGGTCGTTTCCACCCCCGGCGTGTCCGCCTTGCAAGGTGCCGCTGCCCGCGCAGGTGCGCCTTTGGGTCACGACTTCTGCGCGATATCTTTGTCAGACCTGCTGACCCCGCGCGAGGATATCATCAAGCGCCTGCACGCGGCGGCCGAAGGGGACTTCGTCATCGCCTTCTACAACCCCGTTTCTATGCGCCGCCGCACGTTGCTGGCGGAAGCCCGCGACATCCTGTTGCAACACCGCCCCGCCGATACGCCGGTGATGCTGGCATCGTCCTTGGGGCGTCCAGAAGAGCACGTCCGCTACCGCCGCTTGGACGAGTTGGAGGTTGATGAGGTCGACATGCTGACCGTCGTTTTGATCGGCTCCAGCCATTCCAAGCTGGCGCAATTGGGCGAAGGCCCGCGCATGTACACACCGCGCGGCTACGCGCGCAAAATTGACGGCGACCTCGCCAAGACAGGAACTGACCTATGACCGTATTCTTCATTGGCGCAGGCCCCGGTGATCCCGAATTGCTGACCATCAAGGCGCAGAAGACCATCGCGCGCTGCCCTGTGTGTCTCTACGCGGGCTCGCTGGTGCCGGAAGAGGTCGTGGCCGGTGCGCCCGAGGGTGCGCGCGTTATGGATACTGCCCCAATGACGCTGGACGATACGCACGCAGAGATCGTTGCGGCCCACGCCAAAGGGCAGGATGTGGCCCGCGTCCATTCGGGCGACCCGTCGCTCTATGGTGCGATTGCCGAGCAAATTCGCCGCCTCAAGGCCGAAGGCATCCCCTACGAAATCATCCCCGGTGTGCCTGCTTACGCCGCCGCCGCCGCTGCGTTGGGGCAAGAACTCACCGTGCCGGAAATCGCGCAATCCATCGTGCTGACCCGCATGTCGATGAAATCCACCTCCATGCCAGCAGGTGAGACGCTGGAAAATTTCGCACGCACTGGGGCCACGTTGGCGATCCATTTGGGCATCCGTGCCTTGCGCGAGATCGAGCGCCAGCTGATCCCCTATTACGGCGAAGACTGCCCCGTAGTGGTCGCCTATCGCGCCTCTTGGCCGGATCAGATTTTCCTGCGCGGCACGCTCAAAGATATCCGCGAAAAGGTCCGAGCGGAGAAAATTACCCGCACGGCACTGATCCTTGTCGGTCCGGCCTTGGCAGAGGTTAAAGACTTCCGTGACAGTGCATTGTATGATCCTGAGACGCCGCACGTGCTGCGCCCGAAGGTCAAAGTTTCGTAAATCTGTCGTAAAAACTTGATGTTAACGGGGTCCATGCTCAATAATCCCTGAGGGAGAGTAGAGGAATCACTTTAATGATTGAGTTTTTACCCAAGGAAATTGAGGATGGTTTGGCCGCTGCGCGCTTGAAAGCCGCTACCAAAAAGACGCGTCTTCGCGTGCAGTCGGGGGAAGATATGATCCCTTTGGTGCGGCTCGCAGGCAACCATTTCGCAATCGAAAAAGACCTTGCTCCGCGCCTGCGCGGACTTGTCGACATCTATGATGGCGCGCGCCATTTGTATCAGGCGCTGGTCGTGGCGACATCCTTTGATGGCGAAGCCGTTGTGTTTGAATTCAAACGCAACACGGCGACCGCCAATGGTCCGGCTCTGGATTTCGCGCCCGAGGATGACGCGCCGATCGGCCTTCTGCCACGCGCTTAGAGTTCTGCCAACATCCATGCTTCGAAGGCTTGGGCGCTTTCGCTTGGCGGCGCATTTCCGTGCACCAGCCAGTAGGCGCGAGGTGACGGTAATTCGAAGGGATGCGCTTGCATCAACTCCCCGCGCTCCATCGCGGCCTTGCTGGTCAGATGATCCCCAAGAGATACGCCTTGCCCCGCTTTTGCGGCCATCTCCATGATCTGCAAGTCCTGAAACACCACGCCCGGATTGGGGTCCTGTTCGCCACCCACAGCGGAGACCCAGCGTTGCCAGTCTTGGCGATTGTCGAGATGCAGCAAAGGCAGCCGGGCAACTGCATTGCCATCCGCCAACATCTGTCCGCCGATCATCGACGGCGCGGCAACAGGGAAAAAGCCGACATCCATCAGCTTGGTTGACCCTGCAGGCACCTCTTCGGGCAGCAGGAAGCTGACATATAGGTCGTTGCGCCGCCCGCCCAGATCACCGTAGCCCCGCGGCGTATTTATTCGAAGCGCAACACCGGGATGCTTTGCTAGAAAACCGCCGATCCTTGGCGCAAGCCAGCTTGCTGCAAATCCGGAGGCCACGTTCAGGGTCAACGACCCCGAAAGGGCCAGCGTTTGCGACGCGCGGGTTAATACGTCCAAGGCCGGACTGATCTCGGCCACGTAGTGGCGGGCGCGCTCGGTCAGCCGGACGCCGCGCCCTTCTCTCCGCATCAAAGGAAAGCCCAACTGATCTTCGAGCGCCTTCAATTTATGGCTGATTGCAGATTGCGTGACGGCCAAGGCCTCCGCCGTGCCAGTGATCGAGCCTGTGCGCGACAGCATTACAAGGGCTTGCAGGGCAGAGGTCGAAGGGATTGGCATATGAAAAAATCTCATGCAATAGGTGAATTATAATCGTATGACATGAGAAAAAGAACAGGTCAAACTGCTCCGATACTTTGTAAAGGGGTCAATCATGGAAGCCAGCTTCTCGCGCCGCAAATTGCTGACACCTCAGGAATTGCGAGCGCTGAACGAACGATCAGATCTTCAAGGCGGGCTGCAAATGGCCAGTCATGTCGGCGCAATCGCCATCGTCGCTTACCTGCATGCGCAGGCCATGGGCACAGCTTGGGTCTGGCTTACCGGTGCAGCGCTCGGTATTTTGCTGAATTTCCTTTACGCAGCACAGCACGAACTCAGCCACGCCACAGTTTTCAGAACGCGCAAGGCGAACGAGGTGTTTGGCCGCATCATCGGGTTCATCCAGATCTTCCCCCGAGACTTCGACCAAGTGATGCACTTTGCCCACCATACCTATACGCAGGATTGGGAGCGCGACGGCGAGTTGGTGCGCGAGCCCTATACGCTGACGACCTATTTGCTTTGGCTGAGTGGCGTCACCTATTGGCGCAACCGCGTTGTCGGAAATATCCGCCGCGCACGGGGGATCATTCTAGAGCCTTACATTCGCGCCGAAGAAGAGGCGAAGATCATCAAAGAGGCCCGCATCCACATCTTGCTCTATGCGATGATCGCAGTGCTCTCGGTCGCCGCAGGCACTTGGGTTGCCATTACCTATTGGCTGTTGCCTATGGTCCTGACCAAACCCATTCACCAGTTGCAAAACACAATCGAACATCTGGGGCTGAGCCACGAAGATGACATCCTGGAGAATACCCGCTCCACCCGCACCAATGCGCTGATCCGCTGGTTGTGCTGGCAAATGCCCTATCACACCGCGCACCATGTTTTTCCTGCGGTTCCATTCTGGAAGCTGCGCGCGTTGAACGAAAAGATCGAGGCGCAGGCCGGTCAGGTGCATCGCATGGGCTGGATCGAATTCCAGATAGAAGTGATCCGCAAGCTGATGGCCAAGGATGAAAGCCAGTATCCGATGGATGAAGTCTGGGTGGTCCCGCTTTCCGGCGGGCGTGCCGCGCGGATTCCAGCGGAATGAGGCGGCTTCAGACCTACACTTCGCTTTGGGCAATGCAGCCGCATGATCAAACAGGGGTAAAGCTGCCCTATGATCAGGTCTGTGAAATGGTCGCAAGCGCAGGGTTTGACGGCATGGCCATTGATCTGGGCGCGTCAGATGTGGCGGTTGCTCACGCCGTACGCCCGCATATGGAGCGAAACAATCTGACGCCTCTAATCGTGGCTTTCCCGAAAACGATTGAGAGCCTCGAAGACACGTTGAAAATGGCCAAAGACTTCGGCGCACCGTTTGTGGATGTGATCGGGCAGGTTATGCCGATAGCGCTTGATGACATGGTGCCGGTGATCGAGACGTGGATGGAGATGTCCGACAAAGTCGGGATGCCGATCCAGTTCGAAACTCACCGCAATTGTATCACCAACGATCTCTACACCATGCTCCAACTTCTGGACCGCATTCCCGACATGCGCGTCTGCGCAGACCTGAGTCACTACGTCGTAGATCGCGAATTCTGGTATCCGATCCCCGAAGCGGACCTGGCGCTGATCAGCCGCGTGCTCGAACGCTCCGACAGCTTTCAGGGGCGTGTCGCGTCCCGCCAACAAATCCAGCTTCCGCTGAGCTTTCCGCAGCACCAGAAATGGGTGGAGCTGTTCAAAGGTTGGTGGCGCGAAGGCATGGCGTCCTGGCGCGACCGGAACGCCGATGGCGACTGCATCTTCCTGTGTGAACTCGGACCGCCCGAATACGCGATGACAGGCCCCGACGGAAAAGAGATGTCAAACCGCTGGGAAGAAGCGCAGCAGATCAAGGCGTGGGTCGAGGCGATTTGGGACGATCTGGGCGGCTAAAGCCCGGCTTCCTCCAGCACTTTACGGGCGGCGCGGAAGCATTCCAGCCCTTGCGGGACGCCGCAATAGATCGCAATCACGTGGATGATCGCGCGAAGTTCTTCCTTGGTGACGCCATTGTTCAACGCGCCACGGCAATGCAACTCCCACTCGCTCATCTTGCCTAAGGCACCAATCATCGACAGGTTCATCATCGAGCGTGTCTTGGCGTCGATCACGTCATCCCCCCAGCCAAAGCCCCAGCACCACGCGGTCATGGCTTCCTGGAATGGCAGGGTAAATTCATCCGCCGCCGCCAAATTGTTCTCCACATACTCCGCGCCTAAGGTGGCTTTGCGCTGCTTCAGCCCTTTCAGAAACAGGTCTTCGTCGAATGTGCTCATCAGGGTCTCCATTTATTTGTTCAGCGAGAGGTTTAGGCCAAAACAATCGCGCGTCACTGTGTTTTCTTTCGCGGCAGGGCGAAAGCCAGTGAAGATTCTTCGCATAGATCGCATTATGGCCGTAGATTCTTCGTAAGATGGTAGGGAATGGGCTGCATCTAACGAAACATTACTGTTATCGGCGGCATATGCTCCACCCAAATCACCCAGCTTCGGAGCCCTGCTATGATCCAGACCCCATACCTCCTCTTCCTCGGCGATGCGCCGGATGCCCTGTCCGCTAAGGTCGCCCAAGGGATCAAGGATTGGCGTCCGGAAAACGCGATTGGCCAATTCCGCATGGAAGGCTGTGGCACGACCATTGGTCTGACCGACATGACGCTTCAAGAGGGCTTGGATGCCGGCGCGAAAACGCTGGTGATCGGCGTGGCCAACCGTGGCGGCTACATTTCCAATGCTTGGAAAGAGGTGCTCGTTCAGGCGTTGGAAATGGGCTACGACATCGCGTCGGGCCTGCACAACCTGCTGCGCGACGAAAACGAAATCCAGCGGGCCGCAAAGGTCCATGGCGGCACCTTGCACGACGTCCGCATCCCCTCTGTTGCCTACCCGATCGCCAACGGCGTCAAGCGCACGGGCAAGCGTTGCCTTGCGGTCGGCACCGACTGCTCCGTCGGCAAGATGTATACCGGCCTCTGCATGGACGCTGAGATGCGCAAGCGAGGGATGAAATCCACCTTCCGCCCAACCGGTCAAACCGGAATCCTGATCACCGGTGGCGGCGTGCCGCTGGACGCGGTGATAGCGGACTTCATGGCGGGCGCTGTGGAATACTTGACCCCTGACAATGACGACGACCACTGGGATCACATCGAAGGCCAAGGATCGCTCTACCACGTGTCTTATTCCGGCGTGACCATGGCGCTGATCCATGGCGGCCAGCCAGATGCGTTGGTGCTGTGCCACGAGCCGACCCGCAAGCACATGCGCGGTCTGCCGGGCTATCAGCAGCCGTCGTTGGAAACCCTGCGCGAGACCGCCTTGACCATGGCGCGGGTGGCAAATCCGGCCTGTCAGGTCACAGGTATTTCCATCAACACCCAACACATGCCCGAGGACGAGGCCCGCGCGTATATCAAAGAGGTCGAGGACCGCATGGGCCTGCCCACCACTGATCCGTTCCGCTTCGGCGCGGAGCGCCTCGTGGATGCGCTCGAAGCACTTTGATCTAAACCAAGGAGAGCCGCGCTATGAGCATCACAGTCACTAAGGACGTGTTCCAGCTGGCGGAGGTGTTCACCATCTCGCGCGGCTCGCGCACTGAGGCGCAAGTGCTGACCGTCCGCGTGGAGCGCGACGGAGTGACGGGGCAGGGCGAATGCGTCCCCTATGCCCGCTACGACGAGACACTGGATTCGGTGATCGCCGAAATCCTGTCGCTGCCGTCCGAGATCACGCGCACAGCCTTGCAAGGCGCCCTGCCCGCAGGTGCGGCTCGTAACGCGGTCGATTGCGCCTTATGGGACTGGGAGGCCAAGAAAGCTGGCGTCCGCGTTTGGGACATTCTGGGCCTGCCTGCACCCAAGCCCGAGATCACCGCCTACACCCTGTCGCTGGCAGAGCCGGATGCGATGGAGGCCAGCGCACGCAAACACAGCCACCGCCCGCTGCTCAAGATCAAGCTCGGCACTCCCGACGACATGCCCCGATTAGAGGCCGTGCGCCGTGGCGCGCCGAACACGCCTATCATCATCGACGCCAACGAGGGCTGGACGGCAGAGGTCTATTCAGACCTCGCCCCGCATCTGGTCCGCCTTGGCGTGAAGCTGGTGGAACAACCCTTGCCCGCAGGGGCAGATGACATGCTGGCCGAGATCGACCGGCCTTTGCCTGTCTGCGCCGACGAAGCTTGCCACGACCGCGCCTCGCTGCCGTCGCTCAAGGGCAAATATGACGTCATCAACATCAAGCTCGACAAAACCGGCGGGCTGACCGAAGCGCTGGCTTTGAAGGACGCAGGGCTGGCGCAAGGCTACGGCGTGATGGTCGGTTGCATGGTCGGATCATCGCTGGCGATGGCTCCGGCAACCATTTTGGCGCAAGGCGTGGCCTTCACCGACCTTGACGGCCCGCTGCTTCTGGCCGAAGACCGCGATGAACCTTTGATTTTTGACGAGGCTGGGGTCCACGCGCCCAAGCCCGAGCTATGGGGATAGTGATATGAGCCGCATCGTTTACCTGAACGGAGAGTACCTGCCGGAAGAAGAGGCCAAGGTGTCTGTCTTTGATCGCGGCTTCCTGTTTGCCGATGCGGTGTATGAGGTGACGTCGATCCTCGACGGCAAAATCCTTGCCTTTGACGGCCACGCGAAACGCCTGCAACGCTCGCTAGACGAGTTGCAGATGCAAAATCCGATCTCGACCGAGGATCTGTTGGAAGTGCATCACCAACTGGTCAAGCGCAATGAGCTGACCGAGGGCATGATCTACCTGCAAATCTCGCGCGGCAATCCCGGCGACCGTGACTTCGCCTTCCCGTCCGAGGATGTGACGCCCACGATCGTGCTGTTCACCCAGACGGCAAACCTGCTGAACAACCCGAAGATTGCGACCGGCATGAAGGTGATCTCGGTCGACGATCAACGCTGGGCCCGTCGCGACATCAAGACGACGCAGCTACTGTTCCCGTCTATGGCCAAGATGATGGCCAAGGCCGCTGGTGTGGATGATGCGTGGATGGTGGAAGACGGGCACGTCACCGAAGGCAGCTCCAACAACGCCTATATTGTGAAAGACGGCAAGATCATCACCCGCAATCTGGGCAACGAGATCTTGCACGGCATTACCCGCGCGGCGGTGCTGGCCTATGCAGAGGCGGCGCAGATGCAAATCGAAGAACGCCCCTTCACCATCGAAGAAGCCAAGAACGCGGATGAGGCGTTCATTACCTCAGCCTCAACCTTCGTTATGCCTGTCGTGGAGATTGACGGGGTGGCATTGGGCGACGGCAAGCCGGGTAAATCGGCGGCACGTTTGCGCGAAATCTACCTTGATGAAAGCATGAAGCAGGCGCTTTAGTTTGACTTCTTGAGCGAGTAATTATTCTCGCTGCCATCCCAACGCAGAATTGTCAGCAACTCCTGGCGGAACATATGTGACCGCCCGGAGAACCGCGACGGTGCGTTTGACAGCTTCATGTGAAGCGCTGCTGCTTGCGATGTGGACAGCGCCTTGTAGTCAACGGGGCCGACGTTCCAGAACACCAGCCGGTTTTCGATCGAGCGCAACAACTGCTCGTTCGGCGCGGCGGTGACCGGTGCTGCCAATACCAGCAGCGCTGCGATGACCCCCGCGCGGATCATTGGCGACCAAACAGCGTCTTCAAAAGGCTGTCTCCCAAGACGGCTCCGATATTGCCGCGAATTTGCGCGGGTGTCTTGTTGCTGTGAAGCAGGTGGTTGATGTGGACGACTTGTCGGCGGGTCAGCCCGTCGACATCCACATCGGCATAGCCCCATGTCGGTAATTCTTGCTTCAGATGGTCACGCATCGGCGACTGGCTTGCAGCGGCAGGCTGTGCCAGCAGGGCCAGCAGCGCGATCAGGGATAGTCGTTTCATCTCGGTCTCCTTTGGACGCAGTTTAGCACATAGTCAGTGCGTGGCCCAATTCACAGTTATGTGGCGTCTTTATGCGCTACTTCAAACGCGGCTTTTTGCGCATCATTGGCTTCTGTCTGGTATTTGTCGCGCCACTGATCATAGGGCATTCCGTAGAAATCTTTGCGCGCCTCGTCCTTGGTCATCTCGATCCCGCGCTCGTTGGCGGCTTCTTGATACCAGCGGCTTAGGCAGTTCCGGCAAAACCCTGTCAGATTCATCATGTCGATGTTTTGCACATCAGTGCGCCGTTGCAGGTGGGCTTGCAAGGTGCGGAAGGCAGCGGCTTCCAGTTCCAGCTTGGTTTGGGCGTCCATGGTCAAAATTCCTTCAGGTTTCGGCATCCGCGACGGCGGCGGTGATGATCGGCGCAAGCCGCGCCGCCCATACCAGTTGTTGGTCTTCAGTAAAGATGAGGTCGTTGCGCAGTTCAATCAAGACATGCAGGTGGCCATGCGTAAGCGCATGCCGTTCCATCGTGTCGCCGGGCAGGTGACCGGAATAGGGTTCATTGTCACCGACACACAGATCATCTTCGGCGTTCAGTCGCGACAAAAGCGGCAGGGCGAGCCGTGCGTCTTGCGCATAAAGCACGCCAATATGCCAAGGGCGCGGCGGGCGACCGTTCAGCTGCGGTGTGAAGCTGTGGATTGAGACGATCACCGGGGCGTTGCGCTGCGCGATCAGATCGGCGGCGGCGGTATGGTAGGGGCGGTGGTACGCGTTCAGCCTGCGTTCGCGTTCGACAACACAGGCAGACCGATTTGCAGGAATGATTGACCCGTCATAAAGCCGCATCAGCAATGTCGGATCGTCCTCGCCGCGATTGGGGTCGATCACCAGCCGCGAAAAACGCGACATCAGGGCAGGACCGTCAAAGGCTTCGGCCAGCGCGCGGGTTACGCCTTCCGCCCCGACATCATAGGCAATGTGTCGGGCCATATCAGCTTCTGGAAGGCCAAGGCGCGGCGGTAGGCCCGCAGGAACGGTATTTGTGGCATGGTCGCAAAGGCAAACCATGCGGGACGGGCGGCTCTTGCCCACAATTTCGAAACTTTCAGCGCTCACGGAGTTTTGCCTGTTACAATTTTGCTTAGAATAGCCTTGAATGTGACAAAGCGCCAGTTGCGGCAGGGCGCAGTATCCGTCATATGATACCGCTAACATTTCCGCCGACCGAGGGATTATTATGAAAAGAAGACTACGCAAGGTTAAGATCGTGGCCACCCTTGGGCCGGCCTCCAATGACTATGAAATGATCCGCGCGCTCTTCGAGGCCGGAGCAGATGTTTTCCGGCTGAATATGTCCCATGGCGACCACAGCGAAATCCGCGTGCGTCACCAAATCATCCGTCAGGTTGAAAAAGACTTGGGCCGACCGATTTCCATTCTGGCCGACCTTCAGGGCCCCAAGCTGCGCGTCGGCGTATTCGCCAACAGCGAAGAAGAGCTTGAGGTCGGCGCCGCCTTCCGTCTTGATCTTGATCCGGCCGAGGGTGATGTGACCCGCGTTCAGCTTCCGCACAAAGAGATTTTCGCAGCACTTGAGCCCGGCTCCAGTCTGCTCGTGAATGACGGCAAAATCCGTCTGAAGGTCAAAGACTGCGGCGCAGATTTCGCCAATTGTGAAGTAACTGTCGGCGGCACCATCTCGAACCGCAAGGGCGTGAACGTGCCTGACGTGGTGCTGCCGCTTGCAGCCCTGTCCGAGAAAGACCGCAAAGATCTGGAATTTGTATGCCAGCTTGGCGTCGACTGGCTCGCCCTGTCCTTCGTGCAACGCCCTGAGGATGTGATGGAAGCCCGCGAACTGGCCGATGGCCGCGCCGCGATCCTGTCCAAAATCGAAAAACCTGCTGCTGTGACGGCATTCGACGAAATTCTTGCAGTGTCCGACGGCATCATGGTCGCCCGTGGCGACCTTGGGGTCGAGCTTCCGGTGCAGAATGTGCCGCCGATCCAGAAGCGCCTGATCCGCCGCTGCCGCGCTGTGGCAAAACCGGTAATCGTGGCGACGCAGATGCTGGAATCGATGATCGACAGCCCAATGCCAACCCGCGCCGAAGTGTCGGACGTGGCAACGGCGATCTATGAAGGCACTGACGCGATCATGCTCTCGGCTGAATCCGCGGCAGGCAGCTTCCCTATCGAGGCCGTGACCACGATGAACAACGTGGCGATCGAAGTTGAAAACGACCCGAACTACCTAGACATCATCGCGGCGCAACGCGGCGGCAAGAAGACGACGGTTGCTGACGGTATCGTTGTGGCCGCCCGCGAAATCGCGGAGACGACGAACATCAAGGCGATCTGCTGTTTCACCCAATCCGGCACCACGGCGTTGCTGGTGTCGCGGGAACGGCCGCACGTGCCGATCATCGCACTGACCCCTCTGGTGGGCACTGCTCGCCGTTTGGCGCTGAGCTGGGGAACGCACTGCGTTGTTACGCCTGGTGCGGTCGAGCGGTTCAAGATGGCCGTCGTCAGCGCCGCACGCGCCGCACGCGAAGGTGGCTTCGCGACCGAGGAAGATCAGATCGTTGTGACTGCCGGTGTGCCGTTCAATCAGCCCGGAACAACCAACATCCTTCGCGTTGCTCCGTGCGAGGAAAGGTTGATTTTTAACTCCGACCCAGAGTAAATCGGCGTATTCCCACAAGTCATTCCTTTTGAGGAGGCGATCTTGGACTATGACCTTATTCTTGTGATTGGTATCGTCATTGGCGTGCTTACGGTTCCGGCCATTTTGTCTGCCTTTCTGGACGGAAGCGCACCACGGGTGGCGACTATCGCTGCTGTGATGTCTGGTGGGATGATTGTTTTTGCGGTCTACAGCGCCCCCGGCGGGTACAGTATTTCGGATCTGCCAGACGTCTTCACCAAAGTTGTCGCTGGATTTGTGCGCTAAACTGGCCACAAGCTGCATTCCATGGCTTGCAAAGGCGCCGCTTTGGTCCTACGAAGCGCGCTCACACCGCACGTCCGGCGCATGGCATGCCGAGTCGCGCGTTCTACCACTCGATCTTTGAGGAGATGGAAATGCCGAAGATGAAGACAAAATCAGGCGCTAAGAAGCGCTTCTCGATGACGGCCTCCGGTCGCGTCAAAGCTGGTCAAGCAGGCAAGCGCCACGGCATGATCAAGCGCTCTACCAAGTTTATCCGCACCGCCCGTGGCACCACGATCCTCTGCGCAGCAGATGAAAAGATCGTGAAAAAATACATGCCATACGCGCGCTAAGGAGAATTTGATATGTCCAGAGTTACATCCGGCGTCGTAACACACGCCCGCCACAAGAAAATCATCAAAGCCGCCAAAGGCTACCAAGGTCGCCGCAAGAACACCTTCCGCGTTGCGACGCAGGCGGTGGACAAGGCGAACCAATACGCGACCCGCGACCGTAAGAACCGCAAGCGCAACTTCCGCGCTCTGTGGATCCAGCGGATCAACGCTGGCTGCCGTGCCATCGACGAAGCGCTGACATATTCGCGCTTCATCAACGGCCTGTCCTTGGCTGGCATCGAAGTCGACCGCAAAGTGCTGGCTGACTTGGCTGTGAACGAGCCAGAGGCATTTGCCGCAGTCGTCGAAAAAGCCAAGGCCGCATTGGCTTAAGAAACACCCATCTGGATGACAGATGCGGATGCGCCGCCCTAGCTTGCTGGGGCGGCGTTTTCTGTTGCCGCTTCGGGTCGTTTATCTGTGGATAAGCCATGAAACTGGGTAGGTTTTACTTGATATTGCCTGTATCAACTCGCAACACTACTAGATGTGGATTAAAGATTACCTAGGGAGGCCAGCATGAACCTCACCCGCCTTGTGTATTATAGCCAGCGCAATCCGTCTGAAGATTTGGATATCAAAGCGCTGATCGAGACCTGCAAGCGCAACAATCCGCGACTCCACCTGACTGGGCTGCTCCACTACAATGGCGACCACTTCATTCAGGTGATCGAGGGCGGGCGTGTCGAAGTGTCGGCGCTGTATCACCGTATTTCCCGCGACCCGCGTCATTCCAACATTATTTTGCTGTCTTGCGCTGATGTGCGGGAGCGGATGTTTCCAACGTGGTCAATGGCCCTGCATCAGGGCATGGACGAGCAAACGCGGCGGGTGTTTCTGCGCTACTTCTCGACTGATGTGGTGAGCCCGGAAACGGTGAATGTCGATACGCTGCTGGATGTGCTGCAAGACCTGATGATGGAAACCCCGACCAAGCTGACCATCTCAGTTTAGCGGCAGGTGTCCCTGAAAGCGAAAAGGCCCGGCAAGATGCCGGGCCTTTCGCATTCTGATGGGGTCCCTTAACGCCGGGTACGGGCGCGGTGCATCCTGTCCCGCTCCACCTTCATGCGGGCGGTCTGCGCCTCCGCATCATGGGCGCGGCGGCGCATCCGACGAATCTCGGATCCAAGAACGTGCAGTTGACGGTCGCTTTGACCCAGATAACGCTCACGGGCCAGATAAAAGCCGATTGCACCGCTGGCGAGCATGGCGAGCAAAAGAACGGTAAAATTGAACATCGTCGGACCTCCTATTCTACAGGTTCGGATCGCGGCGCAGAACTACGAACTCTACGCGCCGGTTCACGTCTTCGTCCGACGTGCTGCCTTCGGACACCGGGCTTCGGGCGCCGAACCCTACGGGCTCGAAGTGGGACGTATCCAGGCCTTGTGCTGCAATGGCCAGCACAGTGTTGTCCGCGCGCTTCCAGCTGAGATCGAAGTTGATCATGTCGCTCCCCGTGGTGTCTGAATGTCCGGTGACCTGAATTTGAGCATCAGGGCAATCGTTTGCCGCGCGCGCGATGGTCGACAGCCGGACAAGGTCGGTGCCGCTGATTTGAGCGCTTCCTATATTGAAATAGATGGTTGAACGCTCCGCCAGCCGCGCAAGCTCGGCCACGCAAGACAGGGCTCTTGGCGCTTCCGCTACAGCGGCGACATCAGGCGTCGGTGGCTCGGGCATGACGTTGGTGAAACCAGCGACTGGCATATCGCGCTGCGGTGCAACGGCTGATGCGGGGATGAGCCGTGCCGGCTCGGGTGGTGTAACCTGCGAGGCGTCTTTTGGCACGAACGAGACTGGCTGCGGCCGCGTCACAAGCGCGGCGAGTTCTATCGGGGCAGCAGGCGCAGGTGGAGACGCAACGGCCGCCACTTCGCTTGTGCGGCTGGCGGTCTGAACCGCGATGAAGGAAACAGTTCCGACCAGCAAGAATGCCAGCCCCGCCAGTATCAGCGTTCGCTTGAAGTCGTTCTTGGCAAGGCTGCTATCGATGCGACTTGCCTGCATCAGGCTTAGCCCTTCAGCTCGATATTTCGCTGCATTACTCGCTCCAAAGAAACCCATTTAACCCACCTGTGAACTCTACTACCGATAAAATGTCACCGTCGTCGCATTAGCCGATTTCTGGAAATCGACCTTGATCCTCAAAAGCGAAGCCGCCTCCAGAATGGTGGCCTCGTGTTCGGCCAAAGACACTTTCGCAGTCTCATCGTCGATCGACAGGGTAACACCCAACTCGATTACGGTATGCTGCAGCACCGTCTTGAGACGGTGAGAATAAAGTGTGGCCTGCATTGCTTCCCCCAGCAATTGCTGTGTTTCTCAACAGCATTTACGTAAGGTCATACACACTGTATTTGGTGTTTTGAACCCCATTCGGGACTGGGTATGGTGAAAATCGAACATTATTCACACCTGAGTCCTTATGGCAACGTGCACCCGAGTCCCTGCCCTTGGCTTGCAATCGTTCCATGTGGCGGATAGCAGAGCGGTAACACCAAATCGGGGGCCGTCATGGACGATCTTAAAGCCAAATACCTAAGCCAAATTGCCGACGCCGCAGACGAAGCGACGCTTGAAGACCTGCGGGTCTCTGCGCTTGGCAAAAAGGGCGAGATCAGCTTGCGTATGCGCGAATTGGGAAAGATGACGCCGGAAGAGCGCCAAGTGGCCGGCCCCGCGTTGAATGCTTTGAAGGACGAGGTAAACTCCGCCTTGGTTGCCAAGAAGGCCGGGCTGGCGGATGCCGCCTTGGACGCCCGCTTGCGCACCGAATGGCTAGACGTAACTTTGCCGGGTCGTGGTCGCCCTGCAGGGACGATCCACCCGATTAGCCAAGTCACGGAAGAAGTCTCCGCGATCTTCGCCGATCTGGGCTTCGCTGTCGCTGAAGGGCCGCAGGTTGAGGATGACTGGCACAACTTCGACGCGCTGAACATTCCAAGCCATCACCCTGCGCGCGGCGAGATGGACACATTCTACATGCACCGCGCAGAAGGCGACAATCGCCCGCCGCATGTGCTGCGCACCCACACATCACCCGTGCAAATCCGCTCCATGCAAGCACAGGGCGCCCCGATCCGCATCATCTGCCCGGGCCGCGTGTATCGCGCCGATTATGACCAGACCCACACCCCGATGTTCCATCAGGTTGAAGGACTGGCCATCGACACGGACATCTCCATGGCGAACCTGAAATGGGTGTTGGAAGAGTTCGTGAAATCCTTCTTCGAGGTGGATGACGTTGAGTTGCGCTTCCGTGCCTCGCACTTCCCGTTCACCGAACCGTCCGCCGAAGTCGACATTCGTTGTTCTTGGGAAGGCGGTCAGTTGAAAGTGGGCGAGGGCGACGACTGGCTCGAAATCCTCGGCTCTGGCATGGTTCACCCGAAGGTGCTGGAAGCTGGCGGGATCGATCCGACCAAATATCAGGGCTTTGCGTTTGGCATGGGGATCGACCGGATCGCTATGCTGAAATACGGCATCCCCGATCTGCGCGCCTTCTTCGACAGCGATCTGCGCTGGCTGCGCCATTACGGCTTTGCCTCGCTGGACCAGCCGAATTTGGCGGGCGGTCTTAGCCGCTAAATCCCAACTTACGGGCGATGTCACAGGCGACGTCGTAAAGCTCGAACTCTTCGGCCCAATGGGTGCGAAGGGCGGCTTCTGCCTGCGCACTGAGTTTCGGCAGCGGTTCGGGGGCGGCGTGGGTATTGGGTTTGGGCGGCATTTCGAACTCTGGCAGCCCCAAACAGGCCAGAATGTCGCCCAAGTGAGCGTCCAGATCAGGAAGATCGACGCAAACTGCGATGTTGTCCCTCTCTCGCAGCAGAGACTCCACCCCGCCAAGATAATGGCGCAGGTCTGATTTGAGGTGCTGGATGGCGCCAAACGCGAAAAGTGCGGCAGAGCGTTCGCGGGCTTTTGGGGAAGCCAGCGCCAATGCAAGCTCCTCCGCCGTCTCGAACCACAGGAAGGCGGCGGCTTCCTCGGCGCTCCATTGCGATTGGTAGGTCGGGCGGCCCTGACGCTGGCGCGAGTAAAAGGCAGACGAGAAGCGAGCCAGTGGGTCACGCACAACAAATGCGAGCTTCCGGTCAGCGCCGAAACGCTTGGCCGTGCCGCCCAAAGTGGCGCCGTGCCCCAGCAGGTGAAGCGGCTGGGTCCAGCGGTTTTCGTTATGTTTCAAGACAGAACGCAAAAAGCTGCCACCGGTTTTGCCGATGTGCAGCATGCAAATTGGAGGGATGGCCGGATCAGTGGTGTTCATCGGCAACGCCCTTGGAAAACGCTACGCCGGGACAGGGGGACTGAACCAGAGGGCTGCGACTTAGTTGAGAATTCCACCAGGGCCGCAGATCACACTCAGAACGCTTGGGCAGCCAAGATCGGTTAGGTCAATCGAGTCTTTATCGACCGAGTATGGCGAGTCATTGAACGAAATGATTGCCACCCCAAACGCGATGGAGAGGGCGATCAAGGACGGTTTGAAAACCGCGGACATGACGTCGAACAAAAAGTGCATAAGCTTGCTACCTTAGAACTTTAGAATCACTGTTGTATGCCCCACTTGTGGCCAAGTTGGCCCCAAAATGTGGCGAGAATATGGCCTGTCGCCTTAATCCTCAACGCCTGCGCGTTCTGCGAACAGTGCGGCGGCACTTTCACTTGCCTTATTGATGGGGTAGCACGGGCCAACAGGGCCGTTTGGCCGTGACTTGTATATATAGACGAAGGCGCGTGGCATGAAATTCACCCTCTCTTGGCTCAAGGATCACCTCGAAACCGAGGCCAGCCTTGATGACATTCTTTACGCTTTGACCGATATTGGCCTTGAGGTTGAAGGGGTCGAAAACCCCGCCGAACGTTTGTCAGCCTTCACCATTGGCTACGTGAACTCTGCCGAGAAGCACCCCGACGCTGACAAGCTGCGGGTCTGTCAGGTCCAAACTGATGAAGGCGAAATGCAGATTATCTGTGGCGCGCCGAACGCGCGGCAGGGGATCACCGTCGTGGTCGCCAAGCCGGGCGTTTACGTGCCCGGCATCGACACCACGATTGGCGTCGGCAAAATTCGCGGCATCGAAAGCTACGGCATGATGTGTTCCGAACGGGAGATGGAGCTGTCCGAAGAGCATGACGGGATCATCGAGTTGCCTTCTGGCGAGGTTGGCCAGAAGTTCACCGACTGGCTGGCAGAACATGATCCGTCCAAGGTCGACACGGTTATCGAGATTGCGATTACACCGAACCGCCCAGATGCATTGGGTGTGCGCGGCATCGCCCGCGATTTGGCCGCCCGTGGCCTTGGCACCCTAAAGGCGCGGGACGTGGAGCCTGTGAAAGGCACCTTCGCGTGCCCGATCAATGTCAGCATCGATGACACCGACGCCTGCCCCGTTTTCTATGGCCGCGTCATCAAAGGCGTGAAGAACGGCCCGTCGCCTGCGTGGCTGCAAGATGCGCTGAAGGCGATTGGCCTGCGTCCGATCTCCACTTTGGTCGATATCACCAACTTCTTCACCTATGACCGCAACCGCCCGCTGCACGTGTTCGACGCAAACAAGGTGAAGGGCAATTTGCGGGTTCATTTGTCAGAGGGGGGCGAGACCTTCGCGGCGCTGGATGACAAGACCTACACCTTGGAAGCAGGCATGACCGTTATCTCGGATGACGCTGGTATCGAAAGCCTTGGCGGCATTATGGGCGGCTTGGACAGCAGCTGCACCGAGGAGACGACAGACGTCTTCCTTGAGGCCGCGTTTTTTGACACGATCCGTACTGCTCATACGGGCCGCAAGCTAAAGATCAACTCTGATGCGCGGTACCGGTTTGAGCGGGGCATTGACCCCGAATGGACGCCTGAAGGCATTGAGCACGCCACCCGCATGATTATCGATCTGTGCGGCGGAGAGGCGTCTGAAGTGGTAATGGCCGGTGCGATGCCCGACCATTCGCGGGCCTACAAGCTGGACACCGACCGTGTGCAGTCTTTGGTTGGCATGGAAATTCCCGCGGAAACCCAACGCGCTTCGCTGGAGGCTCTGGGCTTTGTTATGGATGGCGACATGGCGCAAGTGCCGTCTTGGCGGCCGGACGTTCTGGGCGAGGCTGATCTGGTAGAAGAGGTTGCCCGCATCGCGTCGTTGACCAAGCTGGAAGGCCGCCCGCTGCCGCGCGTGGAGTCCGGTGTGCCGAAGCCGATCCTGACGCCGATGCAAAAACGCGAACAGATCGCGCGACGCACCATCGCGGCGCTTGGGTATAATGAATGTGTCCACTATTCGTTCATCGACGCGAAATCCGCCGAGATGTTCGGTGGTGGCGAGGCGGCGACCAAGCTGGAAAACCCGATCAGCTCCGAAATGTCCCACCTTCGCCCCGCGCTTTTGCCCGGCCTCTTGCAAGCGGCGGCCCGTAATCAGGCGCGTGGCTTCAATGACATGGCGCTGTTTGAAGTCGGCTCTGCCTTCCATGGCGGAGAGCCGTCCGAGCAGCATCTTTTGGCCTCTGGCCTTCTCATCGGGCATACCGGTCCCAAGGATGTGCATGGCTCTCGCCGTGCGGTCGACGTCTATGATGTAAAGGCAGACGCCGAGGCAGCGCTATCTGCATTGGGTGCACCTGCGAAGGTCCAGATCATGCGCGGCGCGCCTGATTGGTGGCATCCGGGGCGTCACGGCAAGATCTGCCTTGGCCCGAAAAAGGTGCTGGGCATCTTCGGTGAAGTGCACCCGAAAGTGCTGGCGGCCTATGACATCAAAGGGCCTGCGATGGCATTCACCTTGTGGCCTGCCGAGATTCCGTTCCCGAAATCCAAAACTGCGACACGCGCCGCTTTGACCCTGCAGGATTTGCAGGCTGTCGAGCGCGATTTTGCCTTCGTGGTGGACGCTCAGGTAGAGGCGCTGACGTTGGTGAATGCCGCAGCAGGTGCCGATAAGGTGCTGATCGACGATGTGCGTGTGTTTGACGAATTCATCGGCGGTTCGTTGGGTGAGGGCAAGAAATCCTTGGCTATCACGGTTCGCCTGCAACCTTCGGACAAGACCCTGAAGGACGAGGATATCGAGGCGGTCAGCGCGAAGATCGTCGAGAAGGTCTCGAACGCGACTGGCGGCGTATTGCGTGGATAATGCTGGTTTCCCCACCTGATTGGGTGGGGAAATCAGGATACATCTTAAAATTGTCTTAAAATTGTTCAGATGCTGCCATGTTTTGGTGGTGTCTGTGCCGTGATCCGATGTGCCAGGGGGCCGTGCGTCGATTCTGTGAACGAAGCAAGGATTAGGTAATGGTAACGATAGTTGAAGGTACGTCTGGAAACGACGACATCAGTATTCCGCTTCTCTACCCTGAGGCAGAAGGCGGATTTGAAGTGCGGGCAGGCAAGGGCGATGACCGTGTCGTTGGCAGCGCTGAAGATGACATTCTTAATGGTGGCAAAGGCGAAGACACGCTTTTGGGCGGCTTCGGAGATGACACGATCATCGCGGGCAAGCATGACGACTTCGTCGATGGCGGCGATGGCGCGGATGATATTTCCGGCAACCTTGGCAATGACACGCTGTATGGCGGCAAGGGTGCCGATGTGATCGATGGTGGGGCGGGCGACGACTTCATCTTCGGTGTTAAGGGCAACAATACTCTGCTTGGTGGCGCTGGTCGGGACACGATCGACACCGGACTGAACGGCTCGGTCGTCGATGGCGGCTCTGGTCGGGATTACATCAAGGCAAACGCCACCAAGGGCGGCTGGCACACGCTGACAGGTGGATCGCAGGCAGACACGTTTGAATTCTACGGAATGGGCGCGAAGAAACGCTCTTTGGTCACAATCACCGATTTCGAGATCGGGCTTGATGACTTCATCATCGCGGGCCAATCGGATGAAGACTTCATGGCTGATCTCCTCGCGGGCGATGCGGCAGCGACTTTGACCCAAGACGGAACGGATCTTGTGCTACGACTGGATCAAGGCCTGACGCTGACATTCCAAGACACCGATCTGGATGAATTTACAGCGGCATACGATGACCCGCTGATCGTCTGACCCGAACTCAATAATTCGACCTATAGCGCCCGTCCCATTCTTGGGGCGGGCGTTTCTTATTTAGAAACAATATGTTGATGCGTTAGAATGTGGCCGAAATGGGGCGACCTCGTGGCATTTCCTTGTTAGCGTTTTCGCAAGACCGCCGAATCCGGCGGTGTTTGTGCGTTAACGAGGAAAAACAACATGGCCATCCAGAAAATCATCGGCTCCGAAACCGGAGACGTCTTCGACCCGGTACAATTCATCGATCTCTATCCTGCACCCGTCACCGCTTATGTGATCGAGTTGAATGGGGGAGATGACAACCTGACGGTCAGTGAGCTTATTCCAACCCAAGTCGATGCTGGCGCGGGCAATGATACAGTGACCCTGTCGGATGCCGCCGACGCCGCGTTTGGTGGCGACGGCAATGATACGATTTCGACCGGCGGCGGGGACGACTGGATCGATGGCGGCGCAGATAATGACATCATCTCCGCCGGCTTGGGAAATGATTACATCCTGGCGGGTGATGGCGATGACGTGGTGAATGCGGGCAACGGCGATGACAGTGTTTTCGGTGGGAATGGCGCTGACATCCTGAACGGCGCTGGCGGCAATGATTACATCGATGGCGGCCACGGCAACGACATCATCGACGGTGGCTCTGGCGATGACTTCATCTTCGGGCGCAAAGGCAACAATGATTTGTTCGGCGGCGCAGGCAATGACACGGTGAACACGGGTGATCACACATCTTCGGCAGACGGCGGGACCGGCGACGACTTGATTGTGGCGCGCCTCAAAAAGGGCGGTGATCACACGCTCACGGGCGGCGAAGGTGCCGACACGTTTGAGTTTGTCTACCAAACCTCCAAGAAGTCTTCGGACCTGACCATAACCGACTTCGAGTTGGGCGTAGATGACATGATCATCGGCGGCATGGCTGGGCAGGACTGGCTGAGCGCGAACCTTGCTTTCGCGGATGCCTTTGGCCTTGATATCGTAACCGAAGTGGACGGCAACGCTGTGCTTGAGATCGGGTTCAACGACTCCATCACTTTTGAAGGTGTCTCCGAGGCGGAATTCATGGCGTTCTACACCAGCGAGCCTCTGATCGTTGCCTAAAAGCACTTGCCTTCAGCGTTGATCACGTCACCTTGCAGCGAAAGCTGAAAAGGAGAACGGAACATGACGCTGAAGGTTTACCTGTCGGGCGAAATTCACACCGACTGGCGCGAGCAGATCATTGAGGGCTCCAAAGGGCTCGACGTTAGCTTTGACGCACCTGTGACAAATCACGATGCATCGGACGATTGCGGTGTGGCCATTCTGGGTGCCGAGGATCAGAAGTACTGGCACGACCACAAGGGCGCGATGGTCAATGCGATCCGGACCCGCAAAGGCATCAGTGACGCGGATGTGGTCGTGGTGCGCTTTGGCGAAAAGTACAAACAGTGGAACGCGGCATTTGACGCAGGTTTTGCTGCCGCCTTGGGCAAGTCGTTGATTGTTGTTCACGGGGCGGAGCATCAGCACCCGCTGAAAGAGGTGGACGCAGCCGCTCTTGCCGTCACCGATGACCCGGCCAAGGTCGCTGATATTCTGCGTTATGTCCTGACGGGCAAGCTGCCTGACTAACGCAAGCGCCAGCGCCGCGCGGCCCTGTTGCGGGCGGCGCGGTTGGCGGTGTCTCGGTGCTATGTGTTGCAAGGTGGCGGCGCCGCCGTTGTGGTCGCGCTGGACGGGGCTTTAATCCCGCACCTATCGGGGCTTGATGACCCCATTCACCGGTGATCAAAGGTGGCCCCCCAATTCTGCGGGGAACCCAAATGACCTATGCTGTCTAGACGCGGCAGGTTCTACGCCGCCCCGATTGAGGTTTTGCTAACGAAGCGTGCGCAGCATTAGACGCACGGCGGCGTCACAAACTCGAGCTGCACGATAGGGCGTTCCAAAAACCGATCAAGATAGGCCACCAGATTTTTATGATCTGCCCCGCTGGCAACGTGACTTTGTGCGCCACGTAAGGGATGCCAAGCTCCTCCAGCGCGACGGTCACCTTCACCCCGGCGGGATCGGAAAGGATCAGAATTGCAGCCGGTCCGGGTGTTTTGTAGGCCAGCGTCGGCTGATGGGGACGTCCTGAGGAGATGTCGTTGTGAGGAGCCGAATTCTTGTTTCCCCCTAAACCTAACAAGAACAATCATGTAAATAACCCGTGGTTTGGTGCGGAAAAATGCTATGCACCTCTACAGAAGCGCACAGAAAATGCAGGCGCTCAGAAAACGTACAAGGGACGAATGAAGCTATGCTAAACGAATTCAAAGACTTTATCGCCAAGGGCAATGTCATGGACATGGCCGTTGGTATCATCATCGGTGCGGCCTTCACCGCGATCGTAAGCTCGCTCGTAGGCGACCTGATCAACCCGATCATCGGCCTGATCATCGGCGGGATCGACTTCTCCAACATGTATTGGGTGCTGTCTGGCGATGTTCCAGAAGGCGCATCCTTGGAAGCGGCGCGCGAATCCGGTGCGGCAGTCTTCGCCATCGGATCGTTCATCATGGCGATCGTCAACTTCCTGATCATCGCTTTCGTGGTGTTCATGTTGGTGCGCTACGTCAACAAGATCAAAGCTGCTGCAGAAAAGCCGGAAGAAGTGGCACCAGAAGTAGACACCGGCCCGTCGGAGCTGGACGTATTGCTGGAAATCCGCGACAGCCTCGCCAAGAAATAGGCTTCGCCAGATTAAAAACGAAAGGGCCCGCCAATGATCCGGCGGGCCTTTTTTCGTTTCAGGCCTTTAATGCAAGTTGCGGCGACAGCACGTCGATGCCAAGCGCTTTGCCAACTGCGTAGTAAGTCAGCTTGCCCGCATGGACGTTCAACCCGTTCAACAGATGCGGGTCGTCCTCGCAGGCCTGTTTCCAGCCCTTGTCGGCCAGCGCTAGCATGAACGGCATAGTGGCGTTGCCAAGCGCAATGGTTGACGTGCGCGCCACGGCACCCGGCATATTGGCGACGCAGTAATGCATGATGCCATCCACATCGTAGACAGGGTCAGCGTGGGTGGTGGCTTTCGAGGTCTCGAAGCAACCGCCTTGGTCAATGGCCACATCAACGAGTGCCGCACCGGGTTTCATCGTGGACAGTTGATCACGGGTGATCAGTTTGGGGGCCGCTGCACCGGGGATCAACACGGCGCCGATGACCATATCCGCCTGCATCGCCAGTTCCGCGATGTTGCCGGTAGAGGCATATTGCGTTTTGAACTGGCCGCCAAACACGTCATCCAAATAGCGCATCCGTGGCAAGGAGCGATCCAGAACAGTTACATCCGCGCCCATGCCAGCCGCAATCTTGGCCGCATGAGTGCCGACAACGCCGCCACCGATGACCATGACTTTCGCAGGCCCGACACCAGGGACGCCGCCCATCAAAACGCCGCGCCCGCCATTGGCCTTCTGCAAGGTCCAAGCGCCAACCTGTGGTGCAAGACGGCCCGCAACCTCTGACATCGGAGCGAGCAGGGGCAAGCCGCCATTTGCGTCAGTAACGGTTTCGTAAGCAATCGCAGTGCATCCAGAGGCAATCAGGTCTTTGGTCTGCTCTGGGTCGGGCGCAAGGTGGAGGTAGGTAAACAGCAACTGACCTTCGCGCAGCATCTTGCGCTCGACGGGTTGAGGCTCTTTGACCTTCACGATCATGTCAGCCTTGGCAAAAACGTCAGCGGCGGCTGCCACAATCTGCGCGCCTGCGTCGGTGTAGGAAGCGTCGTCAAATCCGGCCCCAAGCCCTGCGCCTGTTTCGATCAGCACCGTGTGGCCGTGGGCCACCGCCTCATGCGCGGCGTTAGGTGTCACGCCGACACGGAATTCTTGTGGTTTAATTTCCTTTGGGCAGCCGATAATCATGTTTGCATCCTCCATTGCACTTACTCACCAGCCTAGCGTGACGTGGTGTGCAGGTTTTCGCGATTTGTCCCTTGCCAGCGGGTTTGTAAGCACGTTTCATGCGTCGAACGGCATTTTTGCGAGAGGAATCTTCGGTATGGGCTCTTACGACGACACGGATGCTCGAATCCTGAGGGTGCTGCAAAAGTCCGGCCGGATGTCGAATGCGGATCTGTCGGAGAAGGTAAACCTGTCGGCCTCGGCCTGTCACCGCAGGGTGCAACGGCTTGAGAAGGACGGCATCATTCGCGACTACGTGGCGATGGTTGACGCGAGGAAGGTCGGGCGACCCACGACGGTCTTCGTCGAGATCACATTAAGCGGTCAGGCCGACGAGGTACTGGACGCGTTCGAGCGCGAGGTTGCCAAGATTCCAGACGTATTGGAGTGCCACTTGATGGCAGGCACGGCTGACTATTTGTTGAAAGTGGTCGCGGAGGATACCGAAGACTTCGCCGCGATCCACCGCCGCTCGCTCGCGCGCTTGCCGGGGGTCGCCCAGATGCAGTCGAGTTTCGCGCTGCGCACGGTGTTCAAAACGACTGCTCTGCCCGTGTGAGATCGACCCATGCTTTACCTGATGATCGCCGTTACCCTGTTCTTCTGGGCCATCGTCGCATGGATATTAACACGCAAACCGCCCGAACCTCTCGAGCCGTTAGACCCGCTTGAGCCGAAAAAACCGGTCAAAAGCAAACCTCGCAAACGCGCCGCCAAACCCGCCGCGCCACCTGCAAAGAAAGACTACATTCTCATCGACGGCTCGAATGTGATGTATTGGGAAGACCAAAGCCCAAAGCTTCAAACCGTTCAGGATGCTGTCCGATTGCTACTGGAGAAGGGTTTTACCCCCGGCGTTATGTTTGATGCGAATGCAGGCTACCTTCTCTTTGACGGCTACAAGGACGACCACGAATTCGCGCGCGTTCTGAACCTTCGGGAGGATCAAGTGTTGGTGGTGGCAAAAGGCGTTCAGGCCGACCCGTACCTGTTGAACGCCGCGCGCGATCTGAATGCGCGGATCGTCACCAATGATTTCTTCCGAGACTGGGCTAAGGATTTCCCAGAGGTGCGAAGGCGCGGACATTTGATTCAAGGTGGCTATCACAATGGCAAGCTTTGGCTGGATCTCGACGGATCACATCAGAATGCAAAGAAGCCCAGCCGAAAGAAACGCTAACCTAACAGATACTGCACCGCGAACAGGGTAACAGCCCCGCACACCATCGCGCGGACCACGCCCTTGGTCCAATAGCCGATCCCGATCGTCACTGCTGCTGCGGCAAGGCGCGCGGGGTCCGGTGAGCCTCCGGTCGCCGCAGGAAAAATCACCAGCGGGGCGACAAGCCCGGGCAGGATCGCGACGGAAGTGTACCGCAGATGGCGCAGCACCCAAGCCGGCATCGGGCGGGAGCCGATCAGGCCAAGAAACGAGAAGCGGATCAGGAAGGTGCCGATGCCGAGGATCGCGATGATCCACCAGACCGTTGCGTCTGAATAGGTCATGCCATGCGCCTTTCGACTTCTGCGCCTACCATCATGGCAAGCACCGCTGCAACCAACAGGCCAAGGTTGAGGGGCACGAACCCGAGCACGAGGGCCAGCACGACCGAGGTGACCGCCGCCGCGACATGGGCAAGTGTGCGCAAGGCCGGGGCGACCATTGCAAGGAATGCAATCGGGAGCGCGAAATCAAGGCCGTATTCCGGTGGAATTTGCCCGCCCAATGCCGCGCCCACCCAAGTCGAAGCGATCCAAAGCGGAACGATTGGAATAGCGCAGCCCACGAAGAATGCAGTGCGCTGGGCAACGGTCTGGTTCGGGTTTTGCTCATAGTCGAGGATCGCCAGATTGTAGGTCTGGTCTACCAGAATGTAGCTGAGCAAGGCGCGCTTCCATAAAGCCTGATCGCCCAAATAGGGGGTGATTGCCGCCGAATACATTGCCATGCGCAGGTTCACCGCCAAGGCGGATGCAAGGATAACTAACACCGGCGCGTTCTCGATCATGAACTGGAGCGCGGTAAATTGGGACGCCCCTGCAATGACCAGCGCAGTGAAGCCCATAACTTGGGCGATGGGCAGCCCGGCCTCGGTCGCTGCTACCCCGAAGAGCATCCCAAAGGGGATGATCACGATGATGAACGGCAGGCACGCACGAACCCCGCGCCAGAGGGCAGATTTGGAGGTGGAAGGGGACATGCTCTGCCTCTAAGGTTGCGACCTGAACAGTGCTAATGCGCCTTGGGAGAGGGTTCAAATGGCAAATGGTGATACATCGGATCACGGCTGGCTTCTGGCCCCAGATCCTGACCGACCGGGTTTGACCCGCGCCGTTGTGGGCACCGACCACGAAGGCCGCGAGACCGAGATCCGTGTGGTCGAGGAACGGCCCCTGACGATCTACCTCAACTCCCGCGAGATCGTCACCGCCATGACCATAGGCGACTATCCCGAATATCTGGCGCTGGGATTCTTGCGCAATCAGGGGATGATTGGGCCGGACGATGAGGTTACCGGCATCGATTATGACGATGAGATTGCCACCGTTGTGGTCCGCACCGCCGTGGTGACCGACCACGAAGAAAAGCTGGCCAAGAAGACGCGCACCTCCGGCTGCGCTGTAGGAACGGTGTTTGGCGACATGATGGAAGGGCTGGAGGGGCTGACGCTTCCTTCTGCGCAGGTGCGCACGTCGGAGCTTTATGCCTTGGCCAAAGCGATCAACACGGTTCCGTCCCTGTATCTGACCGCAGGCGCGATACACGGCACCGTGCTGTGCCAAGGGGATCGACCGCTGGTCTATATGGAGGACGTGGGCCGCCATAACGCCGTGGACAAGGTGTCCGGCTGGATGGCACTGAACGGCGCTGAGGCCGCCGATAAGGTGCTTTATACCACGGGACGGCTGACCTCCGAGATGGTGATCAAGACCGCGCTGATGGGGATTCCGGTATTGGTATCGCGCTCCGGCTTCACTGCTTGGGGCGTGGAGATTGCGCAGCAAGTCGGGCTGACCTTGATTGGCCGGATGCGCGGGCAACGCTTTGTGTGCCTGTCGGGTGCGGAACGTCTGGTCTGGGACGCGGACCTGTCAAAAGTAGCGGACGAGCCGAAGAAGTCGGGCCGGAAGGGGGCAGCGTGATCAGTTACGGTCTGGAATTTGCGCTTCACCTCGGTTCCACAGTGGAGGCGATATTGTGAAACAACCCGCAGGCGTAATTTTGGCAGGCGGTCAGTCGCGGCGCATGGGCGGCGGTGACAAAGGCTTGCTGTGCTTGGGCGGCGAGACGTTGCTGGCCCGCGTCATCGCTCGTTTGGAGCCGCAGGTGGCCGAGGTCGCGTTGAACGCCAATGGTGACGTGGTGCGGTTCTCTGACTTCGGCTTGCCCGTCATTGCGGATAGTGTGGCAGAGTATCCTGGCCCTTTGGCAGGTGTGCTGGCCGGAATGGACTGGGCCGCGGCGCGCGGACACAGTCATATCGTCACGGCGGCGGCCGACACGCCGTTCTTCCCGTGCGATCTGGTGCCGCGTTTGCTGCTGGCCTCGGACAAGGCACCGATCGCACTGGCCGCGACACCTGACCCCGAACGGGGCATGGCGCGGCATCCGACATTCGGTCTCTGGCCCGTGGATTTGCGCCATGACTTGCGCGCCGCATTGGCTGAGGGCGTGCGCAAAGTGGTTGCGTGGACGGACAGGCACGGCACCGCGACTGCCGAGTTTTCGGCCACTCCGTTCGATCCGTTTTTCAACGTTAACACGCCCGAAGACATGGCGCGGGCGGAAGGGTTGCTATGAAGGTATTTGGCGTCACGGGCTGGAAAAACTCCGGCAAGACAGGGCTGATGGAACGGCTGGTGTCCGAGATCACAGGGAGGGGCCTGAGCGTGTCCACCTTGAAGCACGCGCACCACTCGTTCGACGTGGATCACGAGGGGAAAGACAGCCACCGGCATCGCGTGGCAGGCGCCTCTCAGGTGATCCTCGCCTCGCGCAACCGTTGGGCATTGATGTCGGAACTGCGTGGCGAAGACGAACCGTCTCTGACAGAGCTGCTGGGCAAGCTGGAACCTGTCGATCTGGTGCTGATCGAAGGCTACAAGCGCGAAGGGCATGACAAGATCGAGGCGCATCGTGCCGCCACGGGTCAGCCGTTGATTGCTCCGGGGGATGATACGATTGTGGCTGTCGCCTCGGATTCCGCGCCGGAGGTTTCTGTGCCGGTGCTGCATCTGGACGACACAACCGCTATTGCCGATTTTATACTGGCCCGCGTCGGGCTGTGAGCCTCTTCGATACTCATATCGCGGTGGATTGGTCGGGCGGGAATGACCGTGGAGCTACGCCCAAAGCCGACGCGATCTGGGCCTGTGTAGCGGGTGAAGACCCCGTCTATTTGCGCAATCGTCAGGTGGCCGAAGACTGGCTGTCCGCGCGGCTTGAGGCTGAGGCGGGGCGGCGGGTTTGCATCGGCTTTGATTTTCCCTTTGGCTATCCTGAGGGTTTCGCCAAGCATCTGACAGGGACTGACGATGCGCTGGCGCTGTGGGATTGGTTCGAGGCTCGCGTCGAGGACGCGCCCAAGACCAACAACCGCTTTGATCTGGCTGGAGAGATCAACGCAAGCCTCCCGGATATCGGCCCGTTCTGGTTCAACAGCCTGAAGCGCGACATCCCGCACCTGCCCCGCAAGGGGCGCGATCGGACGTATCAGGGATTTGCGGAACGTCGCGCAGTGGAGACC
Organism: Litoreibacter janthinus; assembly: GCF_900111945.1. NCBI lineage: Bacteria > Pseudomonadati > Pseudomonadota > Alphaproteobacteria > Rhodobacterales > Roseobacteraceae > Litoreibacter > Litoreibacter janthinus. Next base: position 252,358 of record NZ_FOYO01000001.1, on the reverse strand, counting down.
CGCGCCAAGGGCAGCTTCACCTGCTGGCAGATGGCGGGCGCAGGGTCTGTAGGGTCTCAGGTCATGATGGGCTTACCGGTTCTGGCGCGCCTAAGACGGCGCTTTGATGCGAAGGTGTGGCCGTTCGAGCCTCTGGACGGCGCCGTGGGGTTGGTGGAGATCTGGCCCTCATTGTTGGCCAAGAGCTTTCCAAGTGACGAGATCAAGGATGCGGGCCAAGTGCGCGCGGTGGCAAACGCCATGGCGGTAATGGATGCTGACGGAACGCTGAGCCAAGCCTTGAGCGCCGGGGAAGGCACTGGCGCTGAGGGTTGGATTTTAGGCGTGGGTGCCGAAGACATATTGGAGGCCGCGATGCGACCGCAGGATTTGCCCAGACCACCCAAACTGCGTGACGATTGTTTTGCGTTGCCCGCTGGCGTTGACTGGACCCCGGTTGACGACGCCTTGGCACGTTTGGAGGCGGCGTTAACGCCGATTGTGGGGGTCGAACACGTCTCGCACGCGCAGGCCTCGGGGCGTGTGGTGGCTGCTCCTGTCATGGCGCGGCGCTCCAACCCGCCCGCACCGAACTCGGCTGTGGATGGCTATGGTTTTGCCCATGCGGCCACAGGCGAGGGCGATCAGGTGATGCCCTTGCTGCACGGTCGCGCGGCGGCGGGCGGTGCGTATTCGGGGGAAGTTCCGCATGGCTCCGCACTACGTGTGCTGACTGGAGCTGTGCTGCCTGAAGGCGTCGACACGGTGGTGCTGGAAGAAGATTGCAGCGTCACCGCAACCCATGTGGCGTTTCGCGGGCCTGTCAAAGCGCGTGCCAATACCCGCAAGGCGGGCGAAGACGTCGCTGCGGGCGGGCATGTGTTCGATGCGGGCCATGTTGTGCGGGCGCAGGATGCGGGGTTGCTGGCAGCCTTGGGCGTTGATCAGGTGCCTGTGTTTGAACGGCTGCGCGTGGGCGTGCTGTCCACTGGCGATGAATTGGTCGAGCCCTCACAAGATGCCCCGACCGACAGGACGTATGACGCGAACCGCCCGATGCTGTTGCAACTGGCGGGGTGTTGGGGGTTCGAGGCGGTTGATCTGGGGCATGTGCGCGACGACCGCGCTGCGCTAAAGGCGCGGCTGGACGACGCTGCGACGCGGTGCGACGTGATCCTGACCTCTGGCGGGGCGTCGGCGGGGGACGAGGACCACGTCTCGGCGCTGCTGCGAGAGCAGGGCAATTTGCAGGCGTGGCGCATCGCATTGAAGCCCGGACGCCCGTTGGCTTTGGCCTTATGGCAGGGTGTTCCTGTGTTCGGGCTGCCGGGCAATCCCGTGGCGGCCTTTGTCTGTGCCTTGATCTTTGCGCGGCCGGCTTGCCTGAAACTGGCGGGGGCCACGTTTTCAGTGCCGCAGGGGTTTATGGTTCCGGCGGCCTTCGAGAAGCGAAAAAAGCCTGGTCGGCGTGAGTTTTTGCGCGCCCGCATGGGGCCGGACGGGGTTGAGGTTTTCGCCTCCGAAGGGTCTGGCCGGATTTCGGGGTTGAGTTGGTCGGACGGGCTGGTGGAGCTTCCTGATGGGGAAGCGCTGATCGCGCGCGGGGATCTGGTGCGCTACCTGCCTTATGGGAGCTTTGGCTTGTGATGCAGATGAAGCACGGCTTTCTGGAGTCGCAGCGAGATCACGTGTCGCGGCTTTTCTGGGGGGCGTTTTCTGACAAGCTGGGGTCGATTTTGGGGCCCGAAGATAAGGGGCTCCGGTTCATCAGGCGGGTGCTCCAGCCGGAATTTGCCATCAGCGCAATTGAAGACGGGCAGCTGCTGGGCGTGGCGGGTTTTAAAACATCAGACGGCGGCTTGGTGGCGGGTGGCCTGTCCGACCTGACGCCGATCTACGGAACGTTCGGCGGCGTCTGGCGCGGGCTTGTCCTTGACCGATTGGAACGCAAACTGGAAGACGGGCAGTTGCTGATGGACGGAATATTCGTGGATGAGGCCGCGCGGGGCAAAGGTGTTGGCACGGCGCTGCTGGGCGCCATCCTTGGTCACGCGCGCGATCACGGCTACACCGAGGTCCGGCTGGATGTGATCGACAAAAACCCCCGCGCACGGGCGCTGTATGAACGCGAAGGTTTCACCCCCCGCGGCGAGGTGGACGCATGGCCGTTTCATCGCGTGTTCGGGTTCCGCAAGGCCACGACAATGGTGCGGTCAGCCCTCTGACCCCATGGCCATTCCCGCCGGAAGGTGTTGGGCGGCCCCCCATTGGCGCGGCGACTGGCCATACATGCGCTTGAACTCCCGGCTGAACTGGGACGGGCTGGCATAGCCGACATCCAGCGCGGCCTCGTTCACGGTCACCCCCGAGGCAATCTTCATCGCGGCGTTGTTCAGCCGCATCGACTTTACGAATTGGATCGGAGCCATCGTGGTCACCTGCTTGAACTTGCGGTGGAACGCGGCTCTGCTCATGCCTGCGCGGGTGGCCATATCATCAATTGAGATCGGCGCATCCAGTTTGGCAGACACATCTGCGATGGAGCGCGCAATGGCGTTTCCGGCGCCGAAGGCCTGCCGCGCAAATACCCCTGCCTCGCCCTTGAGGATTGCATAATACACCTCTCGCAATCGGGCGGCCCCAAGGACGGCCGTATCTGTCTGGCTCGCCCCGAGGGCCAGCAGCCGCACCAGCGCATCGGTAAAGTTGTCGTCCCAGCTGGCCAGCTGGATACCCTGTGCGGGCGGGCCGCCTTTGCCTGTCGGCAGCGCCCCTCCAGCGGTTTCCATGTCCAGCGCCAGCACTGTCATCAGCTGCGGGTCGAGCGAGATGAACACACCATAAAGAGGGTGATCGGCAGAGGCAGAGGGCGTGCCCGCCTTGACCGGCATCGACATCGGGCAGCACAGGTATTGGCTGTCGTCATACACATATCTGTTGCCATCGAAGACGGCTTCTTTGGCCCCGCTCACAATGGCGACGACGCAGGGCTCATAGACTGCCGGCACACAGGGGATGGACCGCGTTGCCCGAAACAGGCGCACGCCCCTTATGCCGGTTTCGGTCAACCCGTCGGTGTGAGTGCGCGAGGCGATAAGCTGCTTGATCTGCGTTTTGCTCATACCGCGAATCTAGAGCGTACTGATAAGCGTCCGCAACCCTGTTGATACAATCAGGCAAGTAATCGGGACTATATGATCTATTTTTTAACAATCACGAGAGTTATTTGCAGTTCAAGAAAGACACGTATTGCAAAGGGCCGGACCGCCCGCAGCACAAGGAGAATGACAATGCCTGACCTGACCTTCGGACCAAATGGCTGGACCCCCGAACGGCTCGGCTCTCTTGAGGGCAAAACCTATGTTATCACGGGCGGGAATGCCGGTGCGGGGTTCCAGGCGAGCCGCATAGTTTTGTCAAAGGGGGCGAAGGTGGTTATGCTGAACCGCAGCACCGAAAAATCCACCGCCGCCGTTAAAGAGCTGAAAGAAGAGTTCGGGCCAAGTGCCGACATCAGCTTTGTCCGCATGGACCTGTCTGACCTTGCAAGCGTGCGCGGCGCGGCGGCGGAGGTGCTGGCAACAACCGCCCGCATCGACGCGCTGATCTGCAACGCCGCTATCGCGCAGGTGCCGACCCAGCACCTGACAGTCGACGGTTTCGAAAGCCAATTGGGCACCAACCACTACGGCCATTTCGTGTTGTGCGGAATGCTATTTGACCGCATCGAAGTGACTCATGGCCGGATTGTCGTGGTGGCCAGCTTGGGGTACAATCTGGGGATCAAAACGATCCAGTTCGACGATATGAACTGGGACAAAAACTACAGCGCCAACGCGGTCTACAGCCAATCCAAGCTGGCGCAGATGATGTTTGCCTATGAGTTGCAGGATCGCATCAAGACAGCAGGCAAAAGAGTAGGCGTCTATGTTTGCCACCCTGGCTCCTCTGCAACATCTCTGATCAGCACAAGCGGGGGGCTTATGACCCGACTGGCATGGTGGCTGATGAGCAAGTCGCCGATGGTGCAAACCGCCGAAAAAGGGGCGTATCCGGAAGTTATGTGCGCGACCGAAACAGGGCTGGAGCAGCGGGCGCTCTACGGGCCGACTGGCCGCATGGAATTTGTCGGGCCGGTTGGAAAAGGCACGTTGAACCCACATGCCTATGACAAGGTTGTCATGACAAAGCTGTGGGACGTGTCGGAAAAGGCCACGGGGTTCCAGTGGGGGCTGTGACCGCAGGCGGGCGCGTTGGCGCTGAGCGGGGCAGGGGCGGGCAACGCGAAAGGCCCCCGACGTTCGAACGCCGCGCCTAGTCGAAGGTTCCCGTGACGCGACCGAGCAGCATGAAGCAGCGTGCGGTGCGGGTATCGGCCAGTTTGGTTATGTCCTGATCGCTGGCACCTTCGGCGAAACGGGCGAAGGTTTTGTCAAACTGGCGCAAGAAGTGGTGGACTGCATCGCGAAACACGGCGTCGGACCGCATCCGGCCCGAGGCCAGCGCCAATGACGAACGATCATGCACGCCACCGATCCCTGCAACGGCTGTCCCGCGCTCGCCTTTGGCAAACTGGCGCCACAGTTCGGGGCGAGAGCGGTCGGGCGTCAGGTCATCCATATAGATGCCGTCTTGGCTGAGCAGCGTCAGGACGTCTTGCGACGCGCGCACCAGTTTTGAGCTTTCGTGATCAGCCAGCGCACGGCGCAGCTTGCGGAAGCCTTCCATGTCATTCTCGTCTTCGGGAAAGTCGAGCGCGCCGATAAAATCATCGACCGACAGCGGGGGGCTCATCGCCTCGGGCGGGGTGCCAAGGGCCAGACCCGGCTGGCTGTCAGCGGAAACGCCAAGCTTGATCAGCGCGGGTTGCGACGGCGTTTGCTCCACAATCGACTGGCGCGATGTGGCGAAGGTCGCCATGGCGTTTTGGGTCTGTTTGGTGGCCGACGCGATTTCGTCGAGCTTGCGCTCCACAGCGGGTTTGATGCCCATGCCGGAGGTTTGCGCTTGGGTGACATAGGCCTGACGCATGGCGTCGATGGCCGATTGCAACCGCGAGGCTTCCTCGCGCATCACGCGGGCGGTCTTGACGACGGTGGCCCCGATCCAGATCAGCGCGATGGGCAGGAAGATCGCCAGCATCGCCACGACAAAGCCGCCGCGAGTGGTTTCTTCGGCAGGTGACAAGACGAAGAAGTAGATGCCAACGGCCACCAGCCACATCGCGGACAAGACGATGGCAATGATATCCGCCGCAGCCAGCCCGCGGTCCGGGCGGGCGTAGACCCCCAAATCCAAGGGTTTGTCCGTGATGATCTCTGGCTGTTGGTCTGACATGTCTTCGGTGTCTCTGCTGCCGTTCTCAGGCGTATTTGATTTCCAGAATCTCGTAGTCTTTGGTGCCGCCGGGGGTCTTTACCTCGACGCTGTCGCCTTCTTCCTTGCCGATCAGGGCACGGGCCAGAGGCGATGCGATGTTGAGCAGGCCGTTATGGATGTCGGCCTCTTGTTCGCCCACAATCTGGTAGGTTTTTTCTTCTTCGGTGTCTTCGTCGACCAGCTTGACGGTCGCCCCAAACTTTATGGGGCCGGATAGCGTGGCAGGGTCAATGACTTGCGCCAAACTGATCATGCCTTCGAGTTCCTTGATGCGGCCCTCGATGAAGGACTGCTTTTCCTTAGCAGAATGATATTCCGCGTTTTCCGACAGGTCGCCGTGTTCGCGCGCCTCGGAGATTGCCTTGATGATGGCGGGGCGTTCCACCACCTTCAGGTTTTTTAGCTCGCCGTCGAGCGCTTTGAACCCTTTCGGGGTCATAGGGATCTTTTCCATGGTCTCACTTACCCTTTGCGCGGCGCGCTGCCCGCGCCCTTTATTCACTTCACCTGCGCCGCTGTCTATTTGCAAGCGGTTGTAGCGGCGGGGGATCGCCTATTTGTGGTGGCGGGAGGCGGTTTCTACCACTTTTTCCGGACACCGACTTCGGCGCGTCCGGTAATGCTGATACCGGTTTTCGATTTGGCGGCAGGTTCGGGCGTGCTCGGCTCGCCGTCGATGCCACACGCAGCAAGCATCAGCGCTGCTGCGACCAGTGTGATTGTGTATTTCATCCCAGTTTCTCCTTCCAGAGGGCGACTTGGGCCCGCACGTTGTCCGGCGCGGTGCCCCCGTAGCTGGTGCGGCTGGAGACCGAGTTATGGACCCCTAACACATCAAAGACGTCGCGGGTGATCTTAGCATGGACGCCGGTCATGTCAGCAAGGCTCAGGTCGGGTAGATCACAGCCCCTGTCTTCGGCAATCTTAACGAGCGACCCAGTGACATGGTGTGCCTCACGGAAGGGCATATCAAGAGTGCGCACCAACCAGTCCGCCAAATCGGTCGCCGTGGAGAACCCAGAGGCCGCAGCCTTTTCGAGCTCTGGCTGGTTGGCAGTCATGTCGGCAACCATGCCGGTCATCGCGGCCAGCGCCAGCATCAGACTGTCGGCGGCATCAAAGGTCATTTCCTTGTCTTCCTGCATGTCCTTGGAATAGGTCATGGGAAGGCCCTTCATCACGATCATCAGCGCGGTGTTGGCCCCGTAGATGCGGCCGATCTTTGCGCGGATCAACTCAGCGGCGTCAGGGTTCTTCTTCTGCGGCATTATCGACGAGCCGGTAGAGAAGCGGTCGCTGAGCGTTACGAACCGGAACTGGGCAGAGGACCAGATCACCAACTCCTCCGACAGGCGCGACAGGTGCATTGCACAGATCGACGCGGCCCCGAGGAAGTCCAAAACGAAGTCGCGGTCGGCCACAGCATCAAGCGAGTTGGCAGCAGGGCGGTCGAAGCCCAACGCGGCGGCGGTCATATCACGGTCGATGGGGAAAGACGTGCCAGCAAGTGCGGCAGCGCCAAGAGGCGATTCGTTCATACGGGCCCGCGCGTCGGCAAATCGCGACACATCGCGGCCCAACATTTCGACATAGGCCAGCATGTGGTGGCCCCATGTTACAGGTTGCGCGGTTTGCAGATGAGTGAAGCCGGGCATAACCCAGTCGGCACCAGCCTCTGCCTGCGCGACAAGCGCCTTTTGCAGCGCCTGAATGGCAACAATAGAAGCGTCCACTTGGTCACGCACCCAAAGCCGGAAATCCAGTGCAACCTGGTCATTTCGGGAACGCCCTGTATGCAATCGGCCGGCGGGTTCTCCGATCACTTCGCGCAGGCGCGCCTCTACGTTCATGTGAATGTCTTCCAGAGCCGTTGAAAACTGGAACTTTCCGGTCTCGATTTCTGACAAGACCGTGAGGAGGCCTTCCCTGATCGTCTCCGCATCGTTACCCGTAATAATGCCTTTGGCGCCGAGCATGGCGGCATGGGCGCGGGAGCCCTCAATGTCTTGGCGGGCGAACCGCTGGTCGAAACCGATGGAGGCATTGATGGCTTCCATAATGGCGTCTGGACCGGCGGCGAAGCGCCCGCCCCACATGGCGTTGGATGCGTCTTTTGTCTGGTCGGTCATGGACTGGCTCTTTGGAGTAATGAAATGCGGTTTTTGAAGCTCTTGGTGCTATACGCGGGCCTAGCCGCAGGTGCAAACCCTGCTGTTGCTGATACCAATGCGCTCTTCACCCTGGCCGAGGGCGATTTGGCCAAATTGCAACTGCACGGGGAGTCCCGTGCGGTGCCTGAAACCGCCGTCACCGATGCCGACGGCAATGCGGTGACCCTTTCGGACTATCGGGGCAAACACGTGCTGCTGAACTTCTGGGCCTTGTGGTGTGCGCCTTGCGTCAAAGAGATGCCGTCGCTGGAGCGGTTGGACGCTAAACTTGGCGGCGCTCAATTCGAGGTCGTCACGATAGCCACTGGCCGCAATTCAAAGCCAGCCGTGGACAAGTTCTTTGTGGATAAGGGCATTAGCCATCTGCCGAAGTTGTTTGACCCCAAAATGGCGCTGATGCGCGATATCGGCGGCAGCAGTCTGCCCTTGACGGTGCTGATCGGTCCGGACGGCCGCGAAGTCGCTCGTATGAAGGGTGACGCGGAATGGGACAGCCCCGCCGCACTGGCTATGTTGCGCGGCTGGATGAGCGGCAGCTAGTCGATTCGACTGAAACGGCGGTTTCGACGTCACGCGCGCAGCGGTTGGTCTTTCGCCAGATGCTGGGCTTCGAGCAGGGCCGGTTTTACGGAAGACCGCGCCATTCGAGCAAAGCATCGGGAAGCTTTTCTTCATTGGCGGCACCGTCGGTTTCCTTGACCTTCCGAAACCCATGGCGCTCATAAAAACCGATGGCACGCAGGTTGCGCTGAAAGACCCAGAGTTGCAGGAACGTGTGGTGTTCTTTCGCCTTCGTCAGAAGCGTTTCGCCGAGCGTTTTGCCGACATGCGTCGGAAGCAGGTAGAGGTGCTCGACCCAGCCTTCTTTGAACGCACAAAACCCCACAAGCTTTTGATTGTCCGTCGCGACCCAAACCTCGCATTCTGGGAAGACCCTGTTGCGATAAAATTTCTTGTCGCCCTCAAACGAGTGCAGCTTTGGCAGGTAAGGCAAGAAATGCTCTCGGGACGTTCGTGCAATCGCCGCCACTGCATCGCTTTCATCAGGTCCTGCTTGCCTGATCGCAATATTGTGAGTTTCCATAGCGTGCTGTCTCCAGACTGAAGGGCAGCACAGGATAGGATGTTGGCTGCACTTGGCAGTATAGTGGTGAAACCGTGTCTGTCTGCCACCCTGATGTTGCCCGGCACGGCGTCAAATGCGGCTCATGACGAAGCGGCGGCCTAGCCCTTTGCTTTGACCTTTTGCAGAAGCGGCATCAGCGCGCCCATGTCGGGGCCGTGGTTCATACCGGTGAGCGCTTTGCGCAGAGGCATGAACAATCCACGACCCTTGCGGCCAGTGGCGTCCTTCACGGCAGCGGTCCATTCAGCCCAGCTGGTTTCGGTGTAGGGGCCGTCGGGCAGCATCGCCAAAGCGTCGACCACGAAGTCCTTGTCCTCGTCATCAATCACCGGATCGGCGCCGTTCACGCACAAATCCCACCAACCAGCGATATCCTTGCGGGTGGTGATGTTCTCGCGGGCGACGGTCCAGAACGCGTCTTGCTTGTCCGCTGGAATAGATAGGGCATCGAGATCGGCTTTGACCTCTGCGGTGCTTTGGCCATGCAGGTGGCGGGCCGTCAGAGGGAACAGGTCTTGCTCGTCGAACTTGGTCGGGGCGGAGCCGAACTTGTTCAGGTCGAATCCTTCGACCAATTCGTCCATGGACGCGCGCAACTCGACCGGATCGGCGGAGCCAAGGCGCGCCATATGCGAGAGCAGGGCCATCGGCTCGACACCTGCGTCGCGCAGATCGCGCAAAGACAGCGTGCCAAGGCGCTTGGACAATGCCTCGCCCTGCGGGCCGGTCAGAAGCGAATGGTGTGCGAAGCTGGGGACCGTGCCGCCAAGCGCCTGAATGATCTGGATTTGAGTCGCGGTGTTGGTCACGTGGTCGGAACCACGCACAACATTGGTAACACCCATTTCAGTGTCATCGACAACGGAGGCCAGCGTATACAGGATTTGCCCGTCGCCACGGATCAAAACGGGGTCAGACACTGATGCAGCGTCGATGGAGATGTCGCCAAGGATACCGTCGACCCACTCGATACGTTCCTGATCCAGCTTGAACCGCCAGACGCCGTCGCCACGCTCGGACCGCAGGGCGGCTTTCTCGTCATCGGACAGGCTTAGTGCGGCACGATCATAGACCGGCGGCTTGCCCATGTTCAGCTGCTTTTTGCGCTTCAGATCCAGTTCGGTCGGCGTTTCAAACGCCTCGTAGAAGCGACCTTTCGTGCGCAGCTCGTCCGCAGCGGCCAAGTAGCGTTCGATGCGGGAAGATTGTGTTTCCACGCGGTCCCACTCGATGCCGAGCCACTCCAGATCGACCTTGATCGCGTCCGCGTATTCCTGTGTCGAGCGCACAGGGTCGGTGTCGTCAAGGCGCAGGATGAACTGGCCCCCTGCCTTGCGGGCGATCAGGTAGTTGAACAGCGCGGTGCGCAGGTTGCCTACGTGAATGTAGCCGGTGGGCGACGGAGCGAAGCGAGTGACGGTCATTTTGGGCGGTCCTTTTCGGGTTGCCGCCCGTGAACCACAAAGGCCCGCATTTGTCCATATGTGGCCGTGTTCACCGCCTGTTGATTGGCTTTCGGGATCGAAGCTCTATTTCGTGCTATCATTACAGATCAACAAAGGAGATTCCCCCATGAAGCTGACCCGTCGCGCCGCATTATCCCTTGGTGCCAGCCTGCCTTTGGCTGCAGCCCTGCCACACGCCGCCGCCGCCAAGGCCGAGATGAAGGGAATGGATATCGCCAAGTCCCGCCGTGTCGAATTGGGCGAATTCGAGGTTACGACGTTGCTGGCTGGCACAGCGACGCGGGACGAACCGCAGGGCATCTTCGGGATGAATGTGAGCCCAGAGGAATTCGCCAAAGTCTCTGAAGAGGCGTTTTTGCCGACGGATAAGGTGCAATTCTTCTTTACCCCGACGCTGATCAACACCGGCTCCGAGCTCATTTTGTTCGACACCGGTTTGAACGCGAACGGCATTACCGCCGCCGTGGAGGCCGCTGGCTACACCGCAGATCAGGTGGATAAGGTTGTAATCACCCACATGCATGGCGACCATATTGGCGGCCTGATGGGAGATGCGGGCGAGACGTTCAAAAACGCCTCCTACATCGCGGGATCTGTGGAACATAACCACTGGGCCAAAGCCGATAATGACGGCTTCAAAGCCAAAGTCGCACCATTGTCCGAGAAGATGACGATGATCGAGGATGGGGCGTCCGTGGCGTCGGGGATCACCGCTATGGCAGCATATGGTCACACGCCGGGTCACATGGGTTACATGATCGAAAGCAATGGCGCGCAACTGATGCTGATCGCGGATTTGGCAAACCACCCTGTGTGGTCGCTGGCAAAGCCGGATTGGGAAGTGCGCTTTGACATGGACAAGGCTGCCGCTGCCGCCTCGCGTCGCAAAGTGCTTGGGATGCTGGCTGCTGACCGCGTCGCGATGGTGGGCTATCACATGCCATTCCCCGCGATGGGCTATGTCGCCACGAAGGATGACGGCTTTGAATATGTGCCGATGAGCTATCAGATGATGCTGTAACGCGGCGGGCCATTGAGGGCACCGCTAGAGGCGCACCAGTAGGTCAGAGCACGTAATCCGGCACGATTCAAAGGCGCCCGGCTGTTTCGAAAACTCGCCATGCATAGCGAAGGTATTCACTGCGGAAGCTATGCCCGCCTTCGAATATGCACAGGTTTAGCAAGTCGCCCTCACGATTGACGCTGTTGTCGCAAGTCAATCGTGAGGTTTTGGTGGGGGCGGCTTTCTTGAAGCCGCCAAACGCGCGATACATGTCCAGTGCGTCCGACACTTTTCCCTGCCGCGTGTTCAGGATCGGTCGCCCATCCAAGGGCACGGTGGGATCATTGTTTCCGTGGATGTGAATGATGCTGGCGGCTGGTCCCGAGCAGGATCGTGGCGGCTTTTGCCAGAACGTGCCGGAGATCGGGGCGAAACCCGCAAACAGGTTCGGGCGTGCGCAAGCAAGGTTCCAAGTCATCATACCGCCTGCGGAAAAGCCTGAAGCCATCATACGGCTTGTGTCGATGGGCTTGCGATTGGCGGCATCGGCAATGACCGCATCGACATACTCGAATTCCGCTGATCCGTCGCTGTCCATGTGGCGCGGGGCGTTGGGCAGAATCCAGTCGTCGCCCTCGGATTTTAGGGCGATAAAGGCCAGACCCATATCCGAGACGGTACGACGCAGGTTCCGGTTTTTCATGAGGCCAGCCGCCGAGCCGCGGTAGCCATGCGAGAACACGATGGCCCCGACCTTGGTCTTGCCGTCATGGCCTTCGGGCATTGCGATCCGGTAGGTTCTGTTACCTATCGTGCAGTCGCGATCCGGCCCGCACGCAAGCGCGGGGGCGGCAACGACAGTCATGGCGGCGGCGGCAAACAGCGATAATAGATGTCTCATTAAGCTGTCGTGCCAAATCTGCGTGGCCCATACAAATCACAAGACCGTGCCGACCTGCTTTAGCTTGGGTCGCGCCAGCGATTGACGATCGGGTAGCGTCGATCCAGCCAGAAGGCGTGTTTGGTCAGCCTCGCGCCCGGGGCGGATTGGAAGCGCTTGTATTCGCTGATGTAAATCAGATGCTCGATCTTCTTGACTACTGCACGGTCATGGCCTGCTGCGACAACCTCTGCCACTGACTGATCCTTGTCTACCAGCCGCTCCAAAATGTCGTCGAGAACCTCGTAAGGAGGCAAGCTGTCTTCGTCCTTTTGGTCGGGGCGCAGTTCGGCCGAGGGGGCTTTGTCGATGATACGTTGCGGGATCACCGTGCCTTCCGGCCCCATCATCCACGGGCGGTGGTTGGCGTTGCGCCAGCGGCACGTCTCGAATACCCGCATTTTGTAGAGATCTTTGATCGGGTTATAGCCGCCCGCCATGTCGCCGTAGATCGTCGCATAGCCGACCGCTACTTCGGATTTATTGCCGGTGGTTAACAGCATTTCCCCGAACTTGTTGGACAGCGCCATCAGCAACACGCCGCGCAGGCGGGACTGGATGTTTTCCTCGGTCAGGTCTTGCGTCGTGCCTTCAAACAAAGGCGCAAGTGCCTCGGTCACAGCGGCGCGCGGGCCTGCGATTGGGACGGTGTCGATGCGGGTGCCAAGCAGGCGGGCAGCCTCGGACGCGTCTTCGAGCGAATGCTCGGACGTATATTCCGAAGGCAACATGACGCAACGCACGTTCTCGGGGCCGAGCGCGTCGGTGGCAATGGTCGCAACCAATCCACTGTCGATACCGCCGGACATGCCAAGCAGCACTTGCTTGAAACCGGTCTTGCGCATGTAGTCGCGCAGCGCTTCGACCATGACGCGGTAGTCTTGCTCGTAGTCGTCGGGCAACGTTGCTTTTTCGCCCTCAATCGCGATCCAAGCTCCGTCCTCGCGGACGAAATCGACATGGGCGATGGCTTCGTCAAATACCGGCATCTGCATGGCAAGCTTGCCGCCACGGTTCAACACGAAAGAGCCACCGTCGAAGACCTGATCGTCCTGACCGCCGACCATATTGAGGTAAACGAGCGGCAGGTCATTTTCGATCACGCGCGCGACCATGTTGTTCATCCGCACGTCATGCTTGCCACGAAAATATGGCGAGCCATTGGGGACGAGGAAAATCTCCGCTCCGGATTCGGCGAGGGTTTCGGAGACATCCTCATGCCAAGCGTCTTCGCAGATCGGTGTGCCGATGCGCAGCGGGTCTATAGAGTAAGGACCCCCCAATGGGCCTTTGGAGTAGAGGCGATGCTCGTCGAAGACGTGCGTGTTCGGCAGCTCGTGCTTTAGACTGCGGGCTTTTACTTTGCCGCCCTCAAGGATCGAGTAGGCATTATAGAGCGCGCCATCGATAAAGATCGGGTGGCCGATCCCCATTGCAGGGCCGTCTGCACAGTCCAGCGCCAGTTGATCAACAGTCGCCATGGCGCCTTCGGTGAAGGCAGGTTTGAGCACCAGATCCTGAACCTGATAGCCGGTGACAAACATCTCCGGCAGGGCGACCATTTGTGCACCTGCATCTTTGCCTCGCTGCCAAGCATCGCGCGCCTTGGCGGCATTGCCTGCGAAATCGCCCACTGTGGGGTTAAGTTGCGCAAGGGTCAGGCGGAACGTGTCGCTCATGTGATGTGTCCTTCGATCAACGCGCAACATTTAGCAGACCCGTGGGCGAGGGAAAGAGGGCGCGCTAAAACGAGCCGACGGGGCTTCCAGCTCGCTTGTCAGGGGGGGAGCGCTCCACTAGGCTCTGCCGAAATCGTCCGTTGGAGTTTTGTCCCATGCGCCTGAGTGTTGTTTCCCTGTTGTGCCTTGGCCTTGCTGCGTTTCCGGTTGCCGCACAAGATACCGGTACCAAGCAGTATGAAGACGGGGGCGTTTACACGGGTGCCTTCAAAGAAGGGAAACGTCACGGGCAGGGTATTTTTACGTTGCCAAACGGCTACGAGTATTCGGGCAATTGGGTCAATGGCGAGATCAGCGGTCAGGGGACAGCGCGTTTCCCTGACGGCTCGCTTTACGAGGGGCAGTTCAAAGATGGCAAGCCCAACGGGTTTGGCAAAATCATCTTTGCGGATGGCGGCACCTATGAAGGCGACTGGGTGGATAGCAAAATCACCGGTCGCGGGATTGCGGTTTATGCCAATGGCGTGCGCTATGAAGGCGAGTTTTTGAACGCCCAGCATCACGGAACGGGCGTGATGGTGAACCCGAATGGCTACCGCTACGAAGGCCAATGGGCGGGCGGCGTCAAGGATGGGCGCGGCAAGATTACCTATCCTGACGGCGCGACCTATGATGGCGAGATGGCAGGCGGTATGCGCCAGGGCCAAGGCAAGTTGGAGATGCCGGACGGGCTAAGCTACGAGGGAGGTTGGGTCGCCGGACAGATGGAAGGCGAGGGCGTACGCCGCCGCGCCAATGGCGACACCTATACTGGCACATTGAAGGCCGGGGCGCGGGACGGTCAGGGGCGCATGGACTATGCCAATGGCGACTTTTACGAGGGCGGATTCAAGGCTGATCAACGCCACGGACAAGGGCGTTCGCAGCGCGCAGACGGTTTTGCTTACACCGGCCAATGGGTTGATGGGCGCGTCGAGGGCGAAGGCTCTGTTACCTATCCTGACGGTTCGGTCTATGTCGGGCAACTGCGTGCTGATCTGGCAGACGGCAAGGGTAAGATCACCTATCCAGACGGCGCCAGCTATGACGGGGACTGGGTCAACGGGGTGATCGAAGGGACAGGTGTCGCGACCTATCCAAGCGGCGTCCGCTACGAAGGCCAGTTCCGCGATGCGCGCAACGAAGGGCAAGGCACAATGTCCTTCCCTGACGGAAAAGTATATGAAGGCCAGTGGCTTGCTGGTCAAAAACACGGTCAGGGCAAAACGACTTTCCCGAACGGAATGGTTTATGAAGGCGGATTTGCCGATGGAGTGCGGTCTGGGGCCGGAACGCTGACGACGCCGGACGGATTTACCTACACGGGCATGTGGAAAGACGGCCAGATGCATGGCGAGGGCACGGCGACCTACGGAACTGGCGACGTCTATATCGGCGGGTTCGCAAGCGGTAAGCGCGACGGGCAAGGGGTGTTGACCTACGCGTCGGGGGAAACTGCGAGCGGGACGTGGAAAGACGGCTTGCTGGTTGACCGTGACAGCACCAGCGAAGCGGGCGAGGCTGAGACCGACAACTAGGCCGCAGCTTTTTGCAGAACTGCCATGCGCGATTTTCCAGGGATGACGATGCGCACGGCTAATCCGCCGAAACGAGCTGACTTCTCAAGATTCAACACCGCACCGTAGGCTTGCAACAGGTCGATAGCGATCGCGAGACCAAGGCCTGTTCCAGGCTTGGAGCTATCGAGCCGGCCACCAGATTTCAGAGCATCACGTTCGCGCCCTTCTGGGATGCCGGGGCCGTCGTCTTCGATCAGGATCTCGACGCCGCCGGTTGTTTTTCGGGCCGTCAAGGAAATCTCGGTTTCGCACCACTTCAGGGCGTTATCGAGCAAGTTGCCGATGACCTCTTCAATGTCTTGCTGATCCATGCGGATATTCAGTTCAGGTGCGCAGGCCGTATGCATGGCTTTGCCCTCGCGTTCAGCCATAGAGCTGAACAAGCGGGTGAATCGGGCAACCGAATTCGACAAATCTGTTCTGATATTGACCGCAGCGCCGCTGTTGGCGGCCCGCATGCGAGCCAGCGAGCGACCTAGCTGTGCGTCAACGCGGTCCAGAGCATCCAGCGACGCGTGCATGTCGTGGTTCTGGGCCGCCAGAAGTGTCAGTTCGTTGCGCAAAATAGCTGTCGGGGTCTTCAGCGCATGGGCGAGATCGGCGGCTTGGCGGCGCGCGCGGGCGATGATGTCACGGTTGCGCGAAAGCAACTCGTTGATGTCTGCGACCAACGGGGCGACCTCCTCAGGGTAGTCCGATGGCGTCAGATCTTCGTCCTGCTCCCACCGCATGGCCACGTCGCGGCGCAGCTTGTCGAGCGGGTGAAGAATGGTTGTGGTTTGCAAAAACGCACCTGCAAGGCCCAGCAAACCCACAAGCACAAAGGCAAGCAGCAAGGAGCGGCGGGTCTGCTGCCGCTCCGCGGTCAGTGCGGTCAGACTTTCTGCGACGCTGACGCCCCAGGCGCTGCCGTCTTCGAGAGTGATTTTTTGATAGATGCTGCGGATCGGCTCACCTTCGGGGCCCATGATCGAACGCAGCGTCAAAGCCGAAGGGCTGTCAACCGGTTCGCGCAGAGCAGAATCGAACATTGAATTCGAAGTGTAGACCGTGCCATCGGGGCCAGTGATTTGCCAGTACCGGCCTGAATAGGGGGTCGAGTAGGCCGGGTCGTAAACGCGTTCGGATAGCAATGACGGATCATTGGAACTGCCGCTGAGAACAACCACAAGCTGCGAATGGCGGTCGGCCAGCGCGCGATCGAAGCGGTCCAGAACGTTGTTTTCGATCGAGCTGAGAAGGACAAAGGCGCCCACCAGAATGGACGCCATAGCGGACAAAGCGCCGCCGATCATGGCTCTGCGGCGCAAGGACAACATCAGGCCGCGTCCACCATGTAGCCGCGCCCACGGATGGTTTGGATAAAGTCCGGACCCAACTTTTTGCGCAGGCGGGTAATGAACACCGCGATTGTGTTGCTGTCGCGGTCGCAATCGTATTCGTAGATATGCTCGCTCAATTCTGTGCGTGAAATTAGCCTGCCTGCGTTGTGGATCAGGTAGGACAGCACAGCCACTTCCTGTGATGTCAGGTCCACGGGCACCCCGCCGAGGGTCACTTTGGCGTTGCGCGTGTCGAATGCCACACCGTCCTTTTCGAACAGCGGGTTCGTGCGACCGGACTTGCGGCGCAGCATCGCGCGGACGCGTGCGGCAAGTTCGGGCATGTGGAACGGTTTGGTCATGTAGTCGTCGGCGCCAGCATCAAGCCCGTCGACGCGGTCGGTCCAGCCATCGCGTGCGGTCAGGATCAGCACCGGCACATCCAACCCTGCGGTGCGCCAGTCCTTCAGTATGGAAATGCCATCACGGATCGGCAAGCCGAGATCGAGGATGATCATGTCATAGGGTTCGGTCGAGCCGAGAAACCCGGCTTCTTCGCCGTCATGAGCGACGTCTACAACGCGACCTTCGGCGGTCAGCAGGGTTTTTACCTGTGCCGCGAGGGTGACGTCATCTTCTGCAAGCAATATTCTCATGCATGCGGGACTATCAACGGATTTGGGCCTGTTTGTGGCTGAAACGTGGAGAATCTATTTCTTGCCGCCGCCGTTGCCACCACCATTGCCGCCGCCGTTGCCACCACCATTGCCGCCGCCGTTGCCACCACCATTGCCGCCGCCGTTGCCGCCGCCATTGCCACCACCATTGCCGCCACCAGCATTACTGGATTTGCCGGAATCCCCATTTGAGGTGCCCGAGGTGCTTTTCACGGCATGTGACGACTTGGACGCGCCGCGCTTTTTCGAGGCGGCGACGGCCACTTGACGTCCTACAGATGACTTGGAGGACACCTGTCGGCCGGTTTGGGCGTCAATGATAACACTGACGAGTTTGCCATTGGTCCGTTTCAGGACAAGGCGGTAGTAGGTGCCGCCAGCGTTGAAGGCGCGCGCTTCAACGACTTTGGCTTGGAGGGATCTGGAAACTGAACCCAATGTTGTTTTCATGCTTATGGTTTTGCCAGAGCTGGCAAGCTGACGGAGTTCAGACTGCCCCACCTCCCGCGCAGAGGACGCGAAGGATGGATTTGCAAAACCGATGGCAACAACGCCGAGGAACAGAACACTTTTGAACATAGGACGACTCATAGCAGGGGGAACATGAACGGAGGATGAACGGCAGTTCCTTGTTTTAACATTCATCGATGTTCGAAGAAAAAAGGCCGCCCAGAGGAGGCGGCCTTTTTCAGTTTGGAGGGATACGCGTGTTTTGGAGGGATACGTAAACCTTATTTCTTTCAGGCCGCCATAAGGCGCAGAGGGTCCTGTGCAGTGAGCGCCGCGAGCACCTTATCAACAGGTGGGAAGCGGCAAGGTTTTGCTGCGCAGAGGGTCACAGCCTTAGGGGCAACACCAGCGCGGCTCGCGTGCATCGCCTGGAGGGCTACAATGCGGCGGGTACGGGCTTTCTCGGCAAATGATCCGGTCATGGCGTTTCCTTCGTTTCGTTGCTGTTGGGCCGTCTTGTTTGGCCTTCCATGCTGTTGTTATCCCCCAACAGTGTTGAATGAAGCGCGAACCCTGCGTTCACATTCGGTTAACGAAAGAAATACAATAAAAACAAATACCTATACTGATTATTCAAGCCAATATGCTGCTGCAGCAGCTTCGAATCGCCAACATTTGCACGCTTCATTAACAAACAAATGCCCCAATTCAGATGGATTTGCCCGATTCTAATTTCGACAGAATTGTCTTCGCGTCCTTGAGCACGGTGTCTCTGCGGCTTTCGTCCATCCGGTCCCATGTGCGATACATGTTTCCCATCCGAGGGTTGTTCGAGAACCGATCGCGGTGCCGGACCAGAAAATCCCAATAGAGCAGATTGAACGGGCAGGCGTCCGAGCCTGTCTTGTCCTTCACCTTGTAGGCGCAGTTTTTGCAGTAGTCGGACATCCGGTCGATATAGGCGCCCGACGACACGTAGGGCTTGGAGCCGACGATGCCGCCATCGGCGAATTGGCTCATCCCGATGACGTTGGGGGCCTCCACCCATTCATAAGCGTCGGCGTAGACCGCCAAATACCATTCATGGACCTCCTGCGGGTCCAGCCCAGCAAGCAAGGCGAAGTTGCCCGTCACCATCAGGCGTTGGATGTGGTGGGCATATGCCTCGTCTCGGGTTTGGGCGACGGTTTTCGAGATGCAGTTCATCTTCGTATCACCGCCCCAGAAGAAATCCGGCAATGCGCGACCGTGTCCCAGCACGTTGCGCGAGGTGTATTCCGGGCCTTCGAGAAAATAGATGCCGCGCATGTATTCGCGCCAGCCGATAATCTGGCGGATGAAGCCCTCGGCGGCATTGATCGGGGCGTGGCCGTCTTTGTAGGCCTGCTCCACCTGCTGGCACACCTCCAACGGGTCAAGCAGCCCTGCGTTGATGTAGAAGCTGATGATGGAATGATAGAGGAACCGGTTGTCGTTCAGCATGGCATCCTGGAAGTCGCCGAACTTTGGCAGGCCATGCTTGACCCAGTGAGTAAGTTGCCTGCGGGCCTGACCGGTGTCGGTGGCGAACCAGAAGGGGCGGAGCGTGCCGAAATTGTCGTCGAAGCGGGTTTCGACCAGATCAAGCACCTCCTCTACCGTGTGGTCCGGGGTGAACTGCATCGGGCCGTTGAAATCGACGTCGTCGGGGGCGGGCTTACGGTTGTCGTGATCGAAGTTCCATTTGCCTTCAGCGGGTTTGTCCCCGTCCATCAGCAGGCCCGTCTTACGGCGCATGTCACGGTAGAACCATTCCATCCGAAGCTCTTTTCGCCCCTCGGCCCAGTCCTCGAACTCCTTGTGGGTCGCAATGAAACGCGTGTCGCCGATCATATGCAGCTTAAGCGGCATGTCTTGCAGGGCTTCTATCAGACGCCATTCGCCGGGCTCTGTGGCGATGACACCTTTGGCGTCATACTGTTCGGAGCGGCGCAAGAGCTCGCCCGTGATGGAGCCTGCGTTGTCGGGATCGTCAAGCTTGGTGTAGTCGACCTGCCAGCCATCCTTGCGCAGACTGTCCGCAAATTTGCGCATTGCGGCGAAGATGAAGGCGATCTTTTTGGGATGGTGCGGGACATAAGACGCCTCGTCCGAGACTTCGGCCATGACCACGACATCGCCCTCCTTGTCCGCTTTTTGCAAGGCAGACAGGTTGGGGGACAGTTGATCCCCCAAAACCAGCACGAGGCGGGTCACCACGGCACCGCTGCGCCGGAGTAGTCGAAGAATTTTCCTGTGTCTGATGGAGTTAGGCCGCCCAAGACGTCGAGCAGGTTCGCGGCCGCCTGATCTGCGGGCACCGTCTTGTGGTGGCCTGCGTATTTGGCGGTGAACGGCGTTTCAACTGTCCCCGGGTGCAGGCAAACGCAGGTGGCCTGCTTGTGCGTCCGCGCCAGCTCGATCGCGGCGCCGTGGATCAATTGATTGAGGGCAGCTTTGGCAGCACGGTAGCTGTGCCAGCCGCCGATCTTGTTATCGCCGATTGATCCCACGCGCGCCGACAGGGCCGCGAATGTGGCGGGCCGATTCTTGGGGAGCAAAGGTATCACATGTTTGAGAACCAGAGCGGGACCCATGGCGTTGGTCTGGAATTGCAGCGTCAGGGCGTCGGCACTGAGCGCGTGAATCGATTTTTCCGGCTCATGCCCGTCGATAACCAATGCCCCCGTCGTGCAAATGATCAGATCAAAGCTACCGGACAGCGTGGCGACTGCACGTTTAATGGAGGCCTCGTCGGTGACATCGAGCCCGTCTTGGCTGCGCGACAGGCCAACCACGTCGTGCCCGCGCTGCTGTGCGGATTGTGTAAGGGCGGTGCCGATGCCGCCTGAGGCGCCAATGATAAGAGTGCGTGTCATGGGGCTGACCTAACTGGGAGAACTCTTAAGTCAAATTGCATCTTCCCTTTTTCGTTTTGGCACGTATTATTTAACGGATGAGCATTATGGCACATATCCTACTTCTTAGCCTGCGCTGAGCGTGCCTCTCCGGTGCGTGCCGCTCAGTAGTGCCAGCGCCGGACCAAAATTCCCAAAGCTAAGAAGATCAGGATACTTCCAATGACCAAAGAACAAGACCGCGTCGTAATTTTTGACACGACATTGCGCGATGGCGAACAGTCGCCGGGCGCAACCATGAGCCATGCCGAGAAGCTGGAGATTGCGGGCCTGCTGGACGAGATGGGCGTCGACATTATCGAAGCAGGCTTCCCGATTGCCTCGGAAGGCGACTTTGCGGCCGTGAAGGCGATTGCCGAGCAGGCAAACAATTCGGTGATTTGTGGGCTGGCACGGGCCAACTTCAAAGATATCGACCGCTGCTGGGAGGCTGTGAAGCACGCGAAACGGCCACGCATTCACACCTTCATCGGCACCTCGCCTTTGCACCGCGCCATTCCGAACCTGAACATGGACGAGATGGCGGAGCGTATCCACGAGACCGTGAGCCATGCGCGCAATCTGTGCGACAATGTGCAGTGGTCGCCCATGGACGCGACCCGTACGGAAGAGGACTACCTTTGCCGCACGGTGGAAATCGCCATAAAGGCGGGCGCCACGACGATTAACATTCCCGACACGGTGGGCTACACCGCGCCACGCGAAAGTGCTGCGCTGATTGCCATGCTGCTGGAGCGGGTGCCCGGCGCGGACGAGATTATCTTCGCGACCCATTGCCATAACGACCTTGGCATGGCGACGGCGAATTCGCTGGCCGCCGTGGAAGCGGGCGCGCGTCAGATTGAGTGCACTATCAACGGGCTTGGCGAACGCGCAGGCAACACGGCTTTGGAAGAGGTGGTCATGGCGCTGAAGGTGCGCAATGACATCATGCCGTTCCAGACAGGGATCGACACGACCAAGCTGATGAACATTTCGCGCCGCGTGGCGGCGGTGTCGGGCTTTGCGGTGCAGTTCAACAAGGCCATTGTCGGCAAGAACGCCTTTGCGCATGAATCGGGCATTCACCAGGACGGCATGTTGAAGAACGCGGAAACGTTCGAGATCATGCGACCGGAAGATGTGGGTCTGAGCGCGACCAATCTGGTGATGGGCAAGCACTCTGGCCGCGCTGCGCTGCGCTCGAAACTGGCGGAGCTTGGATTTGAGCTGGGCGACAACCAGTTGAAAGACGTCTTTGTGCGGTTCAAGGCTTTGGCCGATCAGAAAAAAGAAATCTACGACGAAGACCTGATTGCTTTGATGCAGACCGGCGACGCGGTGGAAGATCACATCCGCCTGACAGCTTTGAGCGTGTCTTGCGGGATGGGGTTGGAGAAATCTGCCGAGATGACACTGGATATCGGCGGCGAGTCCAAGTCGGTGCGAGCCACCGGCGACGGCCCCGTTGATGCCGCGTTTAACGCGGTGAAGGCGTTGTTCCCGCATCACGCGCGTTTGCAGGTCTATCAGGTTGCAGCTGTCACCGAGGGGACTGACGCGCAGGCGACAGTATCAGTGCGGCTGGAAGAAGACGGCAAAATCGCCACGGGCCAATCGGCTGATGTGGACACGGTGGTCGCGTCGGTGAAAGCTTATGTGGACGCGTTGAACCGCCTTGTGGTGCGCCGCGCCAAATCCGGTGGCGACACGCCGGAAGTGTCCTACAAGGACGTCAGCTAACTGCGCCTGATCTCAATGAGCGCCTGCGGCGCGCTTCATTCTGGAGCGTGTGGCAGGCGTGAGCCTCTAGAACATCCGGCTTAAGGCTTTGGCTTCATCGGCGAGCCCGTAAGGTGCGTTTACGACGAACATGCCCGATCCGATCATGCGGTGGCCGTCGCGGACAGGTGGGAACGCCACCTCGTGGTGGAGCACGTCGGGCAAGGTCTGCGCTTTCAGCGCTTTGAGCATTTGCAGATGCGCGCCGGACGTTAGAATCGGATACCAAAGCGCGATCACCCCGACATTCCACTTGCGGTGCAGCTTCGCAATCTGACTTGGGATTAGATCATAGTCCGATTTGATTTCGTAACTGGGATCGATCAACAGAAGCCCGCGACGCGGCTCTGGCGGACAGACCGCTTGAGCCATCTCGAACCCGTCTTGTTTGTAGCACTTGGCGTTGAAGCGGCGCATCGTGTCGCGGAGGGCTTGGTGTTCTTGGGGATGAAGCTCTGCCAGATGCATCTTGTCAGTCGGGCGCAGGGACAAAGCCGCCAGCATCGGGGAGCCTGCATAGGCGTTGGCCCCGTGCTCGGCCTGCAAACGGGAGAGCGCGGTGATATAGGGATGATCGGCCGCGAACTTGTCGGTGAGCGCCGCGATCCCTGCAGCGGCCTCGCCGGTTTTGAGCGCTTCGGCGGATGAGAGATCATAAAGCGCACGGCCCGCATGGGTTTCCAGATAGCTGAGTGGCTTATCCTTGCGGGTCATGTAAGACAGCATGGCGCAAAGCAGCGCGTGCTTGTGGACGTCGGCAGGGTTTCCAGCATGGAAGATATGTTGATAGGACAGCATGTCGCGCTTCTACCGTGCCAATGAGAGGCGGAATAGTGCTGATATGCGGGTGCAGACGCCTTTTAACCGGAGCGCAGCACGCCTATAAGTCGCCAATCTTCCCCGTGGACGTCTGAGTCGGCGGGTTACTTCTGAACGCTTGGGGCACAACTTACATGGCTGGTATCTTTTCGGGTCTGTTTTCATCTGACATGGCCATCGACCTCGGCACGGCGAACACTCTGGTCTACGTCAAGGGCAAGGGCATCGTTCTGAACGAGCCATCGGTTGTGGCGTATCATACCAAGAATGGCCGCAAGGAAGTCCTGGCTGTGGGCGAAGACGCCAAGTTGATGCTGGGCCGGACGCCAGGCTCGATCGAGGCGATCCGGCCGATGCGCGAAGGCGTCATTGCCGACTTCGACACCGCCGAAGAAATGATCAAACACTTCATCCGCAAAGTTCACCGCCGGTCGACCTTCACCAAGCCGAAGATTATTGTGTGTGTGCCGCATGGTGCTACGCCGGTGGAAAAGCGGGCCATTCGCCAGTCTGTTCTGGGTGCGGGAGCTCGCAAGGCTGGGTTGATTGCGGAGCCGATTGCTGCGGCCATCGGGGCTGGGATGCCCATTACTGACCCGACGGGGTCGATGGTTGTGGACATCGGTGGCGGAACGACCGAGGTCGCCGTGCTGTCACTAGGCGACATCGTCTACGCACGATCCGTGCGTGTTGGTGGGGACCGTATGGACGAAGCGCTGATTTCCTACCTGCGCCGTCACCACAACATTCTGGTGGGCGAAAGCACCGCAGAGCGGATCAAGACCTCGATCGGGACCGCGCGGATGCCTGACGACGGACGTGGGGCGTCGATGCAGATTCGCGGACGCGACCTGCTGAACGGTGTGCCCAAAGAGACCGAGATCAATCAGGCGCAAGTGGCTGAGGCGCTGGCAGAGCCAGTGCAGCAGATTTGCGAGGCGGTGATGACCGCGCTGGAAGCAACTCCGCCCGATCTGGCCGCTGATATCGTGGACCGTGGCGTTATGCTGACGGGTGGCGGCGCGTTGCTGGGTGAGTTGGACTTGGCACTGCGTGAGCAGACCGGTTTGGCGATCTCGGTCGCTGACGAGAGCCTGAACTGCGTTGCACTGGGAACCGGCAAAGCCCTTGAATACGAAAAACAACTGCGCCACGTGATAGATTACGATAGTTAAGACTATCCGGCCGCGTTAGCGCGGCCCCGCAGCTTGGACCCAACTCATGGCGATCGACAGACGCGGACAAGAAGAATACGCCCGCCCCGTCAGACGTGTGCTGATCGGGGTTTTGGTCGTTGTTCTTCTGGCGATCTTCGGACTGTGGCGCATCGACAACCCGCGCATGGAGCGGTTTCGTTCGGCCCTGGTGGACAAGGTGGTGCCGTCTTTTGACTGGGCCTTGGTCCCGGTGACGCGGGTGAGCCGCATGTTTGACGACTTCCAAAGCTATGCCCGTATTTACGAGCAGAATCAGGAATTGCGGCGCGAGCTGCAAAGCATGAAATCGTGGCGCGAGGCTGCGATTCAGCTGGAGCAGGAGAATGCGCGCCTTCTGGATCTCAACAAGGTGCGCCTGAATGCGCAGCTGACCTTTGTAACGGGGGTTGTGTTGACCGATAATGGCTCGCCGTTCCGCCGGTCGGTGTTGCTCAACGTTGGCGCGCGCGATGGCATTCAGGATGGCTGGGCGACGATGGACGGGCTGGGGTTGGTCGGCCGCATCGCCGGTGTTGGCGAAAAGACCTCCCGCGTGATTTTGCTGACGGATACCAACAGCCGCGTGCCGGTGACGATCCAGCCATCGGGGCAAAAAGCTTTGCTGGTCGGGGACAACACGCTCGCGCCACCGGTAGATATTGTTGAGAATATCGAAGACGTGCGTCCCGGTGACCGCGTTGTGACCTCGGGCGACGGCAAGGTGTTTCCGGCAGATATTCTGGTGGGCCAGATCGCGCTGGGGCCGGACCGGAGACTGCGGGTGCGGCTTGCGGCGGATTACGGGCGTCTTGAGTTTTTGAGAGTGCTCCGCACGCCCCATTCCGCCAGCATCGAAACCACTGGGGGTCTCATCGCGGCGGACGAGGTTTTGGGCGAAAGCGAAGTTGCTGTGGAGGGCACAGATGGTTGACCCGATTACATGGCGCCGCTTCCAGTTTCGGTTGCTGTTCTTGTTGGTCAGCGCCCTTATCATTTTCGCCCAGCTATTGCCGCTGAATACTGCTCCTGCGGCGGTGCAGCTGATTGACCCTGCCACCGGGGAGTTGATCCAAGAAGGGAGCAAATATCTAAGCTTGCCCGGGCCGGATTTGCTCTTCTGTCTGACTGCCGCATTCTTGATGCGTCGTCCGCGCTGGGCGCCCGTGGCATTGATTGTGTTTGTTCATCTGGTTGCGGACGTTCTGTATCTGCGGCCAATGGGGCTTTGGCCTGCTGTGTCGCTGATTGCCTATGAGTTCTTGCGGCGTCAAACCAATGCCAGCAACGAGGTGTCGCTCCCCTTGGAGGTTGCGTTGGTGGTCGGAGCGTTTGCATCTGCGGTGCTCGCCAACGGAGCGCTTCACTTGATCTTTGCTGTGCCGCATCCGGGGTTTTGGCTGACCCTCCTTCACATTTTGACGACCGCCATCGCCTACCCCTTTGTCATTGCCGTAGTCTACTTTATGTTAGGGGTGAGGCGGGCCGGGGTCCGCGAATTGGACAGTGACGGGGTCATCGGATGAGACGCTCGCCAAAGGATACCGAAGAAAGCGCTGCAATCATCAGCCGCCGTGGCCTTGTGATGGGCAGCGGCATGGCTGCGTTCGCGGGAGTGCTGGGGCTTCGGATGCGCCACCTTCAGGTTGATCAGGCAGACCAATTCAGGCTGCTGGCTGAAGAAAACCGGATCAACATTCGCTTGCTGCCGCCCGCCCGTGGGCAGGTGTTCGATCGCAACGGGCTTTTGCTGGCAGGCAACGAACAGAATTACCGCGTCACCATGGTGCGCGACGAGGTTGATGATCCGGAACAGGTTCTCCACGCCCTCGCGCGGCTGATCCCGATGACCGAAGAAGATATGGAGCGGGCGCGTGAAGAGCTGCGCAAGCGGTCGCGACTGGTGCCCGTGACGATTGCGGATCGGCTGTCCTGGGAAGACCTGAGTCAGGTCGCCGTGAACGCACCAGCTTTACCCGGAATTACGCCTGAGGTTGGCCTTAGTCGCGCGTATCCGCGAGGCGCCGATTTTGCCCATATCGTTGGCTATGTAGGGCCGGTCAGTGACTATGATCTCAGCCGTATCGAAGATAAAGACCCGCTGCTGCAAATTCCCAAATTCCAGATCGGCAAGACAGGCGCGGAGAACAAGCTGGAGCATGAGCTGCGCGGCAAAGCGGGCACCAAACGCGTAGAAGTGAACGCTATCGGGCGGGTGATGCGCGAGCTGGGTCGGGACGAAAGCCAGAAAGGCGCCAATGTACAATTGACCATCGACACGCGATTGCAAAACTTTGTGCAGGCGCGGTTGGCCGGCGAAAGTGCCGCCGCCGTTGTGATTGATGTCGAGACTGGCGATTTGCTTTCGATTGGCTCTGCCCCCGCGTTTGACCCGAACCTGTTTGTGCGCGGTATCTCCGTCAAGGATTACGGTGACCTGACGAGCAACAAATACCGCCCGCTGGCCAATAAGGCGGTGCAGGGAACGTATCCTCCGGGCTCCACCTTCAAGATGGTGACCGCGCTGGCGGCGCTTGAGGCGGGAGAAATCACGCCGGACGAGACGATCCGCTGCGTCGGATACACCGAAGTTGCCAGCCGCAGGTTCCATTGTTGGAAGCGGGGCGGTCATGGCCGGATGAACCTGCGCAACTCGCTCAAACAGTCCTGTGACGTGTATTACTATGATTTGGCGCAGCGCGTCGGGGTCGAGAAGATTTCGGCCATGGCGCGCAGGCTGGGGCTGGGCGAGCGGCATGACGTGCCAATGTCCGCCGTTGCCGCAGGCTTGATGCCAACCAAGGCGTGGAAAAAGGAAAATCGCGGCAAGGACTGGGTGATCGGCGACAGCTTGAACGCCTCGATTGGACAGGGTTTTGTGCTGACGTCACCGTTGCAACTTGCGGTGATGACGGCGCGCCTCGCGACGAACCGGTCTGTGACGCCGCGTTTGGTTAAGTCCATCGACGGGGTCGAGACGCCATCAGGCGCAGGGGAGCCGCTGGGCCTAAGCCGCGAGATGATGGCTCAGGTGCAGGGCGGCATGTTTGCGGTTGCCAACGAAAGTGGCGGCACGGCCTACGGCACTCGGATCGACGACAAATCGATGCGCATGGCGGGCAAGACGGGTACCAGTCAGGTGCGCAACATCACTAAGGCGGAGCGCGCACGTGGTGTGTCGAGCAACGCCGATCTGCCTTGGGAGCGCCGCGATCACGCGCTTTATGTGGGCTTTGCCCCCGCAGATGCGCCGAAATACGCGGTTTCGGTGGTGGTAGAACATGGTGGCGGCGGATCGACTGCGGCGGCCCCGATTGCGCGTGATATTATTCTGGCTGCGCAAGCCGACGGGATACCGCCTCTATCGGCCTATCCGAGTTCGCAACGCGGTCGTATCAGCTCGGCTTTGAAGAAGTTGCAATTGTGGGATCCGGATGAGCCGAAGGCGCCGGAGTCCCAAGCGTGAGCTATCTTGAATACAACGTGAAGTCAGTCCCCAGCGGGCTGTCCAAAGTGCTGTATCTCAACTGGCCAGTGGTCGTTTTGTTGACTGCCATCGCCAGCGTCGGGTTCCTTATGCTTTACTCGGTGGCTGGCGGGTCGATGACGCCGTGGGCCGAGCCGCAGATGAAGCGGTTCGCTATAGGTGTCTTCCTGATGCTGAGCGTGGCGATGATCCCCGTATGGTTCTTGCGCAACATCGCGGGGTTGGCCTACGGACTTTCGGTGGTCCTGTTGCTGGCTGTGGAATTTTTCGGGTCTACCGGCATGGGCGCGCAGCGCTGGATCGACCTTGGCTTTATGCGGTTGCAACCGTCCGAGCTGACCAAAGTGACCCTGATCATGTTTCTGGCAGCATATTACGACTGGGTCGATATCAAGAAGATTTCCCGCCCGCTTTGGGTGCTTATCCCGGTGGCGATTATTGCGGTGCCCGTGTTCTTGACACTAAGGCAGCCTGACCTTGGGACGGCGTTGTTGTTGGTATTCGGGGGCGGCGGGATCATGTTTTTGGCCGGGGTCCATTGGGCCTATTTCGCTGCTGTTGTCGGTGGTGCCGCGGGACTGGTTGGCGCGGTATTCGAAAGCCGAGGGACGACGTGGCAACTTCTTAAAGACTACCAGTATCGGCGGATCGACACGTTTATCGACCCCGCGTCCGACCCTCTTGGGGCGGGCTATCACATCACGCAGTCCAAGATTGCGCTTGGCTCCGGGGGCTGGACAGGGCGGGGGTACATGCAAGGCACCCAAAGTCGCCTGAACTTCCTGCCGGAGAAGCATACGGACTTTATCTTTACCACTCTGGCCGAGGAATTCGGGTTCATTGGCGGCATCTCGCTGTTGAGCCTTTATGTGCTGGTACTGGTGTTCTGCGTTATTTCCGCGCTCAGCAACAAAGACCGGTTTGCGTCGCTTCTGACCATGGGGATCGGGCTGACGTTCTTTTTGTTCTTCGCGGTGAACATGTCGATGGTCATGGGGTTGGCCCCCGTGGTTGGCGTACCGTTGCCAATGGTAAGCTATGGCGGCTCCGCAATGATTGTGCTGCTGCTGGCCTTCGGCTTGATGCAAAGCGCTCATGTCCACAGACCGAGGTAACGGGTGATGGTGAATGTGTTGTTCTCGGCCCTTTCTAAACGTTGGGCCGAATATGAGGCGCCGCTACGCGCGGCCCTTACCAAAGCGGGCCTTGATGCGCGGCTTGCCACGGAGTTCGCGCCGGAAGAAGTGGACTACATCGTCTATGCGCCCAACGGCCCTGTCAGTGATTTTGCCCCGTTTACCAAGCTAAAGGCGGTTCTGAGCTTGTGGGCTGGTGTGGAGACGATGGTCGACAATCCGACCCTCACTGTCCCGCTGTGCCGCATGGTGGACCATGGCCTGACCGAAAGCATGGTCGAGTGGGTGACGGGGCACGTGCTGCGATACCATTTGGGCATTGACCAAAATATCTTAGGACAGGATGGAGTGTGGCGCGCCGGAACTGTCGCCCCATTGGCGCGGGATCGCAAAGTTTGCGTGCTTGGGTTGGGCGCCTTGGGGGCAGCATGTGCGCAGGCCCTGGCACAGTTGAATTTTGACGTCCATGGCTGGGCGCGGGGGCCCAAGGACGTTGATGGTGTGACTTGTCATCACGGGGCGGACGGATTGGCTGATGCTTTGCGGGACGCGACGATGGTGGCCCTGCTGCTCCCCGACACGCCCGCAACTGAGAATGTTCTGAACGCAGAGGGTATGGCGCTGATGAAGCGCGGCGGCTTCGTGGTTAATCCCGGTCGCGGCCCGCTGGTCGACGACACTGCTTTGATCGCGGCGCTTGATAGTGGCCAGCTGGCTCACGCGACGCTTGATGTATTCCGCATCGAGCCGCTGCCGGCGGGGCACGTTTTCTGGTCACATCCCAAGGTCACGGTCACACCTCACATCGCGGCAGAGACCAAAGCGACGACAGCGTCTGACGTGATTGCCGAGAATATCCGACGTGGTGAAGCAGGGGAGCCGTTCATCCATATCGTGGATCGCGCGGCGGGCTACTGACCTAGACGAGTTTCGGCGGTTTTGAGGGGTCACTTCCTGGCGCTGGGCGCTCAGTTGGTTGGATCGGCTGCGGCAAATCGAAACGCAATGCTTGGGCCTCGAGCGCACCGACGATGGGGTGGCTCGCATCAAAGAACGCCACGTCCAATGCGCCTGCTTCGATACCGGAAAACACCAGCGCTTCGTTCGCGGCGCGGGCGAGCGCGGTTTCCGCCGCAGGTTCCGCCCCGACAAATGCCAAAATGTGCGACCTTTGACCGCTCGCATAGGTCACACCTGCCAGATACGCACATTGGGCAAGGCCAGCGGCGGTGGTGAGCTTCATGTCGATGGCGGTGACAAGGCTGTCTGGTAGGCCCTTCGGTGGAGTGATTTCGGTTGGGATCTCTGCCGCTTCGGCCGGGGCGTGGGACAGGGTTGTGTGTAACCAATCTACGGCGGCCGGAGGGATCAGGATGGACGACGGCGCGACACCCAAGTTGACACCTAGACCCAGGTTCTGACCTGCGAGCATTTCCGCCAACGCGCGACCCGACAGGCCGACATAGGGGGCGGAGCCTTCGGCAAACTCTGCGAGCCGCTGTTCACGGTCGAAGGCTAGAATATATGACGCGTCTTCGACTTCGAACACATGAGGGGAGATTTGATCGCCATCGGGTTCGGCCTCCAACAGCAAGAACAGCTCTGAGTCGCCCAAGCGTTCGTAGAAGCGCAGGCGCGCGGCGTCGTCTTCGGGAGAGGCGTCCATTGCGGTATGGGCTTGATCAAGCGGTGTGTTCATGAGGCCGGCCCTTCTTCGCGCGGTGTCTTGGCGAAGTTTGGCTTCACCTAGGACCACGGGTTTTGTTGCACCATCGGGTATTGCCACAAGGCGGATGCGGCAAGGGCAAACTGCACGGCAAAATGGAACAGCGCGTTGTGTTGGGGGCAAAGTAAACGAGCGAGCACCCGAACAATCACACAAAGCTGTTGCGAAGTTTTAATATTTCTATAATTATAGAAATATGAAATCATTTACCGACCCGAGTCTGTCCCTTGTCCAAGCTGCGAGCGCTTATGCGGCTCTTGGTTCCGAACAACGCCTGTCCTTGCTGCGCACCCTCACACGGGCGGGCGACAAAGGGATGAACATTGGCGCATTGGGGGACGCAACGGGGCTGAGCGGGGCGAATTTGACCCACCATCTGAAGATTCTGGCGCAGGCTGGATTGATCCGCCAAACGCGTCAGGGTCGCTCTATCATCTGCGCAATGGCCGATTATGCGACCTTCAAACGACTGAACGACTTTTTACTGGCGGAATGCTGCGCCGATCTTGAGGACCACAAACATGGCTGATCTCACGCAAGCCCCTGCACCTGCATTCTGGAACAAACTGCCCAAAGTTTGGGTCGCCAGCGCATTAGTTCTGGCCTTGGTCTTCTTGCTCGACCCGCCACAAGGGTTGCCGATTCTCACAGGGACCTTCGAGGCACTTGGGCATACGGCGGGGTTCATCATCTTTGCGGTATTGGCGATTGGATATCTCAAGGCGACCGGCGCCGAGGCGGTGGTTGCAGAGGCCTTCAAGGGGCGCGAAACCCGTATGATCTTTCTGGCTGCCGCTCTTGGCGGGTTGGCCCCGTTCTGTTCGTGTGAGGTGATCCCCTTTATTGCGGCGTTGTTGGTCGCTGGCGTTCCACTGTCCGCTGTGATGGCGTTCTGGCTGGCGTCGCCGTTGATGGACCCCGCGATGTTCTTAATAACTTCGGGCACACTTGGGTTTGATTTCGCGATTGCGAAGACATTGGCGGCGGTCGGCTTGGGCTTGTTCGGCGGGTTCGCAACGATGACATTTGCAAAGACTGCGTTGTTTGCTGACCCATTGAGGGAAGTCACGCAGGGCGGGTGTGGGTGTGGATCACCCTTCAAAGGTACGCCGAACTGGCGCTTCTGGCAGGATCCCAAGCGTGTGGCGGTATTTAAATCTGCAGCGCTGGAGAACCTTGCCTTCCTCGCCAAATGGCTGTTCTTGGCCTACCTTTTGGAAAACATCATGCTTCGGTATGTGCCAGCGGATTTGGTGTCGTCGGTTCTTGGCGGCTCCGGCGTTGGGCCAATTCTTCTGGGCGCGCTGGTCGGCGCACCGGCTTACCTGAACGGTTATGCGGCGGTTCCACTGGTGGATGCGCTTCTGACGCAAGGGATGAGCAACGGTGCCGCGATGTCGTTCATGCTTGCGGGCGGTGTCAGCTGTATTCCTGCTGCCATTGCGGTTTGGGCGTTGGTCAAACCACGGGTTTTCGCGGCCTATCTGGGCTTCGCTTTTGTCGGTAGCGTGTTTGCGGGCCTGATTTGGAATGCAGTTGCCTGAGTTCATTGCCCCGCGCTTGAGATTGCTTTAACCCCGCTTCTTAGAGACCAAGAGCGGGGAAGCGGCATGTATCGCGTCTGGAATTTTGTCACCAACTATTCCTTGTTGCTGATCCTCGGCGCCGTTATCGCGCTTTTATGGGCGAATTCCGATCCTCTTGGTTATCACCATTTCGTCGAGCACCCGCTGTGGTTCAATGACTGGATCGGTATGGATTATTCCTACTGGGCCAAGTCCTATGGCGAGGGCTATGAGAGATACGAAGTGGGCGACATTACCAAGGTGTTGAGCCTGCACTACCTCGTCAACGACTTGCTCATGGCCTTGTTCTTCGCGATCGCTGCGAAAGAAGTCTGGGAGGCCGTAATCCTCGAGAAAGGGTCGCTGCGTGGCAAGAAGGCGGCAACGCCCTTGTTTGCGACGGCAGGCGGCATGTTCGGCCCTATCGCTGTGTATCTTGGTCTGGCCTATTTTATGGGCTCGGACACCTACGACGCAGTCGCAAATGGCTGGGCCATCCCGACCGCGACTGACATTGCATTCAGCTACCTTGTGGGCCGCATGGTATTCGGCGCGGGCCACCCAGCAGTGCGCTTCTTACTGTTGCTTGCAATTGCGGACGACGCCGCTGGTCTTGTGATCTTGGCGATCTTCTACCCGTCGGGCGACCTTGCGCCAGAGTGGCTTCTGCTGTCCCTCGCTGCATCTGTTGGTGTGTTTGTTCTGGCCAACTGGCTGCCCCGCAAACTGGATCGCGGTAATCAGGAACGCCCTGTGTCGACCTTTGTGCGTACCAAGTTGCACTTTGTGCCCTACCTGATTGCGGCCTGTCTGAGCTGGTATGGCTTTGCCGAAAGCGGCCTGCATCCTGCTTTGGGCCTGCTGCCGATTGTACCTACCATTCCGCACGCGGACCGCGCATTCGGCATCTTCTCGGAAGCCGAGCAATATCTGACCGACTTGCTCAACCAAATTGAGCATGCGCTGAAGCATCCGGTTGAAATCATTCTGTTCTTCTTCGGGCTGCTGAATGCGGGGGTGGAGTTTAGTTCTATGGGCGCTGCGACGTGGCTGGTGCTGGCGGGGCTGATGATCGGCAAACCTGTGGGCATCTTGCTGTTCGGATGGGTCGCTGCGCGACCATTGGGCTTAGGAATTCCGCAAGGGATGCGTATCATCGATCTAGTTGTGATCGGCTGTGTGGCCGCTATCGGCTTCACGGTATCGTTGTTCGTGGCCTCCGTCGCGTTTGACGCAGGGCCTGTTCAGGACGCGGCGAAAATGGGCGCACTGTTCTCGTTTGCTGCGGCGTTGATCTCGATATTGGTCGGAAAACTGTGTCGGGTTGAGAAACAACACGGCTAATTTCCGCCTCTGACAGTGTGATTGTTTCGCAAGTTGGCGCAATAAACTGTGCCGTCTTGTTCGATTCACGCCTTATTTAACGTTATAGCGTTGAAATGTAGGGGGCCGATCCGACATAATGCGGCCTTAAAGGGTGCCTAGAATGCCCCAAAGGATCCGCAGGGGACATGCGGACTAGATGAGGTAGGGGGTTTCCCCGGAGATGATAGAGTTTCAGGACGTCAGCAAGTCTTTCTGGACTGGCACGCAGCGCAAGGTGATCCTTGACCGCGCGTCCTTTCGCGTGGAACTGGGTCATTCCATAGGAATTCTTGCGCCGAACGGGACTGGCAAGACGACAATTATCAACATGATGGCGGGGCTAGAGAAGCCGGACGAGGGCGAAATCATTCGCACGTCACGTATCTCGTTCCCGCTGGGCTTCATGGGAGGCGTCGTGCCCAAGCACACGGCCCGCGAAAATGCGCGTTACATTGCCAAGCTCTACTCCCTTGATCCCGACTATATCGAAGCCTTCTGCCGGTACTTGTGCGGGCTAGAGGAATACTTCGACATGCCGGTTGGCACTTACAGCCAGGGTATGAAGGCGCGGTTCACATTTGCGCTCATGCTGGCGTTGGAATTTGACATCTACCTTATCGACGAAGGCATGCCAGCCACCACCGACGTGGAGTTTAACCGCAAGGCGGGCTCCATCCTCAAAGATCGGTTGAAGAAGGCCACGGTGATTGTGGTATCCCATCAGGCGGAAACGCTGGAGAAATTCTGTCGGTCAGCGGCGGTCCTGAGCAAGGGCAAGCTGGTGATGTTCGACACCTTGGAAGAAGCGAAGCGACTGTATGACTACGAAACCCAAAGCTAAGAAGTATCGCATCCGTCGCAGCGAAGGGGCTTCGCCGATGATGCGTGCTGCACCGACTGCATCGGACACCGTCGCTGCGCCGTCCCTTGACGCGGCCAAAGCCGCAGTGGCTGAGGTTTTGCAGAAAGAGGAAATGATGTTCGACACGCCCCGTGACGACGGGTTTGGGGCACAGGATTTCCGGTCTTCGCCAGACGCCACGGAAGCTCCTTCAGTGCCCCCACAATCACCCGCAGAAGTTATCGATGCGATCCGTCGCGAAGGACTTACGGGGCGCCAATTGCGTATGGCGCGGCGCGTCGCGCAAAAGCAGGGGCTAGCGCCTGTATCCGACTATGATGCGGTGCGGTTGCTGCGCGAAAAGGGGATCGACCCTTTCAAACGCTCCAACATGCTGGAGTTGGTGGTCCCTGATAAAACCGGACTGGATGACGGGGAGACAGCGAAGACGCAACTTCCCTCAACGGTTTCCGTGAAGCCGTCCTTGCCTTCGACGGAAGTAATAACTGAGGATCGCCGCGCCTCTGATATTATGGCAATCCAACGCGATATCGCGAAACGCCGTCGCCGCCGTGCGACGCTGCTGGCCATCCGGATGATGGTATTTGTGATGCTCCCGACCTTTGTTGCCGGATACTATTACTACCTCGTGGCGACACCTATGTACGCCACCAAGTCAGAGTTCATCATTCAGACCGCAGAGCCATCCTCTGCCGGTCAGCTGGGCGGTCTGTTCTCTGGAACGGGGCTCGCGACATCGCAGGACAGTATCACCGTTCAGGGTTACCTTCAGTCGCGGGACGCGATGGTGCGTCTGAACGAGGACGAAGGGTTCAAAACCCATTTCTCGCAAGCGAATATTGACGCGCTTCAACGCATTGAGCTCGATAGCACCAACGAGGCGGCTTACTCGCTTTACAAAAAACACGTCAGGATCGGCTACGACCCTGCCGAGGGCGTGATCAAGATGGAAGTCAGCGCCGCTGACCCTGAAACATCCGCTGCGTTTTCCAAGAAACTTATCAACTACGCCGAAGAGCGTGTCGACCAACTGACATCGCGCTTGCGCGGGGATCAGATGGACGGAGCTGCAGAGAGCCGCATCGAAGCCGAAGAAAAGATGCGGGCCGCTCAAGAGCGCATAATCGAACTTCAGGAAAAGCTGGGCGTGTTGAGCCCCGAGAGCGAAGTGCAGGCAATTTTCGGACAGATCACCCAGCTTGAGACCGAGCTTTTGACCGAACGCATTTCGTTGCAGCAGTTCCTTGCAAACCCGCGTCCGAACCAAGCAAAAGTCAGCGCATCGGAAAACAAGATCGGGGAGCTTCAAAAGCTCATCGCGGAATACCGTGCGCAACTCACCGAGAGCAATGCCAACACCGGATCACTTGCGCGTATCTCGGGAGAACTGATGGTGGCGCAGGGGGATCTGGCGATGCGTCAGGAATTCCTCGCTGCTGCAGAGGCGCAGTTTGAAGCCGCCCGCTTGGAAGCCAATCGTCAGGTGCGTTACCTGTCGGTGGGCGTGAGCCCAGTGGCCCCCGACGAGCCGACTTATCCGCGTTCCTTTGAGAACACCATTCTGGCCTTCTTGATCTTCGCCGGAATTTACCTGATGGTCTCGCTGACGGCCTCCATCCTTCGCGAACAGGTGTAATTCCCATGAAAACCATCCATATCGGCGCGCTCAAATGCAGCAATGACCTGCCCTTGACGGTGATTGCTGGGCCTTGCCAGTTGGAAAGCCTCGACCACGCCCTGATGATCGCGGAAACCATGGCAAAGGTCTGTGCAGAAGCGGGCGCGGGCTATGTGTTCAAGGCGAGCTATGACAAGGCCAACCGGACATCGCTGTCTGGTAAACGTGGTCTTGGTATCGATGAAGGACTGCGCGTCATGGACGAAGTGCGCGCTGAAATCGGCTGCCCGACCCTGACCGACGTTCACGCTCCAGAGCACTGCGCAGCCGTCGCGCAAGCGGTGACCGTGATGCAAATTCCGGCGTTCTTGTGTCGCCAGACCGACCTGCTTATTGCCGCTGGCGAAACGGGTGCTGTGGTCAATATCAAGAAGGGCCAGTTCTTGGCCCCGTGGGACATGCCGAATGTGGTCTCCAAGGTGGAAAGCACCGGCAATACCAACATCCTATTGACCGAACGCGGCACGTCCTTTGGCTACAACGCGCTGGTGGCAGACATGCGCGCCCTTCCCACGATGGCGAAGGGTGGCTATCCGGTGATCATGGACGCGACCCATTCGGTGCAACAACCGGGCGGGAAGGGCGGCTCGACCGGAGGTCAACGAGAATTTGCGCCAGTGATGGCACGCGCGGCGGTCAGTCTTGGCATTGCGGGCGTGTTCATCGAAACTCACGAAGATCCCGACAATGCCCCATCGGACGGCCCGAACATGATCCCGTTGGATCAAATGGCTGCGCTCATCAAAGGCCTGATGCAATTTGACGCTTTGGCAAAAGCCGACCCCTGCCGCGTTTAGCGCGCGGGGGATTAGGTCCGGAGATCAGGCAACCTGCCCAGCGGCCCAGCCAGAGGACCACGCCCACTGGAAGTTGTAACCGCCGAGCCAGCCGGTCACGTCAACAACTTCGCCGATGAAGTACAGGCCCTGCACAGATCGGGATTGCATCGTTTTCGCATCCAACGCGTCTGTATCTACACCCCCAAGCGTGACCTCTGCGGTTCGATATCCTTCCGAGCCGACAGGCTTGATGCGCCATCCATGCACCCGTGCGCCTAAGACCTCCAAGGCGGCATTGCTCTGATCCGCCAGATTTCCGTGTAATCCAGTTTCTGCGACCGCAATTGCCGCGAGCTTTTCAGGGATGATCCGCGCGAGTGCGTTCTTGACTGACACCCGCCCAGCTTCTGTGCGCATTGCGCTCAATTCAGCGACAACATCCGATCCTGCAGCCAGATTGACGGTGAGGGCATCGCCTTCCCTCCAGTAGGACGACGCTTGGAGTATCGATGGCCCCGATAGTCCGCGATGGGTGAAAAGTAGCCCCTCGCTGAACCTTGCGGCGTTACAAGCCACCTCCGCCTGAACGGACGTTCCGGCCAACGGGCGGGTCTGAGCCAGTTCTTGTTCGGCAAAGGTCAGGGGAACGAGGCCAGGGCGTGTTTCGATCAGCGGCAGGCCGAATTGCTCCGCCACGCGGTAGCCAAAGCCTGACGCGCCCATTTTTGGAATGGACTTACCGCCGCTGGCAATCACGAGGCTCTCGCAGGTCAGCGCTCCGGCCGAGCTTTCTATCTGGAACCTACCGTCAGTTGACTGGCCGACCTCGTGAACAGTGGCGTTCAACCTGAGGCGCGCGCCCGCTTTTTCCATCTGATCAAGCAGCAGGGCGATGATGTCGTTGGCGGACCGATCGCAGAACAACTGGCCAAGCGTTTTCTCATGCCACGGAATACCCGCTGCATCGACCATCGCGATAAAATCCCATTGCGTAAACCGCTTGAGGGCCGAAAGCGCGAAGCGTGGATTTTGCGACAAGAACCGTTCAGGCTGGATATCGAGGTTGGTGAAGTTGCACCGCCCACCGCCGGAAATGCGGATCTTTTCGCCTGCCGCTTTGGCGTGATCGAGTACCAAAACCGAGCGCCCGCGTCGCGCTGCTTCAATCGCGCACATCATGCCCGCAGCGCCTGCGCCGATGATTATAACCCGTGCGTCCATAAAGTTGGGCTTAAACCGCACCCTGCGATGCCACAACCCGCGATTTTGGGGTTGAAGCGCTCGTCAAGGCGCATTAAATCACCCCTCACTGTTGGGATGTAGCCAAGTGGTAAGGCAACTGTTTTTGGTACAGTGTACCGTAGGTTCGAATCCTACCATCCCAGCCATACTTTCCGCTCACGTCATTGATTTATAACGATTTAACTAAATGTTATGAAGGGTGTTCCCACTTTAATTCCCACTTTCGGAAAATGGGTCGTTTTCAGTCAGATGGAATTTGTTGATCTGATGGACTCGCTGGCTAGTGGGGTCACACTTTAGAAAACGATGACCGACTGCTAACGGCCCAAATACCGGACATGCCGTCTCCATTGCAATGCCGCGGCGCAGCTCTCCCAGACCGGACATTGATCGATCGAGTAGTATTCTTGCAGGTTCGATGTCCGCTATGCGGACTTTGCAGACCTTGGGGTTTTTGATGCCAACTGGTGCTTCGTGCCTAAAGCTGCCGCTCATCGCAACCACATAAGCTGTGGTGCGGTATCTCCAAAGCGGACCCTCACACTTAGCTAACCTTTCGCGATGCTCAACACTTCTTGGTGCCCGACGTCGGCTTTGCGCAAGCCGCGGCGGTCAAGTTTATCCCTCTCGCAACATGAATGTGAGCACATCAGAGCGATGCGCCATCCCAATGACTTGGGTTCCCTCCAAGACCGGAAAGACACGGTGTGAGTGGGACAAGAACATTTCTGCGACGCGGATCACGTCGTCGCTTGCATAAACGGTAATGACGTTCAGAGACATTTGATCGTCCACGCTGCCAGTCCATTCCTGATGATAACTTGCGTGCAAGGCAGGACGGAAGCAGTCCTTCTGGGTCAAAATGCCGACGAGTTGTCCGTCTTCGCCCAGCACGGGTGCGGCGGCTGCGCGTGCTTCGAGCAGAATGGAGATCGCCTGCCGTATCGGTGTTTCTGGCGCAAGTGTCTGGACGTCGCGCCGCATGATCGATGTGATCCGGTGCTCGATCATTGCTCTGCCCTTTCCGCTGCGGTGTTTCGGCGCAAAGGACAGTCCAAACAGCGATCGTTTTTCAAACCAGCCGCAGCTCCACAACTGGTGCGCACTGGTCCACGCCCAAAGGTAAGCCCCAGCCCAAGCCCAGCTGCCGCAAGCCCGAAGACAAAAATTGAAATCAAGAGCTCCATCATAACAACGCTCCCTCTATCGCGCCGGTTCTTACAGACGAGATTCCAGCGCCTTCTCCAGTAAGAAAAAAGGCATCAATATTCTTGCTTTGGGCGAGGTCTGGACCGCTTGACAGGCCTGCCGCGAACAGCGCTGTCGCCCAGCCGTCCGCTATCATTGCATCCCGTCCCATGACCGTGACCGACAAAAGGTGACTCTTGGCAGGCGCACGCGTTCTGGGGTCGATGATGTGCCCATACGTGTTGTCCGCGAGTTCATAGCTCTGCGTGCGCAGTCCCGATGTTGCCACGGCCATACCATCGGCAAGCTTGAGGGTGGCTGGGGCAGGCTGGCCTGCCGCGGGGTGTTGCACCGCGACCTGAAACGATCGACCCGCAGGATGCTGCCCAACAGCCTTTAGCTCCCCACCCACATCGAACAAGAAATTATCGACGCCGCGGGCCTTAACCAGATCAACGGCGAGGTCGAGGGCGCGGCCTTTGGCGATTCCGCACAAATCCAGCGTAAGGTCGTCGTGGGTTTTGCCGATGTCACCACTGCCAACTGAAAGCCCGCGCCAATCCGCGGTAGGGCTACCGAGGATTGGCCCAAATCCCCACCGCGCAACAAGGGGGCCGACCGTGGGATCAAATGCACCATGACTTGCCTTCGCAAGGTCCAGCGCTGCCGTCGTAACTAGGATCATCTCTGGATCTGCGCGATGCCGACCTGCGCCCATCGTATTGAACCGGCTGATGTCGCTGTCTGAACGCCACGGCGACATTTGTTGATCAATTATAGCGAACAACGCGTCAATGTCTGCCCGCAGGCGTTCAAGGTCATCATGATGCGACGCGACCAACTGCCATGTCGTTCCGAATGCTGCGCCTTCTATGCTTTGCGTTGTTGCGGCCTGCGCAATTTGCGGCAAGACGATTGTTGCCCCGATCATGCCGAGGGCATTGCGACGAGTCGGGCGTAGGGCGCTGTTTGTCATTTCTTAGCCTCCAAAATCATCGTAGAAAATCGAACTCCGTTCGACG
Source organism: Litoreibacter janthinus (assembly GCF_900111945.1). Lineage (NCBI taxonomy): Bacteria > Pseudomonadati > Pseudomonadota > Alphaproteobacteria > Rhodobacterales > Roseobacteraceae > Litoreibacter > Litoreibacter janthinus. The sequence goes on along the minus strand of NZ_FOYO01000001.1, from coordinate 211,788 downwards.
CCGAGCCGTTCCAGTGTGCCCAGAACGGCTGAGATCATCACTGGCGGACCGCACAAATAGTATTCGCAATCCTCGGGTGCGGAATGTGCGCCCAATACCGTCTTGACTGTCTCATGGATGAAACCAGTCTCGCCGGTCCATCGGTCGCCCGGTGCGGGGTCCGATAGGGCCGGGGTCCAACTAAAAGTCTCGAACTTTGCCGCGAGGTCTTCGAATTCATCCGCGTAGAACATATCGGCCGCAGCACGCGCGCCATAGAAATACTGGATGCGCCGCGTCGTGCCGCGCCCGAGTTCCTGATGGATCATCGAACGTAATGGTGCCATGCCCACGCCGCCCCCGACAAAGACCATGTCGCGCTTTGTCGGTTGAACGTGGAAGTCCCCGAACGGCCCCGATACGTTGACCAGATCGCCCGGCTTGAGCGAAAACAGCCACGACGACACCAGCCCTGGCAGCACATCCGCTTCGCGCCCCGCAGGTGGCACGGCAAGACGGATATTAAACACCGCACGCCCGATGTCTTCGGGGCGACTGGCGAGCGAATAAGCGCGGGTGACATCGGTTTCAGACCTAACGGTCAAGCTGTTCCACCGATTGATGTCCCAGACGTCGGCAAACCGCGCGTCTACGTCAAACGATGCAAAGTCGAGCTCATAGGCTGGTGCGGTGATTTGCATAAAATCGCCAGCCCGAAAGGCCGATGAATGATCTTTGGGTAAATCAAGAACGATCTCGCGAATAAGCGGCGCAAGCATCCGGCTGGATGCGACGGAACACACAACGCCGCCGCCCGCGCTGAGGATATCGTCGGCCACCTGCACCGCGCAATCGCCCCGCAATGTTGTCTGGCAAGCAAGGCGAACATGGTCGCGCCTTTCCTTTGGGGAAAGAACCCCGCGCTCGGTCGCTTGCGGTTCTCCGGCACCTTCGCCTGACACAGTCACACGACATAGCCCACAGGTACCCGATCCACCGCAGGCAGCGGGAATGCGAATGTCGGCGTCGTGCAAGACACCCAGAAGCTTTGCGCCCCTTTGTGCCACAATGGGTGGGATGTCGTTAACCGACACCATAATGGTCCCGCTTGGCACCAATCTGCTCCGCGCGACCAAAAGGCCGATCGCCAAGCCGACGACGAGGAGGGCGATGACCATGCTGCCAAGTACGATTTCATTCATGGCGACGCCGCCATTTGAGCGAAAGAGGCAAAGCCCAAAGACATCAGCCCCGTAAGAATGAACGCGATGCCAAGCCCCCGCAGCCCTGCAGGTAAGTCGGCATAGGACAGGCGTGCGCGGATCGCGCTAAGCATAATAACTGCCACGGCAAACCCAACGCCACTGCCCACACCAAAAACTGCGGATTCTGTCAGCGTGTACTGACGTTCAACCATGAAAAGGCTTCCGGCCAGGATCGCGCATTGCACCGTCAACAGCGGTAGGAACACGCCAAACGCTGAGTGAATGGCAGGGAAATACCGATCAAGCAGCATCTCCAAGAGCTGCACAGTTGCGGCGATCACGCCGATAAAAGCAATCAGTGCCAGATACGACAAATCAAGATCAGGCTGTCCGGCCCAAGCCCAAGCGCCTGGAGCAAGCAATCCCTTATAGATCAGATTATTCAGCGGCACCGTCACCCCCAGAACGCCGATCATCGCAATGCCAAGACCAATCGCGCTTTCGGTCCGACGCGACAGCGCAAGGAACGTGCACAGGCCCAAGAACAACGTCAGGGGCATGTTGTCGATGAAGGCGGCAAACAGGAAAAAGGACCAGGCGTCGTTCATTCTACGGGCTCCGGTCGCAAGGGGGGCGAATGCTCGGGCGGTTCGGCTTGTTCTGACCACACGGACCGCACGACCCAAACAAGGCCGCCCAAAAGAAAGAAGGCCGAAGGTGCCAGCAGCATCATGCCAAGCGGCGTGAACCAGCCGCCTTCATCAGCAAGCGGTAGCACTTGGGCACCGAACAACTGTCCCTGACCGAACAACTCTCGGATCGTTCCGATCACGATCAAAACGAACGAATAGCCAAGCCCGTTGCCAAATGCATCGACCATTGACGGCAACGGCGCATGGTATCGCGCGTAGGCTTCGGTGCGGCCAAGAACCAGACAGTTCGTTGTAATAAGCCCGACATAAACCGACAATGCGCGACTGATATCGGCAAAATATGCCTGCAAAATTTGGTCGATCACGATCACCAGCGACGCCACAATCACGATCTGAACAATCAGCCGGATTGTGTCGGGGATGTGCCTGCGAATGACACTGATGATCCCTGCCGCCAGCGTCAGAACAACTGTCAGCGAAACCGACATTGTCACAGCCGTGGCCAGTGTCGTCGTCACCGCCAGTGCCGAACATATTCCAAGGATTTGCAGTGTCACCGGATTTTGCCGGATCAGCGGATCGGTCAATGTCGTCCAGAAAGAGGTGCGCGACGTCATCGGCTAGAACTCCCCCCGTTGGATTGCGCCGATCAGCGGGCCATAACCGTCCGGCCCCAACCAGAACCGCATCATGTTCGTGATGCCGTTGCCAGTACGGGTCGCGCCAGTGATGCCATCGACCTGATAATCCGTGCTTGCGGTGGACCGCGCCACATTGAACCGGATTTGCCCACTTGGGTCACGGATCAGCGTGCCGGGGAAACTGCCCTGCCACGACCGGTCTTCGATACGCGCGCCAAGACCAGGGGTTTCTGAATGTTGGGTAATCGCGATCCCTGCGATGGTGTTCATGTCGCCATTCACAGCGACGATTGCATCAATGCGTCCGCCATACCCTTGTCCAGCAACCGGCAGGAGCGCCAAAAGGATGGTATCGCCGTCGCGCAGCAGAAATATCTGCGCATAATTGGGCCGGTAGCCAAGGCCAGCAAGGTCTGATCCGGCCTCTAGCGCTGTCCAATTCGCCTGATCGGCAAGTGCGGTTTCGAGTGTTTCGGTCGAAATGTCCGTCGCCGCGCGGCCACTTTCTAGGTCGATCACAACCGTCGACAGCGTTCCGCCTGCTTGTTCCAACAGGGCGGACATTCCAGGAATCCGTTGCACAAGATCTGCGATCCGCGCCTGTTCCTCTGCCGCGCGGTTTGCAGTTTGTATAGGCCGCAAAAGAACGGTGGCGCCGCTTACCAGCACAGCACAAATGGCCGATACCAAGAACGCCACGACGATTGTCTTGGTGCGGCTTGTATTCGGCAGTGCCAATAGGCGACGCCAAGGATTCCAGTCAGTTCCGGCCATGTCGCCTCCTGCGTTGTACGATCCAGAGATTGACCGCAATTTCATCCAAAAGCGGCGCGGCCAGTGAGGCCAAAAGCGCCGCTGCAACTGCGATTTGAACTGGCGCGGCCCCGGTCCAACCGGTTGCAAACATGATTACAAGCCCGCCATAGACCATGCCGTTTAACCAACGGCCAAGCGTGGTTGCCGCACTTGTCACCGGATCAGCGACCAGAAGGACAAGAACAACACCAGCGGCAGGGAGCGCGGCATCGATGGGCGCGCCCAAAGCCAGTGCCACCACTCCTAAGGCCACTGCACCCAGAATGACAGCCGCAGGCATCACACCTGTCGCGACCCCGATGACTGCGGCCGGAATAGCGGCCCAAACGACCGGAACATCAAAGACGGGCCAGTCAAAACCCTGAAACCCGAAACCAAGAAATGACAGCGCCACGGTCGCCGGATTGACGACGTTTCGCCCCCAGCCTCCAAAAACGAGTTCCCCCATCACCGCCCCAAAACTGAGCCCCAACACCAGCCTGAACGCCCCGAGTTCTTCGGGAGCGAGCATCGCGAAAGCCAAAGCTGTAATTATCGCCGCAAATGACGGGGGCTGGGCGCGGGCCAGCATAAAAACGAGGTTCCAGACAGTCAGACACAACATGGCAAGCCCAAGACCTGCTAGCGCCTGCGAACCGCCATACCAAAGCCAGAACAGGGCCAGTGGCATATAGGCGGCCAGCAGCATCAACGCAGTCGTTTCGCGATCCCACAGCCCTTTCATCATGGCGCGAATTCCGTTTGAACGCGGTCCAGCATTCGGCGCAACAGCACGGCCAAATGGGCCTCGCCGCCGAGGACATAATCGGCTAGCCCTAAATCCTCTTCAAGCAGGGAAAGCGCGCCAAGCTTCATCGCCAGTTCGTCATCACCCGAACTTAATGCCCGCACCAGCGCGACAGCGGGCAAGGCTACTCCAAACGCCTGCCTGAGCGCCGCCGTCGGGATCACCGGTTTGGGAAGGCTGGATCGGGTGAGCGCCGCGGTAAACCAATGTGGCGATGCTGAATTTGAACCGCGGGGCAGAACTGTCACTTGCCTGTGACGCGGCGCAAGCCAATGTGCTTCGTGCCCGTCCAACGGCGAACCGGACATCAGGGCGTGCGCACCGTGGGCGGCTGCCCGCAGCGTCAGTTCACGTAGATCGGCACCGGGTTGTGTTCTCACCAGTCGGCTTTCCTTTAGGCCCTCTCCGTCGATCTGCACCAGCTGTTTCATTGGCAGTATTCCTGTCATCACAAGATCGCCAAGTGCGGCAACGTCTTCGGCGTGAATGTCCCAAACCGGCGTTTCGATCGTCGCCGGAGCAAGGCCATGACTGCATAGTCCAGCCGAGCCATGCGGATGGCGGTCCGTACACTCTACCGCACGGATTTTGCCGCGACCTGAAGCGCGCTGGAGCAGTGTTGGACCTGAGGCTTGGCACACGAAAATTTCGCCGTCACATAGCAGGGACAGCGCCAGAAGGCCGCGTTCAAAGGCTGCTTCGCGCCCCTGAAGGGCCTGTCGCGGATCGGGTGCGTAGGGGCGGGTGTCCAAAGCCATAACAAGGATCGCCGCGGGGGTTTCATCCGGTGTCGGCATTCCGCCGAATGGCCGCCGTCGCAGAAGGGGCCAAATGCCGGAGTTTTGCATTAGACGCCGCAGACCCATTTTCTCGGCCGCATTGCTGATATCATGGCGAACCACCTCGCCTTCTTCACGAAATATCACGATTTCAGTCAGTTTGCGCCCAGGCTGAAGCTTTATCCGTGCAATACGTCCGGCCATCGGAGCCACGAATTTCACGTCCGGAGCGTCCCGCAGGCAGGCGACAGGTGCGCCCTGCGGGACATCGTCGTTTTCGCGCACCAGTGTATCGATGCGAAGTGTCTGACCAGATGACGCGCGTATTGCGGCCTCTTGGGTGATGATCTCAACCGGTTTCAAATCACGCAGTGGCGGTGACGGAAACGACGGATTCAAACCTGAACCAAACCTGAGAATCCGCATTATCTCTCCCCGCGCCATCGGCAGCCTAACAGGAAAAAAGGGCTCCCGATTTGATTTGGCTCAATGCCACACATACAGTGCCGTAATATAGCTGAACAGTCAGTCAGATTTGAAGCGAGGGTCCGATGAAAAGAGTTAACTTTAAAAGTTTCACCTTCCTTTTGGCATCTTTTCTGCTCTTGGTGTTCATTTTTGGCGCCCATGATGTGCAAAGCCAAGATGCGGATGCAGATCCCGGCGCTGGCAACGGCATCATCCCGTTTGCTTTGCCGCAGTCAGGACCGTTTAACGCGGCAGATATCCAAATTGAGAACAATGACGCGATTATGGACTGGTTCCGTTCGGGTCACGCTAACGTCGCGTCCGAAGCGTTCAGACATTGGGATGAAGATGAGGAAATTCGACCCGCCTGTGCGTCGTGCCATTCGGGTGAAGGATTCCGTGCGTTCCATGGATTGGACGGAAGTGAGGCGGGTGTCGTGGAAGGCCCAATTGACGTGGGCGGGGTCGTGGATTGTGGCACCTGCCATAACGCTGGACTGGCCGAGGTTGATGTAGTGCGATTCCCAAGTGGCCTGATGCATCCCGTTCAGGGCGTCGAAGCCGCTTGTATGACCTGCCACCAAGGCCGCACTGCTGGCGTCAATGTTGAAACAGCCATTTCGGGAATGAATTTAGATACCCCGAACGCCGAGTTGCGTTTCGTCAACCCGCACTATGCAACCGCAGCGGCCTCGTGGCTTGGCGGATATGGCGGTGCTGGCTATCAGTACGAGGGGCGCGATTATTCCGGTCGCTTCTTTCACGCCCGTCCGGTTTCAACCTGCAATTCGTGTCACGAACCCCACACCCTTGAGGTCGAGTTCGAGCCGTGTCTGACATGCCACCAAGCCAATACTCCGCAAGATATTCGCATTTCACGGCAGAGCTATTCCGGCACAGGTGATACGACCGTCGGTATTCGCGCCGATATTCAAGCCAACGCTGGTTTGTTGTTGGACACGATCAAGACCTACGCGCGTGATGTGGCTGCTGCACCGATGGTGTATGACGGAACCCGTTATCCGTACTTCTTCCTGGATGCGAACGGTGACGCGGCCATTGACCAAATCGATGGTCAGCCCGTCGCCTATAACGTGTGGACGCCTCGCAGCCTGCGCGCCGCCTACAACTGGAAACTGGTCACCGCTGATCCGGGCAGCTACGCGCACAACCCTCATTACGCGCTTGAGCTTCTCTATGACTCGATCGAGGATCTGAGTGACCCGCTGGGGATCGATATGGATGACCTCAACCTGTTGAGATAACGCGTTAAACGTCGACTGCTTGTTCAAACCTGGGCGGTCAACAAAAGGGATGACACCGGATGGAACAGGCGCTGCTGCTTATCACGCTTGGCGTGCTGTTCTTGGGTGGGTTGCTGGCTGACAAGGTTGGTCACCTCACACGTTTGCCGCGCGTCACGATGCTTTTGCTCCTCGGCGTTCTTGTGGGGCAGGCAGGTCTGAACATCCTGCCACAATCCGCCACAGACCTATTCGAGCCGGTTTCTGTCGTGGCTTTGACGATGGTCGCGTTTCTCCTTGGTGGCGAGCTGACGCGCGAGAATATGACCAGCAATGGGCGGGCGATCTTCTCGATCTCGCTGAGCGTCGTGATCGGGACAACTTTGGCCATCTGGGCCGGCCTCACAGCTTTTGGTCTCGACCCTCGCCTTGCGCTGTTGCTTGGGGCGATTGCGACGGCAACGGACCCTGCTGCGATCTCAGAGGTCATCCGCCAGTCTGGTATGCGCAACGGCTTCACGTCGACACTCAAAGGCATTGTCGCGATTGACGATGTTTGGGGTCTATTGATGTTCAGCATCTGTCTTGCGCTTGTGGATCAGTCCGGTGGCTGGGCAGCACCGATGCTGGGGGCGGGGCGCGATATCGGAGGCGCAATTCTGCTTGGCCTGTGTGTCGGCATTCCGTCCGCCATTCTGACTGGTCGCTTGACGCCCGGTGAACCGCTCCAGACGGAGGCGATTGGTGTCGTGCTGATGACTGCGGGGATTGCGATATGGCTCGACGTCTCATGCCTCGTTGCGGGCATGACGGCAGGCGCGTATATTGCAAACTTTGCTCGCCATCACGAGCGCACTTTCAACGAAATCGAGCATATTGAATGGCCATTCATGTTACTCTTCTTCTTGCTCGCGGGGGCATCACTCGAATTGCACGCGCTTTGGGCACTTGGATGGTTCAGTCTGACCTATGCCGGACTTCGGATCGCCGCGCGAATTGTGAGTTGTGAAATAGGTGCGCGAATTGGCAGCGTGCCCGTCGCGCATAGGCATATTTACGGCCCTGCTCTTCTTCCGCAAGCAGGCGTGGCAGTTGGCATGGCACTGGTCGCTGCAGATACGTTTCCCCAATGGGGAGCAACCATAATGACGCTGACCATTACAACCACAGTATTCTTTGAAGTTATTGGGCCCCCAGCTACGCTATTGGCGTTGCGCATGGTTGAACGCGTACAGGACGGCGGCGCACAATAAGCTGCGGCGTCCTTCACCCGAAAGTCGGCTTTAATTCGCGCGATGCCAGCGCCGCCACTCCTACAGCGAAGGTCTGCCTAGCGCTTAAATCAGTCGTTTGTTCTGGTTGCAGCATGTGACACTCGGGGCTCAATCCTACCATTCTCCGCCCTGCAGCATTCCTGCCTTTAGGTTCGACATTGGCGGTCACTCACGGCCCATTGCGGTCTCTCGACTCCTTTATCGGATGCTGCAGTTGCAGTCCGCATAGCGGACATTGCCTCACGCGCGCAGCATTTCGACATGCCGCATGGCTGCATCGCGGGACTTAGTGACGGTTGAACCAGATCAAATTTTGCGCGAACATCCACATCGTTTCTCCTGAACCAAAAGCTGAGGGAGGGAAGGCAGTGTGGGAGATTGAGGTGGAAGACAATAGCGAGGTTCATCAAGAAGGAATGGACTTCATCGGTGAGTACAATCTGTGCTTCTATCACCGAGATATTGAAGCATTAAAACAGCTTTATGCAACGAGCGCTTTTACGGCTTTCTGGGACAATCATTCGGGCTGTGATTCTCGAAACCTTGAAGATCATTTCACCAAAGTTTCCGAGTTCTTTCAGAAAGGTAAGCAAACGGAATCAGGGGAAATTGAACCCCTCTTGATAAAGGACGCCCAAATTAGAAGCTGCAACGGCTTTGCATTGGTGACGGCGCTCCTACGGTATCAAAGTGCGCCGACGCCAGGTGTGCGCAGCACGTTCGTTCTCATAAAGGACGAAGGCAGATGGAAAGCGATCCACATCCATCATTCGTTCGACCCTAACGAGGCGCAATGAAGATGCAACGACCGGTCTGAAAATGGCATCTACGCGGAATGCAGCATCGTTCACTCTGGGCTCTCTGCCGCCATCGGATGCGGCGCAGCAGCTGAACCATATGTCCACGAAACCGACGACGGGCACGGCCCAAAGCCGACTTTTGCATCACTTAAACAAGCGAGTTAGCAGCTTCCCCGAAACAGACATTCGCGCATTGCGCAGCATGTTAAACTGGTTGGATTGCGGCTCTGAAGCACCCATTTCAGTCGAAACCATTGACGAGTTGTAAACTTAGGTCGATAATTTACTAGCCAGTCGGTCAGTCAGCCTAATGTGCTTCTTGGCAAACAAAATTTTGAAGACGAAGTCTGTTTTTGAAATCTGACCCTTTTTTTAGCGCCCCTCCGCTGTCCGACAAAACAGCTGGTTGCGTCGCGGAGCCAATCAAATGAATGATATCGGAATCCATACTCAGGAAGATGCATTTATTCGCCATTCGACCAGGCAAGCGCCAATCCTGACTACGCCAAAACCCGGAAGCTTTTATCGTATCCAGTTCGGAAAAGGCGGTTTGATGACAACGACGGGCAAAGCATATGGCGTGTCCGGCGGCGCTGAACGGTTGCGACTTGCGCAACGCATTTGCAATCACCCAGTTAATCGGGACCTTTTGGTTGCGCCCAAGAATGCATACGAACGAAAGTACTTTTCAGGAGGCATTATATCCTTCGCCAAACGCTTTACCTCGACGGTTCCCCAACGCAGGGCACTGCGCGGCGAAAAGAAAAGCTTTGCCGTCGTGTGGATCCCGTCACAATCCGTCAGTGGCCCGTTTGATATGACGTTCTCGACCCACAAATTTGCGGGGAGAAGAACTGCAAGTGGAGCGGCAAAGCAACTTGTCCGAAAGCTCGATACAGGGCGGATCTGCAAGAGACGATTCTATCCAAATTTGTTAATCGGCGAAGACGACCGCATTCGTGTTTCCGACCGAATGCGCACCAGAACACCCTATCGATGGGTGTGTAAGATCATCAGTATCTTCCCCCGGCAATCAACGGGCAATTGGCCCATTGGACATGGGAGTGGGGTGCTGCTGACCGGAAACCGAATGGCGACCAATGCTCACGTGATATCGAGCGACTTCGGCACAGCTTCTGCTCTAATCGTCATCCCTGGTTTTTCGAAGGCAGACCCACCGGATGTTACACGCCTAGATGACGACGCGGCACCGTTCGGTGTCTGGTTAATTCCGCGACACCATGGCGGCGTTGCAAACTTTCATCTGCCAAGCGAATATCGCGGGTTGGGTGATATGACCGCTGATTTCGCTGCTGTGGACTTCAATGGCGCAAAACACATAGGTGGGAAAAAGGTCAAAAGCCTCGACGGCTGGACCTCAGTATCCAGAAATCTTGCACTCACTGCCCCTCAGGCAGCCAATCCGGCAGGACAAGATGCGACCATCAGTTCGGATCCGACACATACCCGTAGATTGCTTCGCACAGTCGGACAGGAAAGAGTATTTGCAGCCGGGTATCCGGCCGATCGGCTCGGTGAAATGATGCAGGCCGTGGACCGGGTTAGACCGCTCGATTTTGCGCTAAATTGGGTCTCCGGTGGGAGGTCGCAGAGCGCCAATGACTATCCGGACTTTATGAACCGCGCGCTGATTGGCAGCCGGCTTGATACCATGCCAGGTAACAGTGGCGGGCCTGCGTGGATTGAGCGCACCATTTCACGACGGGGCGGTGCAAAGACTGTCAAACGCAAGCAATATATTCTGGCCGGCCTCGTCCGGAGTGGCAGTGAACCAATCAAAGAGCGCATCGAATTCGAGAAGTCATCTTCGACCAACATCGTCTTTGCGCCATCCCCCTCCGCAATTGAAGCGCCAGTACACACAGGATCGCAGTTCGTTGCTTTGACACCATTCGTGCTGGAGCGTCTTTTGACTCCAAGTATGATGTTGCCAGCTTAAACTGTTTACAATTTACACATCGAGAAACGCGCGCCTTGTGCGCGTTTGTTCAAATATCGGAAACCGCAACTTTTCGAGCGGGCATGCTCGGTGGACAGAACGCCACGGAGCCATCGGCGGTGTCCCATCATAGGCATCTAACATTCCAAACCTATTGTTCAGCACGGCCCTTAGCTGCCGTTCACTTTGCCTTCCCATGCCATAGCGCAACACTGGGTTTACACCTCATCACCATTCGAAGGGTTTCATACCAAGAGAGAATTCTTCGGCTCAGCAAGTCCTAGCTTCTCAATTCATCTTCTCGCGCGCGCAGGAGCGAGACTAGGGTACCAGACGCTTTGCTCCGGTTGCTAACCGGCCATGACCAGATCGGTACTTCATCAGTTTGAAGCGAAGCTCGTAGTTTCTTTAGTCGAGTGTCGTTCCGCACGCGCCTTAGGGGTGCGAACCTTCGCGAAAGCTCTTTCTCAATTGTTTCGCAGCATAGGTGGCCGTAGGTGCGGCTCACGGTGTCCGTATTAGAGTGTCCAAGCTGTCTTGCAACGACCGCTAGTGGTGTCCCGGCTTGTACGAGTTGGCTGGCATAAGTGTGACGCAAGCCATGGAATACAAAAGCTTCGGGAAGCCCAGCTCGTCGAACCGCGTCTTTGAACAAGTGCTTATGGCAGCCTGTCCAAGCCTTGCCCGAGGACATTCTGAAAACCAAATCTTCTTCATCTTTGCCATCGATTTGATCCAACATGAAAGACATCCCTTCATCTGGAAGGAATACGTACCGACCTCTGTAGCTCTTCATTGGCGCTACATAGACACCAAAAACATGTCCCCCAACATCGCGTACCCTCAGCATTGCAAGTTCTGAGACCCTACATCCAGTATATAGTGCTGCAAGGACGAGCTTCGAAAGGTCTGATCGGCACGCAGATAACAACTGTTTCGCCTGACTTCGCGTTAAAAAATACTGCCTCGGCGTATCAGCATGTGGTACACGGCGAATGCAACGCCAAGTCCTTTCAGATTTGATGTCGCCGTTCTCCCAAGCCATCTGAAGAGCTAGCCGCAAGATACCGATTACTGTGTTAAGTGTTTTCTTGCGTTTTCGAAGCGCTTCATGGCTCAAGTCCTCCAAGCGGACCCTCGGGCCAGGCGTTTTCCGACCTCGTTTCGGAGGTGACTCAAGAATATCGACACAAAAATCTGTAAATGTTCGGCCAGTGAATTCTTCAACAAGAACACTTCCAAGTCTGGGAACGATATGATGGTTGATAAGTGACAAGCTAGTCGCGAAGTATGTTTTTGCCGCTGAAACCCGCTTCCACTCGACAAAATCCTGTAAGGCGTCCCCTATCGTGAAACCTTCTTTCGATTTAACGTAGTTGAGTCTTGTTGTGCCCCCGACAGCATAGGGTTCAGAGGCTTCAGCTTGGATCTCTGGAAGGCGAAACCATTGGTTCGCGGCAGTTAGTGCATCTTCGTATGTCAGACCTCCTTGATCAAATAGTCCGACAAGACCCAGGCGCGTTTGTTTGTATTTTCCGCTCCGACACCTAACTCGAGCCATCCAATGTCGACGCCCATCGGGTAACTTCTCGAGACCGATGTGCCGACAATACTCTAGGATATTCCAGTACGGTGAATTTCTATTTGGAAGTAAGCCGATGTTTTCAGAGCAAGATAGTGACGGTGAATGTAGTTTATGTTGCATACGGCGTCCTCCAACTTAAACGAAATCCAACAACGATTCAATGCGTGCCTGCATTCATGCCTAGCTTCGTTAGGGCTCCTTGGCTTGCTTGCGTTTCATTAGTGGCATTGCCCTTTTGATCAGCAAAATTGAGTATTTCGCTGCTTGCTACGGGTGAGCATATCTGGATCTCGTCAAAAGTCGTTATCGCGGTAGAGGTCTTCATAGGCCCTACAGACATCAGCAGCGGCCGACTTGGAAGCTAAGAGTTTACGACCATATATGGCAGGCATTTCAGGTGAGGCCCATCGTCCAGAGGTCATAATTTGCACCAAGTCACATCCAAGCCGTAATGCATCGTGCACTCCGCCAATGCGCGTGCTGTGGGCCGAGATTTCAGGGCGCCCTGTAACTTTCTTGAATATTCTAGAAACTGTAGTCGGGACAATTGGGCTTTTGGGTTTCACAGGCCGTAGCGATGTGAAGAGATAATCCTCCGAACCTTTACCAGAGGTCTTTATGAGGTGCTTTATGGCACGAAGGCCTACCTTTGACAGATAGGCATGCTCTCCTCTCCCATATGGATCAAACTTAGAGTTCAATAAATGCACTGTCCCTGAACCGTCTGACTGTTCGTCAATGTCTGAAACGCGCATTGCCACCAATTCTGACGCCCGGCACCAACTGTCAGACGCCATGAGTAATAGTGCTCGATCTCGTATATCGTACGGAGTTTTGCCAAGCCTATTGCAAACTTCAATGACCTCAGCCTTGCAAAGGGGAGGCGCTTGCTTAATTCTTGACCCATAGCGTTTTTGCATGGCGCGCACTGTAAGCACGACTAATCTGTGCCTACTAGGTGTCGGTAAGAATTGGGCTTTATGGAGCTCACCGATAGCCCAGATTCGGTTTTTGATGGTTTGAAGGCTTACTTTTCCACCCAAGTATTCGACGTACTTTGCAACTTGAAGCGGTGAAACCGGAGGCTTGTTCGGCAAACTATTCTCGTCGCACCATCGCTTGAATAACTTCAGCGACTGATCAAGATGACGCAATGTGCCCGGAGCAAGCGCCGCTCTATACTGCCGCTGATATTCTTTCAGGGTTTCCGCGGTTACCTCCAAAGGGGCGTTTGAATCTGTCTGAAACCGAATACTCTGTTCGGCGCGCTTATAGGTGGAATACATTCTGTTTCTCCATCAAGAGACTAACGACCATGCCATGCATCGAGAGACGTGTATTGAGCATCTCATTGGTCTATGCTGATTTCCTTAACCAAATGTTAAGAAACTCACGGTAGGCTTCGATTTTCGGGAGATGTTTGTGATAACTAAGGCTTGTATGTGTGACGAATTAGCTTCCGTCCTTGCCCAATACGTCGAGCGGTATGGGTTGACCGATGAAGCTAAAGCGGCATTCTTGAAACTGGAAAAAAATTATCCAAACAATAGCGAGCCAGCTATAACCTCGTCACCTTGTCACGTTGAGCTACGGCCCTTTGCGGACCTTGGCTGAGTGTCACTGCGCCGCACCGCAGCTTCCCCGAAGCAGACATTGGAAAGGGAGTGCAGCATTCTGATGATCGGACGGCAGCTGTGCGGGACATTTCTGCCGTTCGCTCTCGACAGTCCAATGTCCGCATTCACGGTTTTTTGTGTTCGCCGACGCACAAATTGTGGTCAGCCAATGACGCCAGCACGTAGCAATCTTCTGACGCCCCTTCACCGTCGCAGCCTTTCGATATCCGACTGAGCTCCTTCTCAAGCGTTCGTAAACGTTTGATCTTTGCCTGAACGTCCGCAAGCTGCGAAGCTGCAATAACCGTTGCGGCCTCACATGACCGATCCGGATGATCTTGGAGTTCGATCAAAGATGAGATTGCCTCGATGGAGAACCCAAGATCACGCGCATGGCGAATGAAGCTTAGCCGTTCCAACCCAGCGTTGTCGTATCGCCGTTGATTGCCGGACGTGCGCTCTGCTTCGGGCAACAACCCCATTTCTTCGTAGTAGCGTATGGTCGGAACCTTGACCTTTGTTCGCTTTGAAAGCTCTCCGATCGAAAACATAAAGATACCTCTTGAACCTCTAGTTACTAGAGACTGTATATAAATTGGGACGACAAAAGAAGAGTTCAAAATGTCCCACGATTATCTATCTGAAACGCCACTCCTCGACTATCAAGCGCCCTCAATTCAAGAGCTCATCGCGCGACGCGGATGGGCAGAACTGTCAGAGGGCGAACGCATCGGAGCAGCCTATGACTTTGTCCGCAACGAGGTCTTGTTCGGCTACAATTCTAACGATGCCTTACCCGCCTCAAAGGTGCTGGCGGATAGCTACGGCCAGTGCAACACCAAGGGCACGCTGCTCATGGCATTGCTGCGCGCCTTGGGCATCCCTTGTCGGTTTCGCGGCTTTACCATCGACAAACGGTTGCAACGTGGTGTGGTGCCGGAGCTGGTCTATCCGCTTGCGCCGCGCAATATCATCCACTCGTGGGTTGAAGCGCAGTATCGCGGAGAATGGCTTGAGCTTGAGGGCTTCATTCTGGATCAGGGCGTTTTGACGGCGCTTCAAGCCGCGTTTCCAGAGCGCTCTTCGCTTTGCGCATACGGAGCAGGCACCGATTGCCTGCAAGCGCCGAACGTCGCTTGGACCGGTCAAAGCACTTACATCCAAAAGACGGGGATCAATCGGGTTTTCGGGGTCTTTGATAGCCCGGATGCCTTCTATGAGGATCATCGGCAACTTACGGGATTTCGCGGGCTAGCCTATCGTCTGTTCATTCGACATTGGATGAACAGACGGGTTGTGCAGATGCGTGCAGGACGTGTCCCGACGATTCCTGGTGGGGATAAAAACCTTTTGCCCGCGAAATCCACTTTGCTGGAAAAGGAGGTCGTGTGATGGCCGGTTGCTGCGGACAAGACGCCAAGTTCGACGGCGTTTCAGGTGACTACAAAAGGCGGCTGTGGACCGTCATCGCGCTCAATGCGACGATGTTCTTCGTCGAGATGACAGCGGGGCATTTGGCCAAGTCTCAAGCGTTGCAAGCAGACGCGCTCGACTTTGCGGGCGATGCGCTCACCTATGGCATTTCGCTTGCAGTCATCGGGGCCTCGCTCCGCGCGCGGACGAACGCGGCATTGTTCAAAGGGGTCAGCCTTCTTCTAATGGGCCATTGGGTGTTCGGATCGACGGTCTACCGCGTCTTCTTTGCTGGCGTCCCTACGGCAGAAATCATGGGCGTTGTCGGCTTTCTTGCCTTGCTCACCAATCTGGCAAGCGTTCTTTTATTGCTCCGCTACAAGGACGGCGACGCCAATGTCCGGTCGGTCTGGCTGTGTTCGCGCAATGACGCGATTGGGAACGTGGCAGTAATGTTTGCAGCCCTTGGTGTATGGGGCACGACAACGGGTTGGCCAGACCTGATTGTGGCGACAATCATGGCCGCGTTGTTTCTGTCATCGGCCTTCCAAATCGTGCGCCAAGCCTTGGAAGAACGACGCGAATTGACCCAGCATGAACATGAGGCCGCATGATGCCGACTGTCTTATTTTTCGTCGGCCTTATGATCGCAGCCGCTACCTTTGCCGCGATACTTTGGTCCATCGCATATCCTGACCGTCGCATTTGGCCGCCAAGGCGTTACACTTAGGCGACCCCTATTCTGGTTTGGGTTCCGACATTCACCCTCTTTGGGATCTTGATCGTCCTCGGCGTCATGGAATGGGGAAGCCTGCCAATCCCAATTCTGTTGCGGTTTGGCTTTGGAATTCTACTGATCATTGTTGGCAACATCATTGTTTGGTCTGAGGTCACGAAGTTCGGAATAGCCCAGACCGGGGGTGCGAAAGGATCGCTCCGAACCAGCGGCATGTATCGCTATTCCCGCAATCCACAATACGTAGCGGATATTGCAATGATTGTTGGTTGGATCGTGCTTTGTGCTTCGGCAGGGGCTGCGCTTGTCAGCTTGGCTGGAATTATCGTCCTTATAGCTGCGCCCTTCGCCGAAGAGCCGTGGCTTAAGGAGCAATATGGATCAGCGTTTAAGCACTATAAGGCAAAGGTCAGAAGGTTCCTCTAGTCAAATGGCCAATTGCAGAAGCAGACCTTCGCTATAGTGCGGCATCTTGGAAGGTTTGGGCTCAACCTGACCTCGGGTGCGGCGCAGCATCTGCCACTTCTCGATACGTTGCAGAAGCAAGGACGGCCCAAACCTGCCGTTCACCTGGCAATCCTGAAGCTGCGCCGCAGCGCGTCAAAGCCGCCGTTCGCTGCAGGAGCTTGTTTGAAGTGTTTGGAGAGGTCTGGTTAGCGGACAAACCGAGCTTTCGCAGCGCGCGCACGAATGGCTGCTATCAACGCGTTCGGAACGAGCCAATGTTGAAAACACCCCTGCCAATTGAGCGTGTGAAATGCATGCGTATTCGCAATTAGCGACAGTCGGTCAGCTAAATGAAACCGGCACTTTTCGGCTTCTGTCGACGGTGAGCGAGAATACATCCGGGCGGGCATAGTGGCCGCTTGCATCGAATTTCCGACGTGAGGCGCGGGCAGCGGATACATCTATATCGGCCCAAAGAAGCCCCTTTTCGCGGTGCATCGGACCGGCTGCGATTCCACCGAAGGGTTTATAGATGACGGCGTCGCCGGGATTGACCCATTCATCGTTGTTCGGGAATAGAATGTCGCGATGAGGAATACCTTCGGGAATGTCAGACGCCTCAAGCGCCGTTGCGCATCCAATGACCCAACACCCGCCCTCGCGCGCGATGTGCTGCATCGTGGCAAGCCACGTGTCACCTGTGTCCCAGGTCGGGGCGACGTATATGTCGATGTTCTGTGCATAAAGCGCATAGCGCGCCAAGGGCATGTAGTTTTCCCAACACAGTAGCGCGCCGATACGCCCGACCGCAGTTTCGACCACGTTCAGGCCAGACCCGTCGCCAAAGCCCCAAATCATGCGTTCAGGGTTGGTTGGCATCAGCTTGCGATGGTTGTTCATGATCCGACCGTCGGCATCAATGATCGCGCAGGAATTGAAAATCGTCGAGCCCGATACATCTCCGTCGATTTCCTGATAGCCGACCACAATGACCATCTCGTGCTCTGCTGCGGCTTCTTGCAACGGGGCCATGCCATTGCGGCTAAGGTCGATGGAATTGGCTTGTGACAACGCAAACAATTCATCCGTCTTGCCCATGTCCGCGCCCGGCGACAGTCGCCAGCAAAACGTCGGGTATCCGGGAAACCATGTTTCAGGAAAGACCATCAATTTGGCACCATCTTTTGCGGCCTGCGCGACAAGGTTGATCGCACGCTCCATACTGGCCGCGAGGTTCAGATAGACGGGCGGTTCCTGGACAACTGCGACTTTCATGACGAATTCCATTTTTGTTGTGATCAGCCCTGACGTGCTGAGTTTACTCGAAATTGAGCAAGTACGGCGCTAGAATATTTGGTCGATTGGCTGTCTCAGCGCCATTGCTCCGGCATATTCGGCCTGCACCTCTTTTTGCAGCGGATGATACCGCGCGGCCTGAATGTCGCGGAAACGCCGCTCAAGCTCAGTCTTGCGATAGAAGCTCGCGCCGCCAGCCAACTCCATAGCCAGCTCCACCGTCCGGATCGCGTTTTCTTCGACCAGACGTCGGCCAATCATCACGTCATTGATGGTCTCTGCCGAGGGTTCGTTGCGCTCGACAGCTTCGATCATAAAGGTTTGCGCCATGCGTGCGGCGGCCAAAGCCGTATCCATACGTCCGGCAATAGACTGGGTGCGGCTGCAGATCGGTTTCTTTGCGGC
Source organism: Litoreibacter janthinus (assembly GCF_900111945.1). Taxonomy (NCBI): domain Bacteria; kingdom Pseudomonadati; phylum Pseudomonadota; class Alphaproteobacteria; order Rhodobacterales; family Roseobacteraceae; genus Litoreibacter; species Litoreibacter janthinus. Next base: position 193,684 of record NZ_FOYO01000001.1, on the reverse strand, counting down.
AATGTCGATCGCAATTTCTCGCGCGCTTTCGGCAATGCCCAGATACACTGAATAGATCAGCGGAAACGCGATGGTGGCGATCATTTGAAACGCTGGGTGCCACTCGCCTGCTGCGCGTTTGAGGGGGATTTTGTCGTCCGCGACGAACAACCCGTCGATTGTTATGTCGTGCGATCCGGTGCCGCGCATGCCCATGGTGCGCCACGTATCCAGCACAGTGACTTCGGGTGCAGAAAGCGGTACGCTGAAATGCAGGACCGTCTTTTTTCCGTGTTCGGCACTAATGGCACCAGTCATGAGCAGATCACCCGCAGGCGCGCCGGACGAGAACACCTTTCGGGCGGTAATCCGATACCCGCCGTCTACTTTTTCGGCCGTGCCGGAGCCACCAATCCAATCTGATCCGCCCGAACTCAACAGTACGATTTTTTCGTCGACGACTCGCCGCAGGAGTGGTTCGACCATAGGACGCGAGGGTTCCTGATGATGCCAACGCCAAGCGGGGATTGCGACTTGGTGGGTATGCATTGATAGGGCAAGCCCAGTTGACCCACAGGCACCGGCGATAATGCGCAGCATGTCACATAGCGCGCGCACGTCGGCCCCACCGCCGCCAAGCTCGACAGGAACACCTGCCGAAATCAGCCCGGCGCTTTTCAGGTCGGCGTAATTGGCGTAGATAAACCTGTCATTGTCATCATGGTCAACCGCCCTTGCAGCGAACGTTTTTGCCAGAGTTTTGGCGGTCTCATTCAGGTTGGCAGCGGTTTTAGCGCGATCAATAAATTTGTTCATAGCGAATTCTCCGTTCCATCAAAATGCAACATCAGGATCACGCGGACGACGCCTTGGCGATAGTCCAGAAACTGTACTGGCTGCAATTTGCCATCCCGACTACGCTCAAGATGATGCTTTGGCAGCCCAAAAAGGAGTGATATCATGAGTGGTGGTTACGGTCAGTTTTGCCCGATTGCGATGGCAGCGGAGATCTTGTGTTCGCGCTGGACGCCTCTTTTACTACGGGAATTCCTGTGCGGCAGCACTCGATTCAATGACCTCAGGCGTGGCTTACCGCGCATGTCGCCTTCGCTTCTGTCAAAGCGACTAGGCGAGCTGGAAGCGGCAGGCGTGATCAAGTCCGCCAAGAAAGACAAAGGCGTCAAAGAATATCGTCTGACAGCGGCTGGCGAAGAATTGAGGCCCCTCATCATGGGGATCGGTGTGTGGGGGCAACGATGGGTCGAAAGCGGGCTTTCGCTCGACAATCTCGACCCAGAACTGCTGATCTGGGACATGCACCGCGGCCTAAACATTGACCCGTTGCCCAAGAAACGAGTGTGCCTTCAGTTCGTCTTCAATGATCTTGCGACCGCAAAGCAAAATAACTGGCTTTTGGTAGATCCAAATACCGGCGTCGAGGCTTGTTATACTGACCCAGGTCACGAAGTTGACCTCTACGCGGAAAGCCAACTGCGAACCATGACTGCAATATGGATGGGCGTCGATACCGTCGAGAAAGCGGTGGAAGGCGGACGGATGGTCCTGACGGGCACCCCCGAGATCGCAAATTGCATGCAGAAATGGCTTGGCCTCAGCCCCTTCGCCCACGAAGAACGGATGGCCAGTTGATACATCAAGGTGTCGGCGATGATTGAAGAGGATAATCACGGCGAAAGTGACGTCGCCTTGCTCACCAGTTACTCGCCCACCGATGAGTAGTCGGCAATTAAAACCTGAAAGCCGACATTAGCTGCATTGCGGAAATACTGCACTTTGGGCTCAAAGCCGACAAACGCCGGAAAACTTGACGTGCCCTCTGGATTGATCTCGAATGTCGTGCATCTCGAGGAAATCAAGTGGGGAGGCAAAACGTATGTCCAAAGGTTATTTAATCGCGCACATTCGAGTGCAGGACAAAGAGGCCTTTGAAGAGTTCAAGGCTCTCTCAGGAGCGGCGATCAAATCGCACAATGGTAAAGTTCTTGTCCGAAATCCAAAGCCCGATCATCGTGAGGGGGCCGCGAAGGGCCTGGCAATCGTGATTGAATTCGAGTCTCTTGAAGCAGCGCAAGCGTTCTATGATTCAGAAGCTTACAGTCAAGCACGTGCTGTTAGAGAGAGGATTTCAGAAACGGATCTTATATTAGTCGCGGGTCTCTGACTTCGGGAAAATCGATCGATATGTTCCCTACTTCGTCGCTGTTGATCCTAATCGAGGGCGTTATGAGCCTTTCACTTATTCTCGGAGACACCGGCTAAATTTGAAACGGCTCGAGATGCTGCGTCCGGTTTGTTGTCGAAATCCCAACGTAATAAGTGACGCCTCTGCGAGTTACAGAAACCAGACATTCGCCGCCTATCAGAAACTCGGTAAAGTGGGCTCGTTGCAGCCATCGTGGTTAGTGCAGCATCTGGGCTCTGAAGCTGACTTCCTCAGTTGAGGACGGCCCAAACCTGCCCTTCACTGAGCGGTCAACATTCTGCGCCCGCAGCACGCATTGCAGACATTCGCCGCAGGCGCGAAATAGAACGCAGTCCCTTTCCGTTTGGCATGTGACATGTGGCGCGCAAGCGAAGATTCTGCTATAGTCTCGGAATTTGATAAAAGGGTGCGTTTGGGTTATTAGCCATGTATTTCAATGCAACTTCGAGTGAAAACAAAACCTCAACAAATAAGTTTCACTGGTTTTTGAAGTTTATTCTTGTCTTATTGGTCACTTGCGGATCGATGACACACCTGTTCGCTCAGGGCTCCACTTCTCAACCAAAAACTGCCGGAGGCGCGAGTCTAGCAGCCCAAGTTGAAGTCGCTGCTGAGAAATTTGAAGCCGCTGACAGTACCACCGCTGGACTTGAAGCGCTCGCGGAGTTGGAAAACCTCGCGAGATTGGGCTCCTCTGTAGCAACTCTCATCGCCGCAGAAGCATATGTTACGGGGCGACACGCCGAGAGGAATGGCGAACGAGCTTTGGCACTGCTTGAGCCATTTCTCGAACTGGAAGATCCAAGTGCGTCCGCTTTGGCTGGAAAAGTGTGGGATGATGGATGGACATCAAGTTCAGGCTATCAACAAAGCACATCCAAGGCGGTTTCCTATTATAGAGCTGTTCTTGAAGCAAAGCCCGACGTAAACGTCACTTCTCGTCTTGGAACGATAGAACTTTTGGGCAAAAGAAACACGAACGGCGATGGAAGTGATTGGCCCCCAAATCCAAAAGTCGCGATCCCCTTGCTTGAGCAAGCAGCAAGGCAGGGGCATGCAGAAAGCCAATTCCTTTTAGGCTTTGCTGCAGAACGTGGCCTCGGGCAAGCGCTTGATGCCGAGAAAGCGAGAGGAATATTCGAAGAGTTGGCGCGAAACAAGCATCGTGCCGCAGTAATTTCGCTAGAGCGGATGAGGCAGAATGCTCAGTTGATTTCCTGGCTGCAAAACCTCAACTACGTGGATCTTCTCTATGCTTCCGAACCGGATATGGCCACCTATCCGCGGAAACTAGATTGGGCGGCTCCGATTTTTACCGCGGTCACCGGGCAGGAGATCGCCATTCTTGATTCTGAAGGTAACCGCCGCTTTCAGAGTTATGTCCCAAAAGGAGAGTCAATTCGATTGTCTGGAGACGGAGATGAGAGACTTCTGTTGGAGGCATCATTCACTTCCGATCATCTTGGCACGCTCACTCTGCCAACGGGTGACCATGAACTGTTTGCTCCAGACGCCATGAACTCGGCGCCAAATCATGCGGGCTGGCCCTACCTTTCGGAAGTCGACCTGCTCGCCAATCCTCCAAAGCTCATCCAATCTTCGAGAGATAACGGTTCCTGGATAATGGAAACGTCGAGCGGCTCAAACGATTGTGCCCTTTTCTTTACGGCTAATTTTTTTAAGTCGCACTTCTCGCAGAATTGCAGCTTCTTGAGGTTTTTCGATTTTTTCGCAGAAGATCGCGATACGGAGGTCTTTCAACCTGGCTCGGAGAATTTCTTTTTTTATCTGCCGGAAGAATCGGTGACCAGCCGAATTCGATCTGGGACGATGTTTTCATATCGAAATGGCGCTGCCGAGTTTTCCTGGACCGTTCCTGATGGTGTCGTGCTGATCACGCACATTGATCCGAGTGGTGTCGGCGCTCCTGACACGTGGCGGCTCGTGACCGACTTGCCTGGAACCTACCCGCCAGAGATCGACCATCTTTGGGAACCCGGTGGGTATCCAGTCCTATTCGATGGCGATACGGCTATTGGATGGCTCACCGAGCGCTACGCTCCAAAAAAACAGGATCAGGGTGATACTGCCGCGATTTTCTACGCAATGCGCGCCGCCGCGCAAATCAGCCGTGATTTCGAAGCACTTGACAGGTTGTATTCCGCCTATTTGTTCAATCAAGCGGTACAACGCGGCCTGCATAACAGCGAAGCTGCCGGAATCCTCTTGGAATTGGGTAGGGTGCAGCTGCAACTGGGGCATCATAAAGCTGCGATAGAGTACACGGAGCGGTCACTGGAAATTTCTTCAGACCTTTTCGGATATCATAGTGAATTCCAGATCGCCGGGCTCATTGCACTTTCACAAATATATCAAGCTCAGGATGACCTGAATCTGGCAAATGCGGTCTTGAACCGGGCCTTCGCACAAAACCTCTCTACCGCTGTGAACACGATTACGGCCGAAGATGGCGCGTTTGATCCGCAAGCGGATATGGCGAAGATTTTGCCGCATCTTTGGGGAGATTTGCTATTTGAGCGGGCGAAGCTCTCATATTCAAATGAAAACTACGAAGATGCGACGATGTTCCTGGCGGAATTTACCGCAAGAGAGCTCCTGCATGAGACGGATGGTGACAATGTCAGTGCATTTGTTGAACAGATTACTCTGTTATCTGACGCGCTATATTTCTCCGGAGAGACTGAAGTTGCAGAAGATGTAGCCCGTAGAGTATTCGGTTACGCGCGTACAGACGCAGGTGTTGCACTGCATGGAGAACCTCTTCCAAGGCCCTTCCCTGTTCCGCAGGTGGATACTGGAAGTATCGAGTTCGATTTGAGGTCAATGCTTGCCCCTGGTGCAGAAAATTTGGCGCGAGTCTATTTTCAGCTCAACCGGTTCGACGACGCGGAGAACGCAATGCGCTTCGCTACGGAGGTTGCGCTAGAAAAGAGCGCTATTGGATCAGAAAGAGTTGTTAGTCTCACCCGCGCCCTGACATTCTATAGTCTTCTCGAGGGCGTCGAAGAGAAGGACCTGCTGGCGAGCCTGGCGACGGCACTGGGTTGGGAGTTATCGGATGCAGGCGAGCGACCGATCCCTCCCATTCTCTCAAAGGCAACGCAGCGCCAGACACTTGATTTATGGCTCAGTATGCTGCGGAACCTGCATGAGGCAGGCGATATCGACACGCTCACAATCTTGCGTGAATACGCCAAGTTGTTTGTTGCGTATGACAGGATAGATGCGCTTCAAGCAATTTCCTACGCATCGCAAGCGCGGGCGTCTGCGACAGGAAAGAGCGCAGTGCTAGACAGGTTGGCAGAATGGCGTGGTCTCGCGGGCGAGCTGGAAACAATAGATCGGCGCTTGGCCATTTCTGCCGAGTTCGAGCAGGTTTCTGAACGGAAGCGCGCCATTGAGACCGAGCTGAGACAGAAACGTGAAACCATCCTCGACGCCGTACAAATTGCCGAGAAATTCCTGCAGGCCGCGATCTATGGTGAAAGCGGGCCGGCGGCCAGCGTCGACGAGATTACCGCGATACAGTCGATGCTCACCGATGGTGAGACCGTGGTGCTGGCCTTGCCGCTCCATTTCGGAGTGAATTTTCTGATTGTCGAAAATTCAAGTATATATTTTCATTTTTCACATGTGCATCGATTTGCATTCGATAAGATTCTGAAAAGCTATCAAAGCGAGGTTTCGTGGCCGAAAGATACACGTTCGATTAGGTCGAATGGGCATAGACTGAACACGGAACCGCTTCTGAAATTCCGCGAGATCGTTTTTGACAATATTTCTGACCTGGTTGAGGGGAAGCGTTTGATCCTTGTTCCATACGGCTCACTAAGAAACGTACCTTTTGAAGCGATCCCTTTGGGTGAAGTTCCGGAAAAGACTTACGATCACAGAGAGATAGATCAGTTGCGCTTCTTGGGGTTGGAGCAACAGATTACGTACATGCCGTCGCTACAGGTGCTCAAAAACAGGTTAGAGAAAAGGGCACTTCCAACGACCCAAGGCGGCAAGGTCAGGTTTGTTGGGTTTGGTGATCCAATCATTGGACAACCAACATTGCGTCAAGAAATCGCAAGCATCACAGACTGGCTACTTAGATCAGAGACCGGTTCGGAACCTTTGGCAACTTTGCCGGCCACAAGTTCTGAAATCCGCGATCTTCGGGCACTTTTTGATGGCCGAAAGGAGGACGTTTACCTGAGGGATACCGCCACGCTCGGGAACTTTCGAAATAGTTCAGCTATTGGATCAACCGAGGTCCTAGCCTTTGCTACGCATGCGATAGCTGCAGGTTTGTCGAATGGGCAGGTTTTTGATGAGCCCTTCTTGTTGCTTTCTTCAATCAGCCCTAGCGCTACTGGTGTGCCTGACGAGGCAAAGTTGAATATGTCGGAAGTCCTTTCCTTAGAGTTACAAGCGAAGTTGGTAATGCTTTCGGCCTGTTCCACGGCTTCGTCTGACGGGACGTTTGCGGCGAGTGGCATGTCAGGCTTGGTTCGTGCTTTCATGATCGCAGGGGCGCAAAGCGTACTCGCGAGCCTGTGGGACGTTGAAAGCCGTTCGAGCTACTATCTCACAACGTATTTTGCAGAGGAAATGACGGAAAACGATGCTTCCGTTGGACAAGCACTTCTCAACGCAAAGAAGAGAGTTTTTAATAACCCCTCATACAGACACCCTCGTTTCTGGAGCGCTTTCATTTTGATAGGCGACCCAGAGCTCGAATTGTAGGAGAGTTGGGCCAGTGGCAAGAAATCAATCACCTAAGTGGAAGCTCTTTCCTTATGGCGCGTTCGGCGCTGTGCTACCTTCCGTCGTTTCGATTGCTGGGAAGACAGACTGGTTCACTTTTCCAACAAATACACAATGGTTGGTCGCTGGACTGATCTATCTTTTTGCAGCCGCGTTTCTTGCAACGATATTTCCATACGGTCGGCGAAGCACCCCTTTTAACGCTACGCTCGTGGGGATTTTATTCCCTTCTATCGTGGGTGGAGCTTCTTCTATCGCCGCGCGCACTTTACCGGAAGGAATTTTCGAAGCCACACGAAGTGGTGCCACAGAAAACATCCCGAGTTGGATGATTTGGCTTGAGGCATTCTCGCTATTCTAATCTGAGGTGCACTGGCGTTCGCCAATGCGCACTCTTGTCTTTGAGACACAGAAACAGGACGGCCCAGAGCCGACATTGGTCCTCCTGCTTTACGCCGCGGCGCAGCTTCTTCAAAGCAGACGTCGAGTGGGTGTTCACTGCCCAATTGCTGAGTATGGTACTGGTGAATAGATCGCATCAGCAATTGGGATTGTTATGGCCGACCTCGTCAGCACCATTGAACAAGTAGTCGATAACATCGAAACACTCTTCCGGTACGGTGAGAGCAACAACCAAGACGAAAGAAAATTTCACGATACCCGGATCAAAAACGGTAAACTCTTTGCTGCTGTACAGGTTCGTCGCAGTTTTCGATATGCCCCTAGCAAATTCGCTGGATACGTAAACAACGACATTAGCCATGGGGACAATCTTAGTGATCGGGACGGTCGGAAGACAAATGTGGCGCTGTCCAGCCTCATTGGCGACGCATTGGAAGCCGGTGACCAGGGCTATGACGCCGTAGATCGAGGTTTTTTGAATTACTGCAATCGAAAAGGTATCAGGCCTTCGCAGCACCATCGTCAGCGTAGATATTGGGTGTTGCGTCCAGTTTTGCCAGAAAAACCTACGGCCGATCCAAAAGAACTATCCGATCGAGTTCAGCGCGCACTTCAGCGAATACGCACAAAAAAATCGACACCGCCAAAGGGGCAAGGGAGGGTTTCGAAAATCTCCACATCATCGGAGCGATATGTTCGAGATCCAGAGGTCATCGCTTGGGTCCTTGCTGAAGCTGCCGGAGTTTGTGAGAATTGCGGTAACCCTGCGCCTTTCAAACGGCCGAACGGTGAACCCTTCTTAGAGGTACATCACTTGAGACCGCTGGGCGAAGGCGGCCGGGACACAACAGAGAACGCAGCCGCGTGCTGCCCAAACTGCCATCGGCGATTGCACTATGATGAAGTGAAAGATGGTCTCCGGCTTGCATTGATCGCGTCAGTCAAGCGACTGAAGGACTTCCCAACTGATGGGTAGCTTCAGAGGTCTACGCGGGCTCTTCGCTCGCGGCCCAAACCGGACCTTCGCCAAGGGTCGCGACGCTGCAGAGCAGCTTCCCAAAAGCGGCCGTTCATGTATCGCGCAGCGTTTTCAGGATCTAGAGGTCGGCTGTGCGGGACATAACCGACACTCAATCTGCTCGCACAAACAGGCTTTCAGGAAATATTCAGCGGCGCTCAACTTCGAAGCAAACGTTCTAAGACTGCAAATCACTAATAACGCTGTCGATCAGTTGGAACCCGAGATGGCTCTGCCTGCACGAACGCAAGGCTCTTCACCAACCAATTTGAAACTTGCTGAATTGCACTGAAACTGAGCAGAAGGCGGTTGAGGAAATGCAACCCTCAATTTCTTGGTTTCATTTGCTCGTAAATCGACTTTCGAATATTTGGTACCAAAGCAGTTTTCCGATTCCACCTCAACTTTTATGCATCTGTCGCAACTATTTTGGACTACCAACCAATTGAGTTCTCTAACGCATTCAGAAACCGCTGGGGTTGATGCCGAGATGGTCGAGATAATGACGATTGTTGCTGCGGGTCCAAATCCAAAATTCATAACGGACTCCTCCTTTTTCCGAAGTTCACGTGAGTTAGGAAATCAATACCAGCTAATCGTCCTTTGGAGATGTGACAGCTAGATTATCTCTCTGATTTCCTCTTTGACCGACCAATTAAGGGCATCCGGCTTTGCAAGTTCTGTACCTGTCCATGCAGCCCCGCCGACAATTTGTGGGATCATTGCTACCGTTGCATAGTCGTACGCAGCTCTTTGCCGCTTGCTGACAGCGCGCTCCGCAACTCTGCGACGCAGCAATCGCAAATTGATCATCCTGAATGCTCTGGAGAAATGATTCCAAAAGCAATGAAAATTCACTCTTGTTTGAATTAGATTCTTCTCCTTGAAAAATGCTAATTTCTTCTTCGCTTAGGCCCGTTGTGTCTATTCCCTGTCCCAATGCGGGAGAGCTAAGAACCAAAATAGTACTAAATAGATACGTGAGAATTGCTTTCATGTTCATCTCCTGTCCAACAACAACTGCTATCAAATATATCACAGATCTCAGAACCGACCAACTAAGCAAGGCTGGAAGAGCAGGAATTGAGCACCTTGTCTTGGCTGAACGCACTAGGTCGTGCGCTACGACTTGATGGATGAGCGAGTTGGGCTCGTTGCCGCCATTCTCCGCTTTGCAGCATCATGCCGGGTCTGCCCAGACCGTGTCGTTATTCCCGGCCCATAGCTGAGGCTCTTAAACAGGAGGTTGCGACCTATAGCGACTACTTCGGCGGCAACGCTTATGGATATATCGTCGAGCAGGATGGCGAAGAGGTTGATGTCTGCTGGGCTTCATTGGTAACTATGACGGTTTCTGCCTTGAGGAGGTCCGGCGTGTAGTGTGAATCGGATTCGCCTCAAGAGAGCATTGATCGGTCAAAAATTTGCGAAATCGGTTAAGTATCGGAAATATCGGGTGACAATTTCATGAATCCGACTATACTTCTTTTATGTGATTTGTCCACTGGCGGACGTAAACGAACGGATTTCAATGGCACGTAGCGACCTAATTGTGGACCTGGTGAAGGCCGGTGTCTCAGGAAATCCTGACTCCGTGCGCGTCACAGCTGAAGCTATCGCTGCCGAAGAACGTGCCAAGAAACATACCGGGGTCGCTGATCGAATTTCCAAAGCGCTCACAGCGCCTCCCAAACACGGTGTGAACGGTCAATCCCGAACGCAAGGCCTGCGCGCTCGGGACGGCGGTGGTGCGATCCAGCGCCGCGAACCGGAGCGGCCTCTTGAAACTCTTTTCCTTGAAAAACACACCCGAACGGCCTGCCAGGAACTCATAGAAGAACAGCAACGTGGGGACGTTCTTCGCGCTCATGGATACGAGCCACGACATCGATTGCTACTTGTGGGCCCGCCCGGAAACGGAAAGACATCTCTGGCAGAAAGCCTGTCCTACGAACTGTCGCTTCCACTTCTAACTGTTCGATATGATGCAGTGGTGACCAGTTATCTTGGAGAGACTGCACAAAGACTTCGCCGATTGTTCGACTTTGTCCGAACTGAACCTTGTGTCCTCTTTTTTGACGAGTTTGACGCCATCGGTAAGGAACGTGGTGATCTCCATGAAACGGGCGAGATCAAGCGTGTTGTCACAACACTTCTACTGCAGCTTGATGATCTGCCCTCCTATTGCGTTCTCGTCGCAGCGACCAATCATTCCGAGCTGTTAGATCGTGCGACTTGGCGTCGCTTCGAGATCAAACTCGAATTAGGGCGCCCGAGCGACGAGCAGATGACCGACTATTTTTTTCAGCAAATGAAAGAGTTTGAGGATAATTTCGGATTTACAGCGAAGCGGCTAAGAGCTGCTATTGCTCCTAAGAATTTTTCAGAAGCGGAGGACTTTTTTTTGGATATTCGTCGCCGCTTTGCACTGGCTCAAGGTAATGTCACATTCCGGACTTTGGTTAAGGATCGTGTTAGCGCCTGGACCTCCCAACATGGGAGAATAATTGGCGATGACAGATCGACCGATCCTGCGGCTTCCTGAAGCTGGCCGCGAAACTCGCCTTCCGGGCAGACAAGATAAACGACCGCGACCGCGTGGTGGCGGTTCTCAAGGCCAAGGTGCGCGTTTCGGCGAGCAGTTTGATCGTTTGGAAGAAGCACTGACTGGCGAGGATGCCGATGTTGTGTTGCGTCAGGATCCAACTGGAATCGCGCCGGAGCGGGCGCTTGTGTTTGAGACGATCGTTCCGATCGCTGATTTCAAACGCGCTGCAGACCAGATTCAGCTAGAAGTGTTGATCGAGTCCAATCTCGATGACTATGACGTACCGGAGGCATTGGAAGACGAGTATGCCGACAACGCATCTCCGACACTCTATGCGACCATGCCATCAACAAGAGACCTCAATGCGCTCTTGAAGCTCTGGCGCGGCTACCAAAAGAATGAAAAGGCCCCACGAGGGCTAGCTCCCTGGTACCGAGTATTCGCAATGCTGGCGGATTTGCGATTGTGGGGACCAAGGGACAGGTTGACGGCAAACGCGCAGGCAGAGCTGATCGCGAGACTTCCAATGGACGATCAGGATCCAGTTCGATTGGAATTGGAAATTTGGCCCACTGCCAACAGGGACCAAAGAACACGCTGGCAGCAAGACACAAGAGTTCGCGTTGAAGCGCTAGGTGGCGTTGTCATCTCAACTTCATCCATCAATGCAACCGGCTTCATTTATGAAGCAGCACTGATCGAAATGCCCGCCGCCGCTGTGCGAGAAATGATCGAAAACCCATCTGCACCGGATGGCTTGGCAACAGTCGAAGGCCTGCAATTTGTCCTACCGCAAACCATAGCACAGTCACTGCCTAATCCTTCAGCCGCCGAAGACGACCAAGATCAACGTCAGTATCCAGCTTTTGACGAAGGTGCGCCTATCAAAGCCGTATTGTTGGATGGAACGCCGATTGCCGGTCACCCTTCACTTAATGGCGGCGTGATCATAGAGGACGTCCACGACTTGGTGGGCCTATCTCAAGTTCAGCACCGACGTCATGCGACATCGATGGCTTCCCTTATTCTCAGAGGTGACCTGTTAGCCGATGGCACTCCCGTCAGGGAGAGCCGCCTGCTGTCGATCCCAGTTCTCATCGACAACGAACAGAGTGCAACTTCACCCGATGATAGATTATTCGTCGACGTGGTACATATTGCCCTCGCTCGCGCGTTTCTTGGTGATGAGCCCTTAGCCCCCGATGCGTTTCTCGTCAATTTTTCAATAGGTGTGAAGGGAGCCGGGTTTTCCGGCCGGATTAGTTCGCTTGCGCGTTTGTTGGATTGGTGGGCTGATCAACAAGGCATTCTGTTCCTTGTCTCGGCCGGAAATGTCCCTGATGACCTTATCATTCCAAATACAACATCGCTGGCGTTTGAGGACGGAACACATGAGGAGCGCAAAGCGCTCGTCGCCCAAGCGCAGCGAAGCGCGCGCCATACGCGCACACTCATGGCACCGTCTGAGGCCATCAACGTTTTAACGGTTGGGGCAACATCCCACGATCTGGCCGATGCCCGTGGCCCAGAGCCTGCCGGCGAAATCATGCTCGAGGAAAATGGGCAACAACTGCCTGCTCTCACATCAGCTACAGGACTTGGCGCTATGCGGTCCATCAAGCCTGATTTAATTCATACTGGCGGTCGTCATAATATTCGCATGCTTCCAGCTGGAGGCCATCTACGCCTTAAAGTCGTCGAGCGTACGCAGCGCACTGGTTTGAATGTTGCGACTGCAGGTGCAGGGGCGGCTGCAATGTACCGAACGCGCGGCACAAGCTGTGCCAATGCATTGGTTGCGCGCGCGCATCTCAATGCCGCGGCTGCCTTGCAGGAAGAAGGCGGTCCATTCGAAGATCAAGACTTGGGTCGGCGTGATTTTGCGCTGATTACCAAAGCGCTGGCAGTAAGCGCTTCGCGGTGGAATGATCCGGCAAAGGACATGTTCGAAGCTGAGAAACAAAGGATCGGCGCACAAAGGCATGCACAGGCGAGAGAAGAGACTTGCCGCTACTTCGGACATGGTGTCCTCGATGATTTTCTAATGACAGAAGCACCCGCACTGGGTGCCACACTTGTCGGTGTCGGCACAGTGCGCCGCGATCAGGCCGCAACTTTCGAAGTTCCGTTGCCCGCGCCGCTGTCTGGCGAGCGGATTGGTCGGTTCATGCGAGTCACCGTCACCTGGTTCTCTCCAGTGCTGCCAACAAGGGCGCGATACCGACTGGCTGCGCTAGATGCAGTTGCTATGGGAGAGGACCTTCTGGGAGACCCCTTAAAAGATGATGGGTGGGGTCTCGACCTATCAACCAACGATATTGATGCAAACATAATCAGGCGAGGGAGTGTCTGGTCGCGTCGGCTCAAACATAACGGCCCAGTGGTTCCGCGCTACGCGGATGATGAGGTGCTTCCTATTCGCGTGCAGTGCCGGGACGCGTCCGGAGGTGGGCTTAGCCAGGACGATGATATTCGGTTCGCAATAGCGGTAACCATTGAACTGGAAAACGAGACCTCGTTCGACATTCAGGCAGAAATTCAGGATCAGCTACGCGTACAATTGCGTGGCGCACGTTAATACGGCTTCACGCAGATTAGATGTCTGCTTTGGCCAAGTCAGTGACTCATGGTGGCACCCGCAGCGAACGACCGCTTTCCGCCCAATGCTATCCCTTATCCTCGACCAATTGATACCATCCTTTGGTTTCGTCGCGATGTCCTCATCTTCAATGCACGCGATAGTTTTCGGCCCTGAAGCCTCCGCGCCAATGAACTCAGGTATGTCAAAAATCTTGACATTTTTCTGCATTACCAAGGCAATCTGCGACCCAAACACTTGCCGTATGATCAGGCTGTCAGACGCAAAGAACTTCAACGAAATTGCCCCTGTTTCTCTCCAATACAAACTGACTAAATCTGACGCCTAACTATTGGTTATCTAATAAATATTGAAGATTTAAAGAAAGCTTACGTCCTATTTATCCACACGATATTTGGAAGATAAGTCCGACTTATTCCGAACTTAGTTAATCGGCATGCCTATCATCGCTACCCTGACTTGCCACTCAGAGCAGCAATTTCAGCCATAAGTTCGTCACTCGTCATGTCATCGTAGTCCTGTTGATCTACCTTGGTTGAGCGGGCCACGTCGACACATGAGATAAAGTGATCGGCACCATTTTTGGCATTGGAGCCCCAAGTGTCAGGAAAACGTCGACGAAGGAGTTCGAGAAGAAGTCTTGTGTTGCAGTTGTTTCCACGTGCGGCTTTGACCAATTCACCGGTCCAATATGCCGACAGTGCGGTCCATGCTATGCGGCAGGCCTCGTCAAACTCCGGATAGCGCGCGGCCCAGTTGAACATGGTTGACATTGCAACACCCATCTTTGCGCACCACTGCTCGGGGAATTCACCATTTCGAGCCATCGATTTGACTACGTTGCAATGCTCCTCCCCTAAGTATTTTAACGCATTCTTTGACCTCGGATCGGCGGTTAAAGGAACGATATTCGAGCGTTTTCGGGCATGAGGCAATTATTGGATCTCCATATTTGACCCGCCCGCCAAGTTCAAATGACGGTGTTGGCCTGAGTTTGGTTTGATACACACGTCAATTCTTGGTGCGTTCGTGCTCCTTCAACTGTCCACTTTTAAGTTTGGAGAGAATTGGGGGCACTAGTCGCGGGTCGTGCGATTTGTGCTGTTACGTGATTGTTAGACGTGATCATGTAAGTCTGCGAAGTGCCATAGGTCTCGATTTTGACCTGCTTTCATCTCTCCTTTGGTCAAAGGTGCGGAGCTCGATCTGATACTGTGCTCGTGTCAGTGGTATTACTTTCCCGTGAGGCCTCGCTGAATAGCGTCACAAGAGTCACATACGACACGGCCGTTCAATCATAGTGTTTTCGGAGGAGTTTGGTGTCACATGTGACGTGCGTGACGCTTGCGACGGGTGTCGAGACCTCACGAGACATACCTCCCGACGGCATCCCTCAGGTCGTCCAGAACATAGAAACGTGACGAACGGTCCCGTTCCGGCTTAACTCCATAAGGTTTCAACAAGCTGGCCACCATTCGCGCCGTTATCGGATCGCCACCTTTCCAGACTGCCCACGCACCTTCCTCGATTGCTACAAGTTCTGTGACCAAATCGTTGCTCGTGATCCGGTTCCCCCTCCATCTTTCTAGGATGTCGGCGATGTCGTGTAACAACAACACGCCCTTGGAAGCGGGCACATCGTCTAATTGTGCCTTCGCCAGCCCCACTAGTGCCTCACGGATGCGCTGGGGCCAATGGCCGCCGACCACATCTGCTATGGTGCAAAGGCAGCGTGCGTTGTCTTGCGCCCTGTCGTTCAGTTCTTCGGGAATATTTGGTTCGTGATCCGCGAGTTCGATCCAGTTGTCCTCTGCCCATCGTGCCAGCTTACGCCGTAAGGGAAGCAACTCTTCATCACGGCGGGCTGGGAATCGTTCGACAGTCTCCCCAACATCCTTGCGCATGAGGGGAACCACCAAGGCTCTGTCTTCAAGAGTATCCGGGAGGTCGCCGATCATCGCAATGGCTTTGGGCGACCAAACCCGGAACGGCTTTGCCTCGTGATCGTCTCCCACGGAGCGCCAAACATTGGCGGTGCGGCGATTGTGACCACCGTTGATCATCCCTCGCATATCTGATCGGTCTTCGAGAAAGGTATCGGCTTCGTCGATTAAGATGGTTGGTTTGTGTTTCTCAATGACACGAAACAGAACCGACACGGAGATGTTAACCGCGTGCATGGCGCGCGGCGTCAGTGCAGACACTACCGACAATGCGGTTGACTTTCCGCAGCGCTTTTCTGGTGACGTAAAGGCCAGCAATGGGCTGATGTCAGACGCATCATGTGTCCATGCGTGGACACACCAGGCGGCAATTATCGGGGCGCTGTGCTCGGGCAGAACGCAGAAACGCTCTACCGTATATTGCAGGGTGTCGAGAAGTTCCCCACCGTGAACCGGCTCATCCCATGGCAAAATGTTTTCAAACGGAGCAGATTTTTCGGCATCCGTACTGGGGACATCGCGAGCCTTCTGAACCTCCGCATCAAGCGTCGATAAACGAATTTCATGTTCTTTTGCAAAAGCATTGCGCCGTTGATCATATTCAAGTGGGGTCAGAGTAGCCAGTTCCTTAGTCAATTCTTCCAGTGTTGGCTCAACTTGGAATTCCCTGATTGGATCGGGTCCGTCGAAATATGAATCGGTGTACGGGTCGCCCATCAATCCACCTTAGATCTCGGAAAGCGGCCAAGTGCTGTATCTGCGACGATAATCGCATCGTCATTATCCAACGCGTTAAGCGTCATGAAAGCCAGGGCCGCCCGTTCTTCGTGCGATAGCCTGATGCCGACAAGAGTTGCAAACTGCCACCAAGCGCTATTGGTTCCCAATGTTAGGACATACCCCAGCATTCGGGCTGCACTTTTGTGCTCAGGCTTTGTGTATTTGCCCAATGTGATTTCAATGAGTTGCGGCGACTTCGTGGTATTGGCCGAGTAGCCACCATTTCTATCTTTGATCATTGTGAGTCTCGTTGATTTACGAGGCCCGATGCGATAGGATTTTAGTTGTATAGACTATCCCGCGCCCGCGCCCTCTGTTTCATGGTGCGGGTGTTTTTATTGAGTATTGCGATCCGCTGTGGGGCGCGCAGCGAGCCACGCCAAAACATCCCTTTCGCGCCACCCGACGGCGCGCGGGCCAAGTTTGATTGGGCGAGGGAAACTTCCTTGAGCCATTAGCTCGTATATCGTCGAGCGCGAAAGCCCGACGATGCTTTCGACTTTTGGTCGGCGAAGTATTTGATCATTGCTCATTTCGGGCTCCAGATTTTACGCCCGGTACTGGGCGCACCTCTAGTGCTCGCATAAGAACTCTGCGGATAAAATATTACATTATCAGGAAAAAAAATTTCTAATAATGCCAAGACTACTGTGATGTTCCGATCAGGCCATCTTTCGTCAGCCAACTTTGTATTTTTCTAGCTGTTACGTCGATTTTAACACAAGCTGAAGCAGCATTAATGAACCGGACCAAGGGCCCGCCTAGTTTCCCTTTCGCATTCGAAATGCCAATGTCCCGCCCGAAAATGTCAGGGTAAAGACGCGCCAAACCGATAACAAAGTCATGTTCTGGTCTCGGTGCTCTTGTTTCGGGGTCGATCGGCAAAGCCTCGATTGCAGCGGTGCTCGCCTTTGCGATGAAAGATGTGAGGACCGAGGCTAGAATCAAGATCTCGCGAGCATCGAGCGGATTCTCAGTATTAATCAATTCATCTAGAATGCCGTCTGGATCGTTTGGCCTATTCTCAATTTCGTTCTCTAAATGAGGGCTTAATAGACGTTCGAGATGTCCGGATACTCTGTGATTTGAGCGTAAGCGCATCTCGTTGGAGCTAGGTTTAATAGGCTCACGCTCGTTTCGAATTTCAACATCATCTTCATCCCATTGGAGTGGCAATAAATTTACAAGCTTCTTAGTTGCTTTTGTTAGACTCTCTAGCTCGGCGCGCTCACCAGATCTTGACGGGCGAGAAGAGTTCTCAAGATCATACTTCAAATGGATCGCTAAGTTGTTCATTCGAGATAGCCATTCTTCGCGCACTTGAGCGCTCGACCTCACGGCTGAGAATCCGACCTCCTTAACAATCTGACTGAACTTGGCTGCGTCATACGGTTGGTAATCAAGGTCAAAGCCTGGGTTGTTGAATTCTTTAGGTGTCTTGCGATGGGGCAAGTTAGACCTCGCTGATCGATATTACATTGTTTGTCGACCGTCTCAGGTACGTGGACCATGCCTCCATCAGGGTTCGGCGCTTTTCAAAAAGATCTGATCGCGCGTAAGCAGCCACGGTCTTATTGCTATTGATATGTGCCAATGCGGCTTCTGCCACCTCTTCAGAGACATTTGTTTGTTCCTGCGTCCAAGTGCGAAACGAGGCACGCAGGCCATGAACTGTGCTGGCGACCTTCCGTTCTCGCAATAACTTCGAAAGGGTGTTGTCTGACAGTTGCTTTCCTGTGGCTGAGGGGAAAACGAGTGCGCCGTCGCTTTGAGTGGCGGCTTTGTGTAAAATTTCTAGCGCCTCCGAGCTAAGCGGAACCTTGTGTTCGCGGCCCATCTTCATCCGCGTGCCGGGGATGGTCCACGTTGCGGTTGCCAGATCGATTTCGTCCCATCTAGCTCCGCGCACCTCACCAGAGCGACAAGCCGTCAGCGCAACGAATTCTATTGCCAGCTTTGTGGAAGCCCATGCGGCTGACGCTTTCACAATTTCCAATGCCGCCGCGACTTCGAAGTAGGGTAGCGCACGGTTAGGTGTGGCGCGCTTCTCTAGCTTAGGCAACGCAAGCACCTCAGCCGTCGCTGGGTTATCAGCTCGAAGCCCCTCAGCAACGGCAAACTTGAAAACTGATAGTATTCGGTGCTGCACTTTGGTCGCCAAGTTGGGCACCTTGTTGCGGCAATCTAGTATAGCGCGGCGGACCTCGGCGCTGGTTACATCACTCACGTCCATATTACCGAAGCGGTGGAATATGTGGGTCCTCAGAGACGACATGAACGCCTTGGCTTCCTTCGCACTTTTCCATCCCGGTTTCAGTTCAATGCAGGCCGATTCTGCTGCTTCGGCAAATGTCATCCGCTTGGAATCAGCCGCTTTGGCGCGGCGCTTGTCCGCCAACGGGTCTTCGCCGCGTTGGGCGGCCCGTTTGTTCTCCAGTGCCTGATCCCGCGCATGCGAAAGTCCAATCACAGGGAATGACCCCAAACCGATGTCGCGACGACGCCCGCGAACCGTCAGGCGCTGGACCCAAAATCGGCTTCCGTTGTCTTTCACCAGCAACATCAGGCCTAGGCCACCGCCGTCGCTGTAGCGCCCTGGTTTGGCGGCCTCTACCGACTTGACTGTAAGTCTCTTTGCCATAACGTTCTCGCCATTCGTCCCCACAATAGTTCCCACTTTAAATGTGGGAATGCACAGGTGTACTTCGGTTCTATTCGGAACAGAGGTGAACCATTTATGTTAATAAAGCAAGGCCATGATGGAATATCTTAGATCACATCGGATCTTGAAATGGCTGCTACCATCCCAGCCACCCTCCTCCGTAAATTCTGTCTCTGCGTTTTTGTTGGCGATTTATGCCGTTGTTCAGGTGCGTTGCGGTTTGGTTTTTTTGTCCGAGACGGTGTCTAAGGCCTGTTGAACGGGCGTTTAAGCCATGCGTCTCTGTGGGCAATTCAGGCGGTGCAGGTTGTGGGTCGCGGCTTGTACCTGCGGAGCTGCTCACTCCAGGAAGACGGGACGCCGGATCTGACCAGCTTATCGGACGTCAGATCATAGGATTGCGTGCCGTCCAAAACCTGACGGACAAGCTCTGGTGCGAGGAAGGCCAGTGGCAGGACCTGCTGGATACGTCGTGGTGAGGTGTCAAATTCCTCTGCGATTGCAGCAATTGAACGCCCGGCTTTCAGGCGATCGGACCACTGATGCGCCTTGGCGATGTTGCGGAGCAAGACTAGGTCCCGAGTGGGTTCGGACACTCCGCCTAAAACGAGCTTGGTTTCGACGCCTTTGCGGCGAAGCTGGAATGGTGCGTTGAAGCTCAACGCCTCTTCTCTGAGGTTGTCTGGCCTGATATCGAGGCCCTCTGCAATCGCCTCCTTGTCCAAGCATAGGCCGAGAGATCCTGCTGTGATGTCGATCCGCTTGACCAAGGGAGCCCATTTGCTCAAAGGCGATTTCGCCTCAAACCGCCGGGCGAGATCAACGAAGCGTTGTTGAAGAGGCGCCACTTGGCTGGCATCCATGCCGTCAACCAAACCCAACGCAGCAGCGGGGCGACTGAGCATCCCTCGGATGGCCATCGCCACGCTTCTCTCGAACTCAGGGGCTGGCAGTCGCCACGCATCCGGATGGGTCTTGCGGTTCCCCTTAACCAAGCGTGAGGAGATGTAGTAGCGCACCCGCTTGCCACCCTTGCGGGTGTGGGAGGGTGTTAACCGGTCCCCTGTCTCATCGAAGATCTTCCCCACGAGTGGACAGGGGGCTGCTTTGTTGCTTGTCCCGCGTTCGCGGGCCGCGTTGCCAACCAACATATCCTGTACTGACTGCCATTGTTCCGGGGGAATAATGGCGGGATGCTGGCCGTCAAAGACATGACCCTTGTGGCGGATCTTGCCCGCATAGGTCGGGTTGCTCAGGATGTAATGCAGATGGCTGCGATCCAGTGCTGTTCCGCCAGTCGTTCGTCCATCGTTCATGTGACGCAGCTTCGAGACGATGCCTTCCGCATCGGCTTTCCGCTTCACAGCACTGACAGTCCCGTGCTCCTGATACCATGAGAACAGCACCCTTATGGTAACTGCTTCTGCTTCATTGACAATGAGACTTCTGCCGTCGGGTTCATATCCAAGTGGCACGGTTCCACCCATCCATAGACCCTTGCGCTTGGACGCCGCGATCTTGTCGCGAATACGTTCTGCCGTCACTTCTCGCTCGAACTGGGCGAAGCTCAAGAGCATATTGAGGGTCAGCCGCCCCATGCTGGTTGCAGTGTTGAAGGATTGAGTTACAGAGACAAATGACGCCTCAACCGCGTCAAGGCGATCCACGATTTTGGCGAAGTCCGCGAGCGAACGAGACAAGCGGTCGATCTTATAGACAACGATCTGGTCAATATGTCCGGCATCGAGATCGGCGAGTACGCTTTGCAGGGCCGGGCGCTCCAGCGTGCCGCCCGATAGTCCGCCATCGTCGTACTCGGTTGCCAAAGCGACCCAACCCTCCGCCTTCTGGCTCAGGATATAGGCCTCGCACGCTTCCCGTTGGGCATGGAGTGAGTTGAACTCCTGTTCCAAGCCATCCTCGGAGCTCTTGCGCGTGTAGATCGCGCATCTGATCTTGCGGTTCATCCTGAAACCCCGAAGAAGCGCGGCCCCGACCAATGAGCGCCTGTGATCTGTTTGGCTACGGCAGACAAGGAACGGTAGGCCTTGCCGTCCAAGACGTAGCCGCCCTCTACGACTTCGACTTGATAGCTACGCCCGTTCCACTCACGAACGAGATGCGCCCCTGGCGCTGCCCTTGTCCGCGACGAGGCGCCCCTAAGCCGTTCAACACCTGCCATGGAGGCTATGCGCCGCCGGTCTGCCTTCGAGAGCCCATCAGCGTCTTTGCACTGTCGTTCATAGGCCAAAGCCGCGTGCATCAACGAACTCGATAATTTCTTAGCTGGTGGCCTGCCAAAAGTTACGGCCCATGCATCAATTACTGCATCGCGCGTTCCAGTCTCGATCCGCTCCATGATTATCTCCGTCTAAACCCACAGCAACATCGCGCTCCTGCTACTGAGGCGAGCCCCGAATAGTGGGGGCCGAACAGAGGAGTTTCAACGTGACGGCAGTACCGCTCGCAATGACGGTGTAGTCCAGTCAAAATGGGCGGATTGCGGACATTCGCTGCGGGTGCAAGGTTACTAACCTAACGGGCGTGTTGCGGACTTTCGTTGTAAGTGACACAAACATAATAGAAATAGTCAAAAGCGAACACTCGACAAACAGTATCAACAGCTATTCCTGAGCCGGTTAACGGAACTAAACCAGTTGCGAGATAGCAAAGAGGACAGCCTCAAACCGCGACAAGCTCAGATCAAGAATCGATCAATTGAGAAAATGGACCGCGAAATTTTCCAAGCTCGTTACATATGAGCCGCAAATTCGCCAAAAGCGCCGTGAACGGTGTTTGAAGCTGGATATCGAATGTCGCCGATGAGAATGTTGTTTAGTTTTCGAAGTGCAGATCGGACAAGGCGCATTGACAAGCATCGATATACCAACCGCACTGAAAGGTAGTGGCACCTCTCTCACCCGTCATGACGACGCTTTGCGGCAGCTCTTTTTCCTGTCGCTTGATCCCTCGATCGAATTGGATGACAAAATTTCGCGGCTTCTTGAGCTGGGATGTGATGTTCTTGGCTTGCCTCTTGGAATCGTCAGCCGGATCAATGGGACCGACTACGAAGTTCAATACACTGCTGGGCCGGATTGGGCACCAGAGCCAGGTTCATCATTTGACGTCTCGAGAACCTATTGCATTCATACGCTCGCTGCTGAAGGCGTGCGGCATTTTCACCATGCGGGGCAGTCCGAAATCGCAAGTCACCCATGTTATATAGGTTTCGGCCTTGAAAGCTATATCGGGGTTCCATTGCGCGTGGGAGCAGAGAGTGTTGGCACACTGAACTTTTCTGGCCGTGACACACGAACTCCGTTCACATCAATGGAAATTGAACTGGTGGGACTATTTGGCCGATGGCTCGGTCAGGAATGGCTGAAATGGGGCACGGCTCGGAAGCTTGCCGAACAGACGATGCTGCTCAATTCGGTCATTGAGGCCGTGCCAGATGCAATCATTGCGACGGACAGTGACCAGCAGATCCAGATGGTTAACGCCGCCACGGAGCGCCTGTTCGGCTTCAGTCGCAACGAACTCATCGGGCGAAATGGGTCTATCCTTTACGCCAGTCTCGATGAATACGAACAACAAGGCGAGCGCATTTTTCGCAAGGCGATAAAGGAACCAATCGATCGGTTTGAAATGGGCCTGCGGAAGCGAGACGGTTCGACATTCGACGGCGAAGTTTTCATTGCACCCTTGCGCAACGAGGCCAATAACCGGCTCGGGTTGGTAGGGGTAGCACGTGACATTAGCGACAGGAAAGCCCTTGATCAGGCGCGCGATGAGCTTATTGCGACAGTCTCTCACGAACTCCGGACACCGATTACTTCCGTTATGGGGGCACTCAAATTGCTCGCGATAGAGCGAGGGAATTTATCTGCAGGAATGCAAAAAATGCTCGACACGGCGTTGCGGAATACAGAACGCCTGACGCAGTTGGTCGAAGACATTCTAGACTTTGAAAAATATACTTCGAAAGACACCTTTAACGACATGCACAAAGTCAGTTTGTTCGATGTCTTACAGCGCGCCATCGAGGAAATACGTCCTTACGCTGCCGAGCATAATGTCAGGGTGACCGCCATCGATAGTGAAGCCGCCGGCGGTTGGATCCAAGGAGATGAAAATCGCCTATTACAAGTCATGAGCAACCTTTTGTCGAATGCCGTGAAGGCGTCCCCGCCCGGAAGCTTCGTTGAAGCTGGCACCACTGCAGATGGCTTTGGTTTTTGGGTGCGCGACTACGGAAACGGTATCCCTGTCACAATAAGGAAGACTCTCTTTGATCGCTTTACCCGAGCGCCCGGAAGCTATGCAGAAGGTCAGTCGGGCACTGGTTTGGGAATGAGTATTGTAAAAACAATTGTCGATCGTTTCGGTGGCGAAATTCAGATGGAGAGTTCGGAGGGCGAAGGCACGACTTTCAACATCTCTTTCGCGCCTGCATCCGCCGATCGGATAAAATAGCAAGATAGCTTGACGATCTAGCTCTACCTATCAAGCGGGACGCTTTAAACCGAAGACCACCCGATGGGGGCAATAGTCCGCAGCAGATCCGGAACTCACATCTCCTAATAGTTGGCTGAATAGATGGAAATCTAGTTGTTCTCTGGGAGTCCGGTAATCGCGGGGACCACATCCCAGAACGGCTACGACCTGATTTAACGGTTAGAGAAGCTCTAAAGTAAATGCTTGATTTAAAACGCATTTATTATACCAAAAGACTCACCCATGATCCTTCGTGTAGGTGATGACCCGGATATACTGGAAATCTCAAATATAGCACTTGAAACGGTTGGCGGGCTGATCGACTACCAATGCTCCTATGACTAACCAGCTCTCGAAGTGGCGCCAGGCCATGAGCCCGACGTGTTCCTTGTTGATGTGATGATGCCAAATATGGACACTACGGGAGCATAGCGAAGACTTCGAACCTTTTCTGGTTTCGATCTTAAGAGAACTTGGATGAAACTGACATGTAGAGATTTTGCCACAAGTCGTTCAATTGAGTGATACTCGGAAACAATCCTCTTTCTCGCCCCATTCTTGCCTGAGTTTAGATGCAAGGTTTAATGAGAGACCGTGATTTTAATGAGTGATTTTTAGAGAAGGTTAAGAACACAAGGGGCTATTCTATGCGTATATTGGCAGTTGATGACGATCCAGTCGTTCTGGACATCCTAAATGAGGTGCTTTCTACATTTGGGTACGAAGATGTTACATGTGCGCAGTCTGGACGTGAGGGGCTCTCAATACTCCGAAACGACAATGTCGGTTTCGACGTGCTCCTTTTCGACATTCAGATGCCCGATATGGACGGCATTTCGTTAACGAAATGGACACGTCAGATTGCGCGCTATAGAGACACGCCGATCCTGATGCTGACAGCAATGTCAGACAAGGCTTACATCGACCGCGCCTTCCAAGCGGGGGCGACGGACTACATCACCAAGCCATTCGAAATCTATGAGCTTCGGACGCGCATGACGGTTGCAAGTCGACTGGCGCATGATCAGAAGATTCTGACTGATATCTCCGGCTCTTTGCGCGATAAACAGCCTCAAGATCGCCAAATCGCGTTAGAAGATGCACATCCAGTCCAAGACATCGACCACATGCTCCCGCTTCCGGTGTTCCATAACTATTTAAAACAACTTGGTCGCGGGTCTCTTTTCAACTCTTCTCTTCTGGCATTTAGGATTGGCAATATTGACCGTCTCTACGGATCAATGAACGATTACGAATACATCTGCGCGCTAACAGACGCCGCTGATGCGATGACATCCGCAATCCCTTTCCGCCAGTTTCTGATGGCGCATAATGGGAACGGGACCTTTATTTGCGTGGCAGAGGGTATAACCAACGAGCTGTTAGAGCAGCTGCCAAATGAAATTGCGCACGGTTTGGAAGCGATTGAACCGTGTTATGGCGACGGAAGACCACTAATGATGAATATACTGGTGGGCGATGTGGTTCCTTTGCGTTTTCGGGGGGCCGACTCAATTCGCCGCGCTATTTTTGAAGCAAGTGCTAAAGTCGAAGCGGAACCCCTACACACCGGATCGTTCGGCCGCAATAAGCGCAAGAACTCATTATTCCGACTAGGTGCTCTTCAGTGATGCAACAAAGTGTAGTGGAGTCTGGGCTCAGTCACATAAGGCTGAGATTTTTGGCGTTGCTGGACGAAAGACTCGACAAACTGGAGTTAGAGATCGACGGCATCGCGCTGCCTCAACGTCGCGCGCGCGCGTTGGCCAGCATTCAAGCAGAGGCCCATAAGATCGCAGGAACCGCAGCTGTAATTGGGTTCAGCGAGTTAGGGCAAATTGCTGCGTTGGTAGATCATTCTATTGCGAGTTTCTGCGCTGAAAATTGTAATGAAAACTCTATCAAAAAAATTCAGGGCCAAGTTGATGAGCTGATAGAGGCCGGCGTCAAAGTTGTACAAGCTCACAGTGCGGGTTAGGCAATCTAACCTACTTCTTGATTATCTCTTTGATTTGGTGGGCCAAGGTCATTGGGTCGAACGGCTTTTGAATGACGTCTATGGCACCATTTTCAATCAACCCTGAAATCTCGTTGCTTTGAACCCGTGCCGTCATAAAAATGCAGGGCGTATTGTCCAGATCGGGGTTTGTACGAAGGCGCGCTAATAGCTCCTCACCACTCATTTCCGGCATCATTACGTCCAGCAAAAAGACGTCTGGCTTAAAGGATTGTACTTTTGCCAAAGCCTCCGCCCCCGAGGACGCTTGAACCACTTCCATCAGGCCAACGGTTTCTAGTGCGAGCAAAGTAATTTCGCGGATATCGCCATCATCGTCGACATGTAGCACTTTAATTTGATCTGGCATGACTCAACTCTTTTTAAGTCACCCTAGTGACTTATTGGGCCGCGTCCAGCATATCGACGCTGTGCGGCAATGTGCCCCCGGCGTCAGAGCGGGTGGGGAGGCGAACTGTAAATGTAGTCCCGGCACCCTCAGAGCTTTCTAGCGTTACGGTGCCCTGGTGTTGCTCGGCAATCGCTTTCACGATGCTCAGGCCCAGTCCCGTGCCACCTTTTGCTTTGCGGTCCTGACCGGGCACCTGTGTGAAACGATCAAAAATTGTCGCTTGGGCATCCGCCGGTATGCCAACCCCATAGTCCCGGACGCTGATAAGCGTATCAGGGCCATCGGCCGCGAGACTCACTACGATTTCATCCTCTGATTTCGAGAATTTCGCGGCGTTTGATATTAAGTTGTTCAGGATCTGGAAAATCTGCCCTGAATCGCACTCCACGATGTAAGGGCGGTTTTCGCTCACGACCCTAATGCAAACACCATACTGCGAGCAAAATGCTTCATTTGCCGTTGCAGCATCCTGAATCAGCGTACGAATATCCGTCGGCGCTATCTCAAGCTGTCTTTGGCCAGAAGCAATTTTCTCTAGGTCAAGAATGTCATTGATCAGCAGAACAAGCCTGTCGGAGTTTCGATGTGCGATCTCCAACAGTGAACGGCTCTTGTCCGAGAGGTTCCCCGTCGCGCCTGACAACACAAGCCCGAGCCCACCTTTGATAGATGTTAGCGGCGAACGAAGTTCATGGCTGACAGTTGAGACAAAATCATTCTTGGCTTGTTCATGCACCAACCGTTCTGAAATGTCGTTTGCAAATGCAACGAACTGAACGCGACCATCCTTGCTAGTGGATTGCTGCAGCCTGATTTCCAAAGGTGTGTCACCAACGTTTACCTGGTAAGTTAGCTGCTGATGCTCGCCATTGAGTAATGGTTGCGCACGTTTATGGAACTCGTCGGGACTATATCCTGGAATTGCATCCGCAGGGGTTTTAACTTTGTATTCAGCTTCGTTCCAGCCGTGGCGGTCCATAGCAGCCTGATTCATATACGTGAACCGCTGCGTTTCCGCGTCAAAAACGTAAACCTCATCGCGTAACATGTGCAGCGTGCAACGCATGTCCTGCTCGCTTTGGGCCTGCTTGATCTTTGAGATGTCTGTTCGAACAGAAATGCTGCTCACATGACGCCCATCGGCGGAAAAGAGCGGGGAAATGGTGGTCTGCGTCCAAATCGGGCGACCGCTTTTAGTTTTGAGTTGCATCTCTCCGGCCCAGGTCTTGCCCTGCGCCAAAGTGGTCTTAATCTCTTGGTACAGGTCAAGTTCGCATTCAGGATAGATAAGGTTAGTTTCGTTCCCGATCAGTTCGTCGGAACTATACCCGAGCGTCTCAATAAACTTCTGGTTTACCTCGATAATTCGAGCGTTCGCGTCAGTGATGCTGACGATGGAGTGCTCATCGAGTGCTTTAAGCCGGTTTTCCAACTCTTTGCTTGTGAGCTTGGCGTTTTTCCCTTGTTTCGTTTTGTAGTGTAAACCTGAAACCAGCGCCGCCGCGGTACAAACTCCGAGCCCAAAAGCGACGAAACTCGAATACGAGCCCAATGACGGAGCAGCCCAAGCTGTATCTGGCATTGTAAGAGATGCCCAAAGCCCAATCGCCATTGGCCTATGGGCCAATTGCATCGCGCGGGTCACTGTTTTCTTCACCATCTCTACCTACAATCCAAGCGACCAGTTCCATAGGTCGCTTCCGCGTTAAAGATGTAGGTAATTGTCGTTAGCTAGATGCCGAAAATGAGGCATTGTTGTGAAATCTCAAGCGAGGACTGGTGGCACTCTTTTTGCTGAATCCAAGGATTGGCGATGGGCATAGACGCACTTAATCGCTTTGGAAACAACGTCTTTCAAGTCAGTGCGTGATTTCACAAGGTCAGCAACAATTAGATCGCTCCGCGTTCGCACCTCTTGCGCCGATAGCCCGAAAACTGGCGTGCTTGCTTGATGCCTTATGATGCTGGGAAATAGGTCCTCACCATGCCCATCTGGCAATTCCCAGTCGACTATAATGAGGTCGTAGCTCGAATGGCTGATCTGCCTCTGAGCGGCAGCAAGACTCCCGACGGACGTCACGTTCGCGAGTTTCCCGAAGCTATCGCGAACGATCTCTGCGAAGTCTTGGTCTTCTTCTAAATGAAGAATCTTGATGGGCTGTTTGCTGTCACAAGATGTGTCGGCAGCCTCGCTATCTTCCTCCAGTTCAATCTCGGCCGTTGGGATTGTAACCCAAAAACGAGTTTCCCCATCGACGACGCTGTCAAACCCGATTTCACCGCCCATGTGTTCAATGATCTTTTTCGAGATATTCAAGCCTAAGCCTGTCCCCCCATTGCTACGCGTGTCAGAGCTGTCAGCCTGTTGGAAGGGCATGAATATCTTGGGCTTGAAGCTTTCAGCGATCCCAGGGCCGGAATTACAGACGGTGACGCGTACATCATTATCCACCAACTCAAGAAAGACATCGACGATACTATCGTCAAATGAATATTTTGCGGCGTTGGAGAGAAGGTTGGAGAGGACTTGCTGAAAGCGTCCAGGCTCGACGTTTGCATGCGGTGATATCGTCGGAAAATGCCCTCGAAAGATGACACCGTGCTGCTTTGCAAACGGCTCCATCAGTTCGATCTTCTGGCTCACCAGTTCGCTCATGTTGGTCCGAGAACAGTCGAACTCAGATTGACCCGAAGATATCTTCTCCAGATCAAGAATATCATTTACGAGGGCAATCAAGCGTTCGCTGTTTTGTTGCGCGATTTTTACAAGTCTGTTTGCAGATCCCTCCATCTGCGGTCCATGCTGTCCCGCCAGAAGTGACAATGCGCCTTTGATCGAGGTCAGTGGCGTTCGCAGCTCATGGCTCATCGTCGAGACAAACTGCGCCTTCATTTTCTCTACTTCCTTTAGCTCAGAAATATCTTGAACCTGAAGGATATACATATCTTCGTTTGTGACTTCGTCCGCTGTCCAAGCGACACCAACCAACCCCCACTTAGGCTCCCCGTCTTTGGTCAGCATGCGGCACTCACTTTTGAGAGAGTTATAGCCTTGAGCCCGCAACTCCTCCACGTTGGACAATAGTTGAAGAAAATCCTCACGAACCATGACGTCGCGCAGTTTTCTGGATTCCATATACTCCGCAGAGAAGCCCGTTAGGGTGCACAAGGCGCCGTTAACGCCTAAAAAGTCTCCGTTCTCTGCGCACATGGCCATCCCAACCGGTGCATTGTCCAAAACGGATTTGAACCGCTGCTCACTGAGCTCCAGTTTTTCTTGGGCGCGTCTAAGCTCTGTAATGTCCGTTTGCGCGCCAAGGAGCCGAACGGCCTGGCCTTTATCGTCCCATTCGGCGACTACCGCATCCGACCGCATCCAGCGCCATTCATTGTCGCCAAACTTCATGCGATATTGCGCGACTGACCTAGAAGTTCTGCCCGCAATGCAGTCTGCGTCCGCCGCTTCCAAAACAGCAAGGTCATCCGGATGGATGCGTTCAAGGAACAGTCTTTGAGCATCGACGTTGACCGTGTTGGCTGGCACACCCATCAAATGCTTCCACATATCCGATACGATGGATTGTCCCGTTCTGAGATCCACATCGAACACGCCGATCTCCGCACCGACAAGCACGGTGTTCCAGCGATCCTCTGACTCGCGCAGTTTTTGGGTACTTGCTTCTTCCTTGGTGACATCCTGCAATATGACAACCGATTGCGTGGTTCCATCCATTGCCTGCCAGCTTGACAATCGACCGTCCAACACAAGAGGTATGCCCGTTGAAGTCGTGGCCTTCATCCGCTTGGAGCTACCGTATTTTACAAGGTCGATCTCATCCACAAGCTTGCTGAGTGGTGCACCGATCAAATCCCGTTCGTCCACTGCGAACAATTCACAGGTCGCCTTGTTCGCAGTAATGATGTGATTTTCGCTGTCGAGCAGCACGATCGAAGCCATTGCATTTTCTACGATCGACGTTGTCTGGCGCTCGCGCGCCTCTGACTCCCGCGTTTTTTCTTCCGCGAGCTTTTGAACGGCACGCTCCTTTCGGAAAAGCATCGTGGCAAGCGCGCCAAGAAGAGTCGTAAGGTTCAGTCCAAGCGCCAGTGCCAACACTGCAGAATGCCGAGCCTCAGAAGCTTGAAATTGAGGAGTGCTTTCCCAAACGAGTAGCCAATCCTGACCAAATGCTTGGACTACAAGCGATCGCGTGAAAGCCGGCCCGTCCGAATTCGCAACCCGCTCATCATAAATCAGTGCGCCTTCATCAGGCTCGCTCCCGTCATACACCGTCAGCGAGAACGATTGAGTTTGTGCACGGGTTAGGTTTTGCAGAGTTTTGCTTCCGACGAATGGCATATAGGACCACCCCAGAAAGGTAGTGCTCTCAGGTCGGAAGATCGGGTTCAGCAGCAGAAAACCGGGCTGCTTAGTTCTATCTTGAACGAGCAGTATGCGTTGTGTGAGTTGCGGAGTTCTTGTGTCGCGCGCGCGGATCGCAGCACGCCTGCGCCCATCTTCAAAAGCGATATCAAGCCCTAGCGCCTCCAAGTTATTTGCGGCGGGTTCAATATGCCTGATTACAAAAGCAGTATCCAAGTCAGTTTCCGGATGTATCCTGAAATCCGGGTCACCTGTCTCTGCCGCCGTCTCTAAAAAAGCTGGAATCTCAATTTTTTCAACGGGTTGGATTATGCCAATACCGTTAATACCCGGCAACCAATCAGAAAGAGAAAGCGACTGAACGTATTCGCGCCACTCCTCCGAGGTAACTTCTTCTGAAGCCGAATAGTAACCTGCAGCACCCATTAGGGCGTGCTGGTAACTCTCAAGGCGGCCTAGAAGCGCTACTCTATTATCTTCCGTAAGCTCACCAAAAACGGCTTCACTTTTTTGTCTCTGGTCTCCATCAAGCCAATACGCCAGTGAAAGAGTTGCCGTGAAGCTAATCGCCACAATCAAGACAGGGACCCAGCCAAGTTGCGGTTTCGAAAAAACGCCAATCAAATCAGAAGCCCTTTAGTCTCAATGCAATTTCAGTATTCACACGTGGCAGGAAACTATTGAAAATGGTTAATAAACATAACACCTATTTGATATCGGGCTGCCCCAACAGTGCAGAACGCTATCTCGGTCACAGCATGACGTAACGTTATGGCTTTTGGGGAGCAGATTCGATCAAGAAGGCAAGTCCGAATTCATGGATACGTGAACTTCGTTTGAATCCGCGCCCATTTTTGGAGTCAAGACTCGTAACTGGGGCTTTAACAAATGTGCTTTGTTGACAGGTTGTAGAGATTCATATGGGGCAAGATAGTTGTTTTCCATTATTTTATGAGCGGCTCGAGATGTTCTGAAAAGAAGTGCGAAAAATGGCACAAGTCTGCTTCTTATCACTTTAGGTCGTGCAGCCAAGATCTGAGTGAGCGCTAAAGACTGCCAATTCGAGAGATTGATTTTCTATAAGAAGCGCGGTGCTCAGAACCCGTATTTAAAAGTCTGCTCTGTCCGCAGACTACCAGTTCGCCGAAAGCTCGATTTCGCACCTGCGGCGAAAGTCTGGTCTGACGGGCCGCACCGCAGCGAGGGTTGTGTCGGGTGAAATGCAGCAATGGGCCGTCCCCAACTGAGGAAGTCAGCTTAAGATCCCAGATGCTGCACTAACCACGATGGCTGCTTTGAGCCCACTTTACCGAGTTTCTGATAGGCGGCGAATGTCTGGTTTCTATAACTCGCAGAGGCGTCACGTATTACGTTGGGATCTCGACAACAAACCGGCCGCAGCATTTCGAGCCGTTTCAATCTAGCCGGTGTCTCCGAGAATAAGTGAAAGGCTCATAACGCCCTCGATTAGGATCAACAGCGACGAAGTAGGGAACATATCGATCGATTTTCCCGAAGTCAGAGACCAGCGACTAATATAAGATCCGTTTCTGAAATCCTCTCTCTAACAGCACGTGCTTGACTGTAAGCTTCTGAATCATAGAACGCTTGCGCTGCTTCAAGAGACTCGAATTCAATCACGATTGCCAGGCCCTTCGCGGCCCCCTCACGATGATCGGGCTTTGGATTTCGGACAAGAACTTTACCATTGTGCGATTTGATCGCCGCTCCTGAGAGTGCCTTGAACTCTTCAAAGGCCTCTTTGTCCTGCACTCGAATGTGCGCGATTAAATAACCTTTGGACATACGTTTTGCCTCCCCACTTGATTTCCTCGAGATGCACGACATTCGAGATCAATCCAGAGGGCACGTCAAGTTTTCCGGCGTTTGTCGGCTTTGAGCCCAGACCTCCCAATATGCCGCACCATGGCGAAGGTCTGCTTTTGCACTTGGCCGTTTGTCTAAAAGAACCGTCGGACCTTTGCCTTATAGTCCTTAAACGCTGATCCATATTGCTCTTTAAGCCATGGCTCTTCGGCGAGCCGCATAAATGGCGAGCGTATATGCAAACCCGCATCTCAGATAGAATCCTGCTCGTCGTTACTTTGGCACTAACAGTCTTCACGGATCTGACCGTCGCCATAGGTGTAGGAGTCTCTATCGGCCTTGCGCTACGATTGCGGCGAAACAATGCCGGTGTCGAGAACGATTGGAACCCTCCTGATCGCTAAGGGAAGAAATTTCGAGATAAAACTATCACATAGAAAATTGGGCATGACCCGAGCCATTCTCGGTGGAGACGTCGTCCTTGCTCAAAACTATCAGTATTAGCTGACCTGCACTCCCACGTTGCTGGGTGACTCCATTGGTTGGAGAAGTCAGCGAGGTATCAGTGACGTGAACCGGTGTAAGCAAATGTCTGCAAAGGTCATTCGAGAACTGTTCTCAGCCGTCACCCGTGTCGAACAGCCGTGCACGACGTTTGATGTATTCTATTGTGAGTTTTCGACCGCGTGCAGCAAGTATGGTGTTCTTAGCAAGCAAGGCGATCGAGCTCATAACAGCGCTTGAACCTCGATGCGTCACCTTTTGTACGCGCCTTGCCAAACGGAAGTATCTAACGCAGTTTATTGACTGCAAGGTGAGCACACACTCTTGACCAAAGCACTTGGAGCGCAGCTGAGAAATGACCAAGCGATCTGAAGCTCTTGACCTTTCCATCATCCAACCTGTGATTGATGCGTTACACGATAGCGTTGCGATCTTGACACAGGATGGTTCCATAGTGGGTGTCAATCGCTCTTGGATGCGTTTTAGCAAAGAGAATAATGGTGACCAAACTACCGGCTATGTAGGCGCGAACTACCTACAAATCTGCCAAGAAAGCAATGGTACAGGCTCGGAATTTGTATCGTCTATCAAGGAAGGTCTTGTCAAAGTATTGTCAGGAGGTAGTGAGTTTCAGGCCGAATACCCCTGCCATTCTGAAACAGAAAGAAGGTGGTTTGAGGTAGTCGCCAGTTCCTTCAAACTGAATGGTGCGAGGCTTGCACTTGTCGCCCATCGCAACATCACATCCAAGAAACTCGCACTGGTAGAAGCAGACAATGCTGAACAACACGCCTTAAATCTCGCAGCCATTGTGACTACAATGCCCGACGCAGTCATCGCCTTCGATCTTGAAGGTCGGATCACCAGTTGGAATGCCGCAGCAACAAATCTCTACGGTTACGAGCGCGAGGAAATTTTGGGGCAATCAATGGAGATGCTATATCCACCCGATTGGCCCAAACGCGTAAAGGATTACATCACCGAAATCGTCAACAGCGAGCTCAAATACTTCGATGCCATCCGTCTTACAAAATCCGGCGAGCAACTGACGATAGCGATTACTGCTGCGCCTATTCGATCTTCGACTGGCGAAGTCATCGGCATCTCAAACGTGCATCGAGACGTCACTTCGGAACGCGAGGCGGAGCACAGGCTCAGAAGTATTCTCAATAATCTTTTCGCCTTTGTCGGCATTCTGGACTTGGACGGAACGCTTCTAGAGGCAAACCGTGCACCTCTAGAAGTGGCCGGTCTCAAGCCTAAGGACGTCATCGGAAAGAAGTTCTGGGATTGCTATTGGTGGAACTACTCTCCTGACGTAGCGCAAAAGATAAGAAATGCCTGTGAGCAGGTTCGAGATGGCGATATCGCCCGCTTCGACGTGGAAGTTCAGGTTGCTGATGGGCAGCTTATATGGATCGATTTTCAAATGGCTCCGCTCTTGAGCCAAACCGGTGTTGTGGAGAACCTAATTCCCTCGGGCATCGACATTTCAGAACGTAAGGCTATCCACGCGGCGCTGATGTCATCTCACGACACTTTCCAAAACTTGGTGAACCGCTCACCGTTCGGGATTTTTACCCTTGATGCAGATTTTCGCTTTGCCCATGTGAGCGTGGGCGCTCTACCCGCTTTTGGTGGTATTCGACCGCTGATTGGCCGTGATTACGAAGAGACAATGAGGGCTTTGTGGCCCGAAGACTTTGCGGACGAGATAGTCGGACGGTTCAGACACACTCTTGCAACCGGAGAGGCTTACGATGCGCCGTCGACGGTCGGAACCAGGAAAGACAGCGACGAGATCGCATCCTACGATTGGATGATAGAACGCATTACAATGCCAGACGGCAGGTTCGGCGTTGTTTGCAACTTCTACGACCTGTCCGAGCGCCAAAAATACGAAGAACATGTGCGACTATTGATGAGTGAAGTGAACCACCGGTCCAAGAACCTCTTGGCGGTAGTCCTTTCGATGGCCCGCCAGACGGCACGTACATCTTCGCCCACAGACTTCGTCGAGCGATTTTCGCAACGTCTGCTTGGATTGTCGTCATGCCAGAATCTTATCGTCGACGGCAGTTGGGAAGGTGTGGGCGTAAAGGAATTGGCGCGGTCTCAGCTCAGTCATCTTGGGGAGGAAATTCAAAGCAATCGGGTCAGAATCGAAGGGCCCGATCTGATCGTCACTCCATCAGCAGCCGAAGGCATAGGCATGGCTTTGCACGAATTGTCTACCAACGCCCTTAAATACGGCGCACTCTCCGGCCCCGTAGGTAATGTGCAGATTGTATGGTCAATCGAAGAAGGGGGCCAGTTATTTCGCATGCAGTGGAGTGAGCATGACGGTCCAACAGTAACAGAACCAAAGAGAACTGGCTTTGGAACAACTGTGACGGAAAGAATGGCTGCGAACGCAGTAGGTGGTAAGGTTGAGTTGAAATATGAGCCATTTGGTGTGGTCTGGGTGCTGACCGCACCTATGGAAGAAGTTCAAATGGGCGAGGCTGCATAGTTTCTGGCAGCTATTAGGAAGAGATGAGTTTGGCCACCAAGATTATCATTTTCGAGGATGAACCTCTGATCGCCTTCGACATTGAGGAAGCCGTGTTAGAAGCAGGTTGTGAGGTTGTCGGAATTGCGCGAACGGTCGAAGAAGGGCTGGGGCTACTCAAGACCGTCGCATGCGACGGAGCTGTTCTAGATGCAAACCTCAATGGGAATAGTGTGGAACCCATTGCGAAAGAACTTGAGGCTAGGAAATTGCGTTACATTATCGCCTCTGGATATTCGCGCGATCAGCTTGAATTTGTTCACGATGCCACTCCTTTGGTTAACAAGCCGTTTAGCATGCCTGAATTGGTATCAGTCGTTCGCACTCACTTATGTAACGAAGAGCACGAAGGGGACCAGTTGGCCTAGCGATGTGTCCGTTTTTACAAACACTTTGGGATCTAGCTCTGGCAGCAACTCTCAGCGTCAAAGTCGGCCGCTGCTGACGTCTTTAGGGCTTATGAAGACCTATACCGCGATACCGATTTTTGAATAAATCCTGATATGCTCAATTGTAGCAAGCAGTGAAGATTCATATCTGTGCCGATCAAAAGCGCAATGCCTCTATCGGAAAGCAAGCGAGCCAGGGAGCTTTAACCCAGCTAGGCATGAATGCCAGCACACACTGAATCGTCCTTGGATTCCGTTTAAGTTGGAGGACACAATATGCAACGCAAACTACATTCTCCGTCAGTGTATTCTCCGTCACTATTTTGCTCTGAAAACATCGACCTACTTCCAAATAGAAATTCATCATACTGGAATAAGGGCCGTTCGATGCATTGAATTCGGTGCAGAAGTGAACAATAGCGCACCGAATCCGAGGTCCGCCAAGAGCCCTTTCTTACCAATGCTGCATGGGGAACAAACGGCGGCTTGTAGGCCGACCGCAGGCAGATCGGGCACTACTGAAGGTCCAGATTGTTTGACGTGTGGTCGACAATCTGGTTGTTGACCACTAGCGCCACTTCGAACAGGTGATATCCCGTGCCGAATGGTCCAACGGTCCAATATGCGACGTCGGACCATCCCGGGACCATGCCTGCTGGGATGCTGACCGTCTGCGTGCCCAACTGGTTACTACCTTGCTGGATGGCAAATACCAGCTCAGCCGCAGGCGCATTGGCATTTCCCACGTTGCCGACACCAATGGCGATGTAGAATTACTGGCCTGAAGGCACTGGCCATAGGTTGTTGACGAGGTCGTAGGTTGCAAAAAGCTGGCTAAGAAATGCCAGAGCCGCGGTTTGCGGCGGCGGTGGGGGCGGCGCGTCCTTAGTCGTGAAAGTGCGACCGAGGCTCTTGGTGCTGCCCCCCTGGTTTGTGGCGGTCACGCCCCAGACGTGTTTCGTGTCATGATCCAGCATCATCGAGGGTGTCAGGCTGGTTCCGGTTGTTTGGCCTTGAAGGACGATACTGCCGCCATCCTCCTTTATATCTAGAAAGAAGTTGGTCGCTTCAGCCATCGTGTTCTGGCCCGGATCGCTCCACGAGAATTGAATGCCGCTGACCGGCAGGCCAGTCGCGCCCGAGGCGGGATTCAGCAGAAGTGGCGCCTTGGGTTTCGGGAACACCACCTTGGCCGCCGGCGACATGTCCGAGACCTGCGTGCACAGGGCCTGATTTGCCGTCAGCGCTTCGCCCAAGGAAAAAGCGGCCGACCAAGCCAGCATCGGCGTCGCCATCTGCGTTCCGCGCGACAAGGCCGAGGTTTCGTAAACACCGTTGCGGAACAGCGCCACCTGAGCCCCGGCATGGTCCGAGGCGACAGTGATCCATTGAGTCCCCGCCTCGACCGGTTCGTCGATCGTGGGCGGAGGTAAGTCGTCATGTGCGGCCACGTCAAAGGGCCCGAATTTCTGACTGGCCCCGCCACAGCCGTGCACGCGCACGATCATCGTACATCTTGGACGCGTCGAGGCCGATGAGGTTGGTATCCGGCTGGGGCTCTACAGGGTCCGATACAGGGCTGACCTTGCTGCACAATTCGCATTGCACGGTCAGCTTGTGGCCCGCATTCAGTTTGGGTAAAGGAAAGCTGTGAGTGACCGATGGTGTCTCGGAGTAGCCCAGAGGTTGGCCATCCGCCATGAACAATACCCGCGCACCCGGAGTCAGGTTGGCGATGGTGACAAGGACAGCATCGGGGCAGATCGGTTCCAAAACCACCGGCTTCTTCATTTGGCTCGCGTCTTGAACGTTCGTTATATTGGGACCAGAGGCCACCGCCCGCCCATCCTCCTTTCCACCGCAGATATATTCTTGGTGGATGGTGATCTCTTCGCCCTTCACGAATGGTTTGTGGCCGCTCCAGGTGGCAATGACTTCGGCACAATCAAACCGGGCACTTTCCACGCCGTCGCGGTGCATGATGACTGTCGCACCCGGTGCTATGTTGTCCAGGTCCACACTGGTCATGCACTCAAGCAGTTTGCCCCAGATGATTGGTTTAAACAGCGATGTTGGCATATTATTGGGCGGCGGCGTGATGGTCGTGCGGGTCTGGCCGTTGCAGCTGTTCTGCACCAGGTGCACCCCCGCACTTTGCAGCATCGGTGGCACCCGTGCCCACGCGGCGCCATATACATAGTCGATGGTATCCAGAACGGTCGCGCCGTCTGTCACCTCGATTTCGGCCCCGGGCAATCCGCCCTCAAAGGCTATCCTACGCCCGCATGTGGCCAGCGGCGCGCGAGGTGTCAGATCGGACAGGGTTGCCGGAATCGGCTGAACGAGGTGTGTGGAGTGGCCGTTTACTTGCATCTGTGTCAGTTTTTTAGACATATGTACGAATGGGTAGCGGTGATGTTTCAAGACGCAATTGAAGCTCCACAGTTACGTTGGACAACCTTCAAATCGATTGAGTAAAGTCAATTTTCTAAGGGACCGATGTACCGGAGCGTTAGTCTTCGAAAGTCGACCATCTGGGCAGTCGTCCGAAAACCCCAAAATGACTCCTCCAAGCTCAACAATCCGAACTATGTCTAAGCCATGGTCACCACAAAAGATTAAATCACTTGGCGGTGCGGATGCTATTTGCGGCAACACTATCGCTCTGGCCCGGTCGTATCCCCCTGCCGTAACATCAATCGTCGCTGAGTTGGCGCGGTACCCAGTCCGAATTCAAGCAATACTGTTAAATCTGCTGGCCCTATCAGTGAGATCAAGCCTCTCTCCTTGAAGGGGTCAAAATCATCTGTCGCTTCACAGGCGTGCAGAATGTCGAGCACCATTGTCACAATAGGGCAGTTCTCTAAATCCTATCGACGGGTCGCGTCACGCGAGATTGGCCCAAACTATAAGATGGCGGACACCGGAACATACCTCCCGTAGCCAAAGGCCATGCGCAAAAGGACATCAATCAGCTGCTACCGTGGGCTTGCAAGGGCGGCGGCAACGCCTGCGGTAAACCTGCCCCAAAATCGCCCTAACTTGCCGAAGATTTGACTAAATCCTGCTCTTTTACGGCCTCGGCACAACTGTATTCGATTTGGAAACAGAGTGTGCAACCGATCAAAGCAACCTCAGAAGACAGCGGATCAGGCGGCATCAGATCGCCAATCCTCAGACGAAGCGCTGGCCTAAAAGGCCGCGAGGCAGGAGCAGAGCAATGCCAACGATGAACACAGGTCTGGGGGGACCAGCCGGGTACGGCGAGGGTGTTTTCTCATCCGCGCCCAAGGCCGCAGGCGGGGTTGATGACGGCTCCGTTGAGATTGATGTTACGTCCGTCTTTGGTGGGGGTGGCATCAATTTCTATGGCACCAATTATACCGAGATCTATCTGAACTCGAACGGCACGATTTCGTTCGGTTCGGCGTTTACCGATTACAGCACATCCAATCTGGGCGCCGAAACGACGCCAATGCTGGCGCCGTTTTTTGCCGATGTGAATGTCAACTCCGGTGGCGAAATTTACTGGGATATAGACCCGGTCGCGGGCACAATTACCATGACCTGGGACGGTGTTGCGCCCTATTCGGGTAGCGGCAACAACTCGTTCCAAGTGGTGCTGACCGACAGTGGTAGCGGCGATTTCACGGTTGAGTATATCTATGAAGATATCCAGTGGTCGGGCAGCGGCGGCAGCGATGTGGCCGACGTGGGCTGGACCGATGGCGGCGCTAATGATGTGTTGCTGGACGGCTCGGGCAACGCCACTGAACTGCTGGCCTATGAAAGCAATGATTTCAACGGCGGCGACCCCAATGGCACCTATGAAACGAGCTTTGTGAGCGGCGTTCCGGTGATGCCGGACGGTGTGGTCAGCGGCACGGCGGGTAACGATACGATTGACGCCAGCTACACCGGTGACGGTGAAGGCGAAGTTATTGACGGTGGCGATGGCAGCGGTGGTTCCGGAGATGCCGATCTGGTCAATGCCGGTGACGGCAATGACAGTGTCGAAGCGGGGGACGCGAATGATATCGTTTACGGCGGGTCCGGCAATGACACGCTGGAGGGAGAGGCCGGTGACGATGTGCTCTATGGCGACAGCGATCTGGCCGATGTTACTGCTGAATCGCTGAACTGGGATGCACAAGGCGGCGACGGCACCAATATTGCGGCCGGGTTTACCCAAGACACCGGCAATATGGATGTTTCAGTCAGCATGACGAACGATGGCAACAACAATCCGCTTTTGCAGGTTGAAACCAGCGACACGACCTATGTTGAATCCGGCGAGCCGTTTGACCCCAATTCCAGCGCCTATATCTTTGGGGATGGCGATGGGGCTACATCGACCACGACGATTGATTTTGCGGCCCAATCTGGCAGCGGCATGTCGGACGAGGTGCAGAATGTTGCGTTGCGCATCAACGACATTGACTGGGGGTCGGGCAACCATACTGATATCGTAACAATCAATGCCTATGACGCCGATGGCAATCCGGTGACCGTGACAATCACGCCCGAGGGTGGAGATACCGTCTCAGGCAACACCATCACGGCCGAAACCGTAGGTGAGAACCCGAACAGCGCGGGCGGGTCGGCGTTGATTGAGATCGAAGGGCCAGTTTCCCAGATTGAAATCATCTACGCAAACGGCCAGAGCGGCACGCAGGCTGTCTGGGTTTCGGATGTACATTTTGAAACTATCCCCGCCCCGACCACCGGCGGCGATGACACTCTGGATGGCGGCGCTGGTGATGACACGCTGTTTGGCGAGGCGGGCGATGATACGCTTATCGGTGGCGAAGGTTCCGACAGTATGTTCGGCGGCGACGGCAATGACAGCTTTACCGTCGCGCAGGGCGATACAGCCGATGGTGGCGATGGTGATGATTATTTCACGCTGGCCGATCTAAGCGAGGCAGGCACAGAAACAATTACCATCATAGGCGGCGACGAAGGTGGCGCTGACAATGATACGCTGCAGCTGACTCCGGACGTTACGCTGGACGATATTACATTTACCGCCAGCACGGATATCGGTGCTTCTTCCGGCTATTTCACCATGGCGGATGGCACGTTGGTGAATTTCTCGGACATAGAGAACATCATCTGTTTCACCCCCGGCACTATGATCTTGACCGAAGCGGGCGAGCGCCCGATCGAAAGCCTCACACCCGGCGACAAGGTGATAACTCGCGACCATGGCGCGCAGCCATTGCGTTGGGTGGGTGTATCGACCGTTCCGGGCCAGGGAAGTTTCGCGCCCGTGCGCATCTCAAGCCATGTGATTGGTGCACGACGTTCCTTGCTGGTCTCGCCCCAGCACCGCGTGTTGTTCGAGGGCTATAATTGCGAGCTGAGTTTTGGCTCGGATGAAGTGCTGGTTGCGGCCACACATCTGGAGGACGGCCTGAATGTATATCGTACGCCATGCCAGTTGGTGACCTACATTCACTTGATGTTTGACACCCACGAGGTGATCTATGCTGAAGGGGCGGCGACTGAGAGTTTCTATGCTGGTGATGTTGGCCTTGCCGCTATTTCCGGCAACGTTCGCGAAGAACTTTTTGCCGCTTTCCCTGCGTTGCGTAGCGACGCTAGATCATATGGCAGCACCGCACGAGTTTGCCTGAAAGCACACGAAGCGAAACTGTTGATTGCACAAGATTCATATATGCGATTGGCGGCCTGAATTTCACAGGGTGAAATTAGATTGGTTTGAAGGCAGCAGGTCATTGCTTTGATCTCCGAGACCCCAATTAGTTCTGTCTTGGCTCTCGGTACGTGCCTACTCAAAGTTTACGATGAGCCAAAAACTTTCGCTAAGCAAAACTTTCAATGGCCGCGACGGAGTACAGCAAACTCTACCCCGACGTGAAGCGCTCGGAGCCAATATTTGCCGCATTCTCAAAAACCATCGTCTATTGAACGGATCGATCTGAGAGCAGACATTGTCCTGAATTTAGCCCACGGCAGCAATGTCCGCTGAGCCTCCGTTGCCCGCACCCCGACCCGCGAGAGGTGCGCGACCCCTCCCATCGTCCAAAGGTCGCCCCCCCCCGACAGCGTGCTCTCACCATTGGAAGAGACCGAGAGCAAGGGTGGCGGCTGGGATGTTGCTGCGGGTGACGGTCGTAGCGGTGTGA
Organism: Litoreibacter janthinus; assembly: GCF_900111945.1. Taxonomy (NCBI): domain Bacteria; kingdom Pseudomonadati; phylum Pseudomonadota; class Alphaproteobacteria; order Rhodobacterales; family Roseobacteraceae; genus Litoreibacter; species Litoreibacter janthinus. Next base: position 152,041 of record NZ_FOYO01000001.1, on the reverse strand, counting down.
ACGAGCCCACTTCGAGACGTCGCGCACCGCCACCCGTGGCACCCCCACCGTCGCTCCGAAATGCCCCAAGGAATGCCCCAGTCCCGGGAACCGGGCGGAAAAGGTGATGAGGGTCAACGGAGTGCTGGAACTCCTACCATCCCAGCCACCCTCCTCTTCGTGATAGATCAACAGGCCTCCGGGCCACGAGTGGGCTGAAAGTGCCCCAAGGAATGCCCCACGTCGGAAGATACCCTGATAGCCCCAGAGTGCTGCAGGAGGGTGCATTCTACATCTACACCATCACTCCCCTATCCATTCGTTACTTGGTCACGGGGGCAACATCCCCGCCGTCACCGACTCCACCGGCCTTTCCCGCCGACACCCAACTCCAGCACTCTCTCCCACCAACTGCAGCAGGCGCGGCAGACCTCTCTCGGCAGCGTCCTCCCCCGCGTCTCCCCAAGTTGGTGGGCCCTTGCTGGCGGTGGGGTGCGACGTGTTGCTTGCTGGTCCCTTGAGACGAAAGGCGAATTTTGCTAGGATATTTTAGTTTCCGTTAGCCGATCCTCAAGGAGAGTATTCATGCCCCCTGAACAATCCTATGGCGCGCGAGGGCTCTCTAAGTCCGATCACGATGCCAAAGTGCAGATTAGCCGCAAACTTAAACTGGCCGGACTCAAATTGTCGCCTAGAGGCCTGGACCAAGTAATGGGAGCGCAGCTCGTCAGCAACATGACCGACCGTGAGGAATTGGCGAAGCTCGTGCGTAAAGTTGGAGACTATGATTTGGGGAGTTGGTCAAAGACCACCGGCCTGTAGGCAGATTGGAGCATCTGCTAAGCGCTAAAAGCAACCACCCGATAAGAAAGAGAACTGCAGTGCACCGCGGCAACTCCCTGAGGAACCGCCGAGGGTAGTTTCATTCCGGCACCTGCCACTTCACAACGTAATCGGCCAACTCCTGCCAGTAGTGGTCAGCCCCCCGGAACCCTTTAGCGCGCGCCGTGAGGTCTTCGGCCCTTTCGCGAGTCAACTGCCCCTCGAACTGACCAATCGCCGCCCGCTCCTCGAACGCATCGATATCAGGGATCAGCACGGCAAGCGTATCTGATCGATGATACCCCTCTTTTGCTCGTCCGAGATGCCTCCGGAGTAGATTGCGTAGGTGAGCTGGTTCTCCGACCGTGCCGATTGGTGACCCACTAGGCTTGCTGTGAAGTGCTCAGGAACGCCGGTTCTCTCGCACTGGGTGATGAACCACTTCCGGGTGCCATGGACGACGAGTCCCGGTCGTTCCAGCCCCAGATTTTTCCTCAGCGCGCGAACGTCTTGGTCACTTGGTTAACGTTCAGGTGGGGGAAGACAGGGCCTTCAGAGGAGAGCCAAGAGAGCACTTGATCCAGTTCCGAGTGCAGGCGGGCGACTCTCTCGCTGGCGTCCGCCTTTAGCGCTTGGAGACGGTTGGGTCGGACGTGGGCGAAGGTTCCGAGGTTGCCCTTCTTGACGAGGTCATCCCAGAGTAGCCCCGCTGCCTCACCGGACCGCTTCCCCGTGAGTGGCAACATGGCTTTTAGTTATCGCCCAAGATGCTGCGATATGGAGAACGGCAGGTTTGAGCCCATTCTACCGAATGCTGCATAGTTCACGGACTGCGGCAAAGCTTGCAGAGCCGCAATTCGACCGGCGCTTTCAATCATAGTCCAGATCAAATGACAGTGGGCTTGGCTCGGCGATCAAATCCTTGGTGCAAGTGACGTAAGACTGCGCCCAGCCCTAGTTAACTTGGCCGCTGGTTTGCAGGTATTTCGCCATACCCTCAATGTTTAACCCGCGCCAATCTTCATACTGCCCCCATTCGGAATAGGCGGAGAGATCAAGACTCATCTTGATTTCGTCTACAGATTGTCCGGCCTTCAGCCCGTCAAGGACTCCGGCACGCAAGTCTTGCAGATAGGTTAGGTGGTCAGCGAGATCGTTCTTGTTCCCGACGGTGCCGTGCCCGGGGGCAAACACGTCGAAATCAAGCGTCATGGCCGTCTCGACCTGACCGATCCAGTCGTCAATATTTGCGCCGCCAAAATCGCGAAATGGCAGGCGCTTAGGGGCCGCAACATCAACGATAAAAGCCACATTCTCGGGGCGCACCACAACGGCTAGCATATGGGTGTCATGACCGGACCCAAGGTTGGTCAGCTCGAAAATCTTGCCTCCCAGTTCAAGGCTATGAGTGTCGCCCACACGCTGTGTCGGTTCGGTTCCATCAAGTGTAGGCGGGGCGCTTTCATGCGCGACAATTGTTGCTCCAGCATGTGCCGCCCCACCCGAGGCATGATCACCATGGCTGTGGGAGTAGATCAAATGGGTTACCGGCTGATCCGTGATGTCTCCAAGGTTCGCATTGAGCCATTCCCCGGCTTCCGCATTGATCGGATCGACCCGAACCGTTCCCTCGGTTGTGGGAACGACCAGCGACATGTGAAAGTTGTTCTGAAACAAATAAACATCGCCGACGACATTGTGCAGGGCTCGTTCTGTGTCTTGGGCCATGGCGGGCAAAGACGTGGCGAGGAGTGCAAAAAAGGCTGAAATGTAGCTGTGCATCGATGATATCTCCCTGTTGTTTGCGGAATTTTATCTGGCTTATTTGCCGTGGCGCGAACCCATGGCCGGACCCAAGTTGAGAGAACGCGCGCGTTGAGGCTTCACAGTAGCCCAAGTCAGTGCGCAATAAATCGGCCTTTAGTCCTATGAAGAATTCCGCCGCTTGAGACGTAAGTCCGAATGATCAGGGGACCAGCGTCGGAAGGCGAGCCGCGCGTGATGTGACAGTAATCCATCAGCTTCGAAACAGCGGCACCCGCATCGCTGATTCAATGAAAGGATGGAATTGGATGGTGGATTTTTCAGATCCCACTTGGGAACTTGTTGCCCGTCTCGCGATTGATACGGTTGCCATGACGTTATTGATTTTTGGGATGTATTATCGTCGCTACCGTGACCGTGAATTGGCGGCGACGGCGTCCATGTTCAACATTTCTGCCTTTGCCGTCCTGACAATCCTATCAAGCGTCGAATTCAGCATCGCAGCGGGGTTTGGTCTCTTTGCCATTCTGGCCCTGTTCAGTTTGCGCTCCGAGCAGATTGAAAAGATCGAGATAGCTTACTTTTTCGGCGCGATCGCAATCGCGGTCATCTGTTCGGTACTCGGGACCGGCCTGCTGCTGGTCATCATGATCACAAGCTTCGTGCTGCTCGCGGCGTTCATTCTTGATCATCCCCGGATGCTCAAATCGGCACATGGCGCGAAGCTGACCCTCGATGCGATTGACCCCGAAATCCTGTCAGACTGGGAGGTAACGCGCGCGGCTTTGTCGGCACGTCTTGGCGTTGAGGTCATGACCTTCCAGATCATCGAGTTGAACTACGTCAACGATCTGGCCCGCATCAACGTCCAATACCGCAACTAGGAGGAACCGACATGACGCAATTCACACCGAACATGGATCTGGACTGGCTTGTCAGCGGGTTTACCCCGATCACTTTGGATCAGCTCAATGAAAGTGCAGAAATGCTGTCGCGCATCGACAACAAATACGTCGTGGACCGTTGGTCCCTAGAGCGTGTTTTGCCTGAGCTTTTGACCCAGTTCGACATTCTGGAGATCGATAACCGTCGCATGTTCACCTATGAAACGCGCTATTTCGACGATGCAGAGCGCAGCGCCTACTACGAGCACCATCAAGGACTTAGGAAGGGCTTCAAAGTTCGGGTTCGCCGGTACGCCGATGCCGGTCTGAGTTATCTGGAGGTTAAGGTGAAAGGGCGCCGCGGTATGACTGTCAAACACCGGCTGCCCTATACCCTTGGGGCTGGCGAAAGCCTCTGCAACGAGGCACTTTCTTTCGCGCGGGATACCTACTCCGAGCACTACGGGAAACCGTTCAGGTATGCGTTACAACCTGCTTTGGACATCAGGTATCAAAGGATCACCTTGGTGGCAAAATCCGGTGGCGAGCGCATGACAATTGATGCGCGGCTTCAATTCTGGAACAGCAACAATTCACTGAACGCGACCAGCGACGTATTCATTGTCGAGACAAAATCGGCGCTTGGGCGAGGCTTCGCGGACAAATGCCTGCGACGTGTACACGCGCGACCAACGAAAAAGTGCTCCAAATATTGCATTGGAATGGCGGCCTTGGGGGAAGTAACGCGTTGGAACCGTTTCATGCCAACCATGCGCTTGCTCAAGTTGATGGACGGATCACAGCTTGCTCGCCTGCCTGAAAGACTAAAAGCCGCCTGACGAAAATAAGCCCGACGTCAATCTGTGCTCTTCTTAGGTCTAAGGTCCCAAGGTCATATGCCCTTGGTGGATGTCGAGAGCTTCCGGCCTCAGCGAAACAGAATTCACAACTATCGATCAAGGAGAAATGAAATACACGTCAAGGACCTACTTTCATCGTTACCCTATTCTTGTTGCTTGGGTCTCCCCCTTCTGTCGGGGCGTTCCAGACGGTGGCACTATAAAAACAGTGGCCCTTCTTTGCACCGGCACGGCGACCGCCAGCTCTGTCGATAGCTTCGATCTGACCTTCCAAATTGAAAGCTTGGGTGAATCCAATAGGAGCGTGGAAGGCCATGCATCGAAGATTGCCCGTCAAAAGCCACGCAATTCTGAGGTTTCGGGATGTGACAAACCCGGTGATGTGGTCGAACAGGGATTTTGTCTGGAGTGAATTCTCGTCAACACGTAGGCGTTCCGACTTGGACGACGCGTCTTGACCGACCAACGTCCGATGCGAACCGATTACGAAACATGTAAGACTGCACTCATCAGAACCAATTCAACTCTAGGTTTAGGTCCGACATGAGAATATTCTCACGCCTCGTTCTGTGTGGTTTGGCGACCATCTTACCGTACGAAATCGAAATCAAAATTGTCGATTGGCTAGTTGTCGAAGTTGCACCCAGTATCGCTTACGCGAAGGGGGAGAACAGTGGCAAGGGCAACAGTGGTGGCGATGATGACGATGGTGATGATGACGACGATGATGACGACGATGAAGATGATGACGAAGAGAATACCGGTCGAACGGGCAACCAAGATGGGGATGTGCATTCCAAGATACTGCGCATTGAAAAGATCAATGGCGGTGTAAGGCTGAACTATGCGAACGGAAGCCAAGAAGTAATTCGGAATGGAAAATACGAGCGTCGAAATGCGAGTGGCCGCGTAATTGAGCGAAGGCGTGCGCGGGGAAGCGACATCGCGCATGTGAGATCATTGGTCGGGCGTGGCAACTTTCTGGACCGCGCCGACAGCACGCAGCCGGCGGCGAGGGCGACGAGGGTCACAGGATCAGGGCGAGACATAGACGTTCTGTTCTCTAACGGATGGCGTGAGCGAATTGAGGCCGGGCGCTACGTGTTGACGGATCAGTTTGGACGTGCTGTCGTAAAACGAAAAGCCACAAACAATGATTGGGTCCGGCTGCAAAAATACCGAAAATAGCTGGCCCAACCCAACTCTAACGGTTCCACGCTTCATGGGCGATCAGCGCCGCCTCTACCCGGTTTCGCGCGTGTAATTTTCCAAGGATCGTCGTCATGTAGTGCTTAACGGTTTTTTCCTGCAGGTTGAGTTGATCGGCCACTTCGCGGTTGCTTTGCCCTGTCGCCACGAGACGCAAGATTTGTTCCTCGCGTTTGGTCAGGTCATCGATCGGGTTTTGGTCGACCTTCTTTGGGGACTGCATGATTTTCAGGACTTGCGCAGCGAGGCCGGGGGAGACGTGCGCGTCGCCCCGCGCGATACCTTTGAGAATGCGCCTTAGATCTTCGGCGGAAACGCCTTTCAGAACATACCCGATGGCGCCGGCTTGGAACGCTGCGGTGACATCTGCATCGTCCTCGGAGACCGTTAGCATTGCGACGTATTTTGCGGTTTGCGCTTCCACAATGCGCGCAGCCGCAGTGATCCCGTTTCCTGGCATCGAAAGGTCGAGAAGGGCGACATCTGGCTTGAATTTCGCGGCTAGTTCAACGGCCTCTTGTGCGGACGCCGCGATGCCAACAATTTCAAAATCCCCAGTCTCTGCGATGCTTTTTACCAATCCATCGCGAAAGATCGGATGATCATCGGCTACGATTAGTTTTATCATTTTGTCCTCATTCCTCCAGCGGCAACGAAAGCCGCAATTTCGTTCCAGCGTCGGGTTTGCTTTCGATATCAATTGAACCGCCAATACTCTCTGACCGGTCGCGCAGTCCAAGAAGGCCCTGACCTCCGTCATCACGAATTTCACGACGTAAATTGGCATCAAAACCGGCGCCACTGTCTGAAACCTCGACCGTAATATGGGTTTCTCCCCCGCATACCTGCACCTGCGCCGCCGTGACATTGCCATGCCGGTAGGCGTTGGAAAGCCCTTCTTGAAGAAATCTGTAGATGCAAAGCTTCTCCGCATAGCCCAGATCACCGGGATCACGTCCCACAAAGCTCGTTTCAATCGACATGCCTGTTTGTTTTTCGTTTTCCTCCGTAGCGCGTCGGACGACGCTTGGAAGATCGAGCTGGTCCAGATCAGGAACAGACAGGCCACGAGATATCGCACGGAGTTCCTCCATAGCCTGATTTAGAGTTTCCCGAATGTCTTCATTGGGCTGCTGGAGGTCGGCCTTTGCCAAGGCCGCATCAAGCCTGAGCGCTGCGAGAGACAAATGCTGGGCGGGTCCGTCATGCAGGTCGAGCCCGATGCGTCGAATGGCGCGTTCGGTCTGCGCTGTGGCGCGCGAGCTGGCGGTGATTGCACGTCTGCGCAATGCGTGATTTTGAGTAGCTAGCTCTTCGGTCGCCGCCAACTGATCTTCAAGGCGCAGCCGTTGCTCACGAATGGTCTGCCCGCCGGTCTGAACGATCCCGAATAAAAGCGCTCCGCTCGCCAAGAAAGAAGCGCCAACGATAATCCAGCTTTTGCGGCTTGCGTCTGACAATTCGCGCTCCAATACGTCGGCGCGCTCGTAAAACTCTGCGACCGCGATGACGCGCCCGCTCCAAATCTCGCGCACCGGGCTGTAGACCTCAAGAAGCGGCACACCGAGCAAGGCTTCTGCTTCATCCTCGCTGTCGTTGTGGTCTTCATAGGAAGCCGCAACCTGACCAAGCCAAGCGGCCCTCAAGTCGTCCGATGGTTCAAATACGCGTCCGATCAGTGCAGGATCAGATGCCTGAACAATGAGCCCTCCTGCCTTCCATATCTTGTAGGACACAACCCTTTCATTCAAAGCGGTGTTGGAGAATATCTCTTCCATAGCCTGCCTGGCAGGCTCTGATAGCGCGTCGCCGGAGGCGAGATCCTGACTAAGCGGAGAAATAAAGCTCTCGATGTAAGATGAAGCAGCCAGTGCCGAATTCTGAACGACAGCCTGCTCGATTTTCGATGAAACCCAAAGCCCGACGGTCAGCATCGTGGCGAGCATAACTAACGCCCCAGCCAGTAGAAATTGGCCCGGCAACGTAATGTGTCCCCACCTTTGCAATGGTCCGGTCTTTTTCATTCGTACGATAGTAGCGACTCTAGCTGTTCGCGAAACCGACTTTCGTCGGAACGTTCGGTGGGTCGGCGGACGTAAGAACGAAGTTGGGCCATTAAAATTGCACTCGAGACTATCGGTTTTGTCCCGCACACCCGACCTCTAGTTCCTGAAAACGCTGCGCGATGCATTAGCGGCCGCTTGTAGGAAGCTGCACTGTATCGTCGCGACCTTTGGCGAAGGTCCGATTTGGGACGTCAGAATACGAGACCTCGTGCAGGGAAAGGGGTTGTTGCACCGCCTCCGATGGCAGCAGAATCCCGATAGCCGACCTTAGCTCAAAGCCGTGCCCAGATAAGCAACCAAAGGCAAAGAGCGCTTTCAGCGATCATGGGGATCAAGTAAACGGGCTCGATCACAACAACCCAGTCGGGCGCGGCAAGGCGTGCCAGGCTCCCTGTCGAATAAACGAGGCCCGAAGCCGCGATGCCACCCGCGATCACTTTCGGCACCTGCGAGCGCCAAAGCAGGACAGACATGATCACGCTGTTGACCGAAAAGAGAATCAGGCCAATGTCATAGCCTATCGCATGCAAGACGGTCATGTGCACCGCAACGCGTGGAGCGTCTGCAAGCAACGACGGCGCACTGCCTAGGGCCATTAAGCTGGCGCCGATGAGCGCAGCCTGACCCAGTCTGAACACCATTGCGGCAAGCGCCAAAGGTTCGGAGATATGCCGCAGGAGACCGAAAAAGACGAGGGCAAGCGCGACATCGGCCAACAGCATCACCGTATCGGCAATGAGGCTCAGACGAAGTTGTCCAATATTGGCGCCAAGCGCCTGGGCGATTTGATCTGGCGTGCCCTGAAGCAAGGGTCCGCGCAACAACAATTCAGCGGTAAGCCCACAAAAAATTATGGCCAAATAAAGCGCGCCGGCAAGGCGTACGAGACTGGGGTCAGCATGAGACGGTTTCACGTCAGCATCCTTTCAATGGGTTTGTTGCATTAATCTGTTTGAGATTGCAGCTTTGAGCTCATGTCAAGTTTCGGAGATGCAGCATGCAAAGCAATCCCTTCAAACATCATCGGTTTCCGCCGGATACTAACCTGTGTGCAGTACGCTGGTATTGTCGCTAGGCCCTTTCTTGCAGAGATGTGCGGGATCTTCTGGCAGAGCGCGGCATTGAAGTTGACGCCTCCAAGATCCACAGGTGGGTGCGCAAGCTTGGCCCCGAGATCGCGAAACGGTCGTTCAAACATCGTTCTTGGCGCGGTCTCAACTGTCATGTGAATGAGACCTATATTAAGGTTGGTGGCAGGGGGCGCTACCTTTGGCGCACCGCCGATCAAAGTGGTCAACTGGTCGATTTCCAACTAACAGCACGTCGGTACGTCAAGGCAGCAAGGGCATTTCTCAAGCAAGCCTGTGAGAATGCCCGGCTCTACCAACCTCGGTCGATCACCACCGACAAGGCCCACAGCTATGCCCGCGTGCTCAGTGAGATGAACCGCTTCGACCTCCGTGGCGAAGGCATTCTGCACATCAACCGCAAAGGGGAAAATAACAGGATTGAGAGCGATCATGCCGCCCTGAAAAGCTGATCACCCCAATGCGCGGCTTCAAGTCGATGTCATCTGCAAAGGCCAATCTGCGCGGGATCGAGGCGATCCGCCCAATTTTAGGGGGGAAGGTCACAGCCCAATCGGCGGAACGTGGCCAAGCTGAATCGCGTGTCGTTGGAGCCAAAAATCAGATACTTAAGCTCATGAACCAGAAGCTGCCGATTCCCCTCGACAACTTGATTGTCTGTACGCATTGCGATGCTGTGTTCACGCTTGAGCGCCCTCAAGCGGGGCAAAAAGCCAGCTGTGCGCGATGTGGGGCTGTCTTGATCTCTCCGCGTCGCAAGGCAGGACTGCAGATTATCGCGGTGTCGCTTGCCATCGCAATATTGATCATCGGCGCGACAGTTTTCCCGTTCCTTTCGATTTCAGCGGCTGGAACAACAAATTCTGTCTCGATACTTGATGCGGCGCTGGCCTTCAGCGAAGGGCCGCTGGTGTTTCTCACGCTCACTACAGCGGCGTTGATTATATTTGTACCGTTAGCGCGTGCGTTGCTAACGATCTACGTCCTTGTTCCGATAGTGCTTGATTATCCACCCGCACGAGGAGCGACCCAGGCCTTTCGCCTGTCAGAGGCCCTACGGCCTTGGTCCATGGCGGAGATATTTGTGCTTGGTTGTGCGGTGGCATTGGTAAAGATCAGCGATCTGGCGGATGTTGCGTTCGGACCCGCATTTTGGATGTTTTCGTCCTTGGTCGTTCTAGTTGTGGTGCAGGAGAATTTCATTTGTAGGTGGTCGGTATGGAAGTCGCTGGACAAAACGCAAGCATCATAAGCGCGCGCGATATTGACGTCGTCGCCTGTACGCGATGCACGCAGGTCTGGCCCGCAGGCACGCGAGTCTGTGGCCGTTGCGGAAGTAGAATTGTCGCGCGCGAGGAAAAGAGCCTGCAACGGGTCTGGGCGCTTTGGCTGGTCGGGTTGATGTGTTACGTGCCGGCCAATATGTACCCGATGCTGCAAACACGCACGCTGCTCAGCATGCAGGAAGACACTATCGTCGGGGGCGCTGTTGAGCTGATTCACCACGGGGCCGTGGGTATTGCTCTTATTATCCTCATTGCGAGCGTTGTCATTCCCTTGGCAAAATTCATGGCCATTGGGTTTCTAGCGATTTCGGTCACACGACCGTCCAGTGTGTCAAATCATCATCGGCAAATCCTGTACGAAGTCGTCGAATATATCGGGCGCTGGTCGATGATCGACATTTTTGTGGTTGCGATCATGTCGTCACTCGTTCAGTTGAACACACTGGCCGCAGTGAACCCCGGCCGCGCAAGCTTGTTTTTCGCTCTGTCTGTCATCTTCACAATGTTGTCGGCGCAGTCATTCGATAGCCGCATGATTTGGGATGTTCAGACCGAACACGAAGGAGCGTTCAGTGATGAGTAAAACACCGACGCCAGTCAAAATCGCGCCTGCCCGCAAATCCATATTTGCGAATGCGTCGTTTGTTTGGATCATCCCGATACTGGCCTTGGTCATAGCTCTTGGTGTCGCGTGGCAGACATACAACGACCGCGGGCCTCTCATTGAGATCGAGTTTAAAAACGGATCGGGTATCGCGACGCGCGAAACCGAGCTGCGCTTTCGCGACGTGGCCGTCGGAGTCGTCGAAGACGTGAAATTTGCACCGAACTTGTCCGGCGTTGTCGCTCATGTGCGACTGAACAAAGACGTTGCGCCGTTCGTCGATGCGGGCTCAACCTTCTGGGTGGTCCAGCCAGAGCTGAGCGCCCAAGGTGTCAGTGGGCTCGAGACTGTTCTGTCCGGCGTGTATATTGAAGGCTCATGGGATGGCGAAATAGGCCCGCCCCAGTCGAGGTTCAAAGGCCTCCCGAACACCCCGCTTTACCGATACGGCAAAGAAGGGCTTGAGATCACGCTGCGGACGACGCCGGGCGGAAGCCTCACGGATAACAGCCCCATTACGTTTCGCGGGATTGAGGTTGGGCGTATTGGGAAGGCGCACATTTCGCAGCAAGGCAGTTTCGCCGTCGCAGAGGCAATAATCTACCACCCCCATAGCCGTCTGATTTCCCCAACCACACGGTTCTGGGATACCTCAGGTTTCACATTTTCAGTGGGCCCAGGTGGGGCCGAAATCGACTTCTCATCTCTTGCGACACTTGTCGGTGGCGGGGTGACTTTCGAAACCTTCGTTTCCAGCGGGCGCCGCGTTTCCGATGGCAATAGCTTCGAAGTGTATCCTGATGAGGCTTCTGCCCGTGAAAGTGTGTTCAATTCTTCCCAAGCGGAACCATTACAAATGCGGGTGGTTTTCGACGAGAGCGTCTCCGGCTTGACCATTGATGCCCCAGTCGAGCTGAGCGGGTTGCAGATTGGCCGTGTGACAGGGGTCTCGGGCGTTATTGATGCCGACGCTTTCGGGGATGAGCGTGTTCGATTGAACGCCGTGCTGAACATCCAGCCCGCGCGGCTTGGATTGCAAGATGAGGTCACCCCAACCGCAGCCCTGCAGTTTCTGAAGCGGCGCATAGAAGAGGGCCTGCGCGCGCGTCTGGCTTCCGCAAGCCTTTTGGCTGGGGGCTTGAAAATCGAATTGATCGAGGTGGAAAACGCCCCGCTCTATGTCGTGCAAACGGGTGAGGGCATCATACCGATCATCCCTAGCACCGATAGTGAAATAACTGATGTCACAGGCACGGTTGAGGGGGTTGTGGCGCGTATCAACAATTTGCCCATTGAAGAATTGCTCAACAGCGCCATTCAGTTCCTGAACAGTGCGGATGCCTTGATCTCCAGTGAGGATTTGCGTGAGACGCCACAGGTCGTACGCGCCCTGCTCGGGGATGTGCGCGATATTGTTGCCTCCGACGATCTGCAAGCTATTCCAGTCAAGCTGAACGCAACGCTCGGCCGTTTTGAAACCCTGTTGGCGCAGTTGGAAGAGGACAAGTTTTCAACGCAGCTTCTGGCGGCTGTCAATGCAGCTGCTGCTGCTGCCAACGGCGTGAACGCATCTGTTGAAGGTGTCCCTGCGTTGATTGCACAACTTCAAGCTGTAGCTGCGAAGGCCGAGACCTTGCCGCTAGAGACTTTAACGACGCAGCTGACCACACTCACAGCGTCGGCAGACGCGATTTTGGGAACCGATGCCGCGAAACAACTGCCTGCTGATCTTGGTGCTGCCTTGAACGAGATTAACGCCACCCTACGCGAATTGCGAGAAGGCGGGGCCGTCACCAACATCAACGCGACCCTAGACTCGGCCCGCAAAGCTGCCGATGCGGTGGCGACGTCGACACAAGACTTGCCGGCGTTGGTGGAACGTGTGCGGGTCGTTCTAAATCAAGCCAATCAAACCATTGCAGGTTACAACAAGGGCGATGTTTTGAGCAGGGATGCTCAGAGTGCGTTGCGTGATATTTCTAAGGCGGCGGAGGCGATGACGTCGCTTGCTCGGATGCTCGAACGCAACCCAGGCTCACTTATTCGGGGAAGATGAACATGAACTATCTTAAGCTCGCTATGTTTGGGGCGATCCTTGCGCTTACGGGCTGTGGGGCAACGCCTGACCTTTATCCGGTCACGCCACCGCAGGTCGAACAGAAGCAACGCATTGCGTTCCGCTCCGTAGAGGTGCGGGATATTTCCTTACCGACCTATGCCAGCGCGAACGAGATCGCCGTCGAAGGTCTGGATGGCAAGCTTGCCACCGACGCTGCTGTGCTTTGGGCGGATAGTCCTGAAAGGGCAGTTTCGCTGGAATTGACACGTAATCTTGCGCGCATAACCGGCGCTCGTGTGGCATCCGAGCCTTGGCCGTTCGAGGCCTTTCCGGATGCGCGGTTAGAGGTTCGTTTTGAAAGCCTTATCGCAGGTGCGAACGGACAATTTCGTGCGTCAGGGCAGTTTTTTGTAGGGGTTCCGGATGGCGGGCGCGAACGGTCTGGCCTGTTCGAGCTTTCAGTGCCGTTTGATCCACTGGGCGGGCCACAGGCGATTGCGACAGCGCGTGGCGCGGTGATCCTGGATCTGGCAGACTATATCGCTCGCAACGGGTTGCGTTAGACGACATTGCCTGACGCGAGCGCGCGCTTGAACCCGCCGGAACTGTGTCCCAGATTTAGTCGGGAGCGCTCTTCGCAATCAGGGTTCGATTGTCGGTTGCGAATCTATGAAAGGCCAACAGGCATTCGACTGCCGAAAGCACGATTGCCAGTGCCAACAGGCTGCCGATCCCAAACGCTGTGATTGTCCACCCGGCGATAAACGGGAAGCCAAAAACGCCAATGAAGTACGAGAACCCAAATATCTGAAGCGTTTGCTCCAAGTACTCGGGTTTCGCATCATTTGCCGCCATCGCTTTGACAATCGGGTAAGATACACCGTAGCCGATCCCAAAAAGAACGGCCCCGATGATGTATGAAATCCGTCCGTCGGTCAGAAACATCAGGCTTGCAACACTGGCGACCATAATCGCGAGCAAGACGCTGATGGTGCCATAGGGTGCGCGCCCGCCCATGAACTCGGCAAAAACGACCCTGCAAATGATTACAGTGACCGTATATGCAAAAAAGTAGGTCGCGTATTCCAATCCGTTTTGTGCGGCGAAGACAGTCTGGAAGTTGGTCACTGCCGCAAAAACCGACGCACCGAGGCCGACCATGATGATCGGGCGAATAGCTCTTGAGCGGAAAACCTGTCGCAATGCGACCATGCTTAACCCGCTGCTGATGGAAGGTGTTTGACCATGCGAAAGCTTGGCGATTGCACCGCGGAGCGACATGAACAGTGCACCACTTATGAGGCAAAGCACAGCGGTCAGCGTAAAAGTCAGTCCAATATCAAAGCCTGCATCCACCAGCAGATACCCAAAGACGGGGGACAAGCCAAATCCTGCCATGATGAATACGGAAAGTAGTGTGAAAACTCTGATCCTGTCTGCCTTGTCTGTAATCTCAGTGAGCACAACTGGTGTCAGGATTGTCTGACGTCAGCGCTTATGGGTCCATTTAGGGTAATTTGCTAAGAGAGGGTTTGTTGCTCATCGTAACCACCGAGGAGTGGACGATGAGAAAGACAGCAAAGAGCCCCGGCGAGAAGATCGTCAAAGACATCAAGCGTGCGACCCGCAAGCATTATTCATCCGAAGAGAAGATCAGGATCGTGTTGGATGGATTGCGGTATTCAGAGGACATGTTGAGCTGGGAGCCTGAGGATCGCCAAGAATGGCAGCGGACTCGCGAGTGGCACAGCGTAGTCGCGCAAAGTGTTGGGTTCCACAAAACAACCTCCGCAGCAAACGCGCCAACAGAGCTGGTTGACGCCGTCGCTCAGGACTACCGCGCGGTGCTTGCTTTGGGTGGCGTGCGTCCAGTGGCGCAGGGCGGCTGCCATTGTGGGGCCTTGCGCTATTCGCTTTGGGAGACCCCGCGAGATTTGACCATTTGCCATTGCTCGATCTGTAGAAGCACATCAGGTGCGCCGCATTTGGGTTGGGGGAGTGTCCGTCGTGACGCCTTCAAGCAAACAGGCGAAGCGACGCAATATCAAAGCAGCAAGGGATGCGTGCGCCAATTCTGCCCGAATTGCGGTACACAGATCAGCTTTTCCGAGGCAGGCCGTCCCGAAGAGATTGACTTCACCTTGGCGTCGCTTGATGAAGCCGAGCATTACAAGCCCATTACTGCTTTGCACACTGATTTCCGACTGACTTGGGATGCAGTTGCGGCGGGACGCTTAGCACTTTCAAATCACCGTATGGCGGATTTGCCATGACGAAACGACGCTATGGATCATGCATAATGGATCATACATAAAATGACGATTGAACTTTGGGGCGGCTTCCTCCTTGTGGTGCTTATCCTCAATATCACGCCCGGTCCCGATATGGCTTATATCTTAAGCCGCGCGATCGCGCAGGGGGCCCCGGCTGGCATTGTTTCTGCGGCGGGCGTTTCCGTTGGCGCACTGTTCCATGTCGTCTTTGCCACGATCATCTTCGCTTTGGCTGCGCAATTGCCGGACTTCGCGTTTGCACTGCTGCTTGCTGCGGGTGCAAGCTACCTGATCTGGCTTGGCGTGAGTTCCCTCCGCGAAAAGGCCGAGGCGATCGTCGTGGTGCCAATGTCGGATCGGAAAGCTATGACGCGCATCTTCCTTGATGGCGTTGTCATAGACATCCTGAACCCAAAGGTCGCTCTCTTTTTCTTGGCACTACTGCCCGGTTTCATGCCCGCGAACAACAGCAGCCCGGCTATTTGGTTCCTGGGGCTTGGCGTATTGGTCGTTGTGTTCTCGTTTATGATTGAAGCTGTGCTCGTCATGGCCAGTCAAAAAATGCGAACCATCTTTGCAAAAAGTACAAAAGGCCAAATCGTGCTGCACCGAATAATGGGTGTCGTCTTTATTGCCCTTGGACTGTTTGCCTTTACCGCTGTTGATTTTGGAGCCATGATATGACCCAAGCCGCCGACCGAATTTATTACTTCGCTTATGGGTCTTGCATGGACCAAGCGAGCCTTACGCGATCACTAGAGATAGATGTTCTGGACTATTTTGTTGGACCGGCACGGCTTTCCGGATTTCAGCTGGTTTTCAACTATGCTTCCGTTCCCGAGAATGTGTGTTTCGCCAATATCGAAGCGCGCCCAGATCAAATTGCCGAGGGCGCATTGTTCCATCTGCCTGTCGAGGCATTACCCGCGTTGGACAAGCGCGAGGGAGTTTCTTCATCGCGGTATGGCCGCTTCATGGTCAAGGTTGAACTGGATGGAGGCGTGTTCGAAGCCTTATCGTATCATGGTCTTGTCACACTTCCTTTTGAGGCCTCCCCAAGCCCGCGTTATCGCGGGATGCTGGAGCAGGGCTTATCAGATGCTCGCGTGTCGCAGGCCTATCGGTCGCAGACGCTTGCACATATCGACAGCCTTCCAAACCGATCTGATATGGAACGAGAATTTTCCGGCGCCGTCGTAAAGTGACGACCAAACGCCTGTTTTACTTGCGCTTCTAAATCCACACATCCTGTTTGCGACTTCCATGTTATTTTGGGGGTCGCCTTTTTTGCGCCGAAACCCTTTTCGAAATGCTAGAAGGCGGTGTTTGGTGTTCAAATGGGGGATGCATTGACGAACGAGACGATCATGGTCGTTGGGGCCGGTATTGTTGGCGTCGCAACAGCGCTTTGGTTGCAACGCGATGGTTTTGAGGTAACCCTGATAGATCGTGAGGGACCTGCTGCTGGCACGTCCTACGGGAACGCAGGCGTTCTCGCATCTGGGTCAATTGTTCCGGTGAGCGTGCCGGGCTTGCTTACCAAAGCACCCAGTATGCTATTCAGCCGCAATCAACCGTTGTTTCTGAAGTGGTCTTATCTGCCACGTTTGCTTCCGTTTTTGCGCCAGTATCTTGCGCAGTCGCGGTCGGTTGAACATATCGCAGGCGGCTTGCACGATCTTCTCCACGACTCTGTCGATCAACATCATGCCCTTGCTGACGGAACTCCTGCCGCGCGATTTCTCAGCAACGAGGATTGGATTTACGGCTACGCTGACCGTGAGGCCTATTTGGCTGATGGTTACGGCTGGGACATCCGCCGACTCCATGGCGTCCCTTTCGAAGAGATGTCGGCAGGTGATCTGGCCACTTATGATCCCTCTCTCTCGGAACGCTTCGGTTTCGGTGTGCGGTTGCTGCAGCATGGCCGCATCTCTGACCCGGGTGCCTATGTCGGAGCATTGATGGATGTGTTCTGCGCAAAAGGAGGCGTTTTTCAGAAGGCGACGATCCGCGATCTTGCTGTCGAGGACGGCACCTGTGTGGGGATCGAGACGGATACCGGCGTGCTGACAGCGAACCAATACGTCCTCACTTTGGGGGCTTGGTCCGGTCCGCTTGCGAAGAAACTAGGGATCACAGTTCCGTTGGAATCCGAGCGCGGCTACCACTTGGAGTATGTTAATCCGTCGATAATACTCAAAAGCCCCGTCATGGTCAGCGCTGGAAAATTCGCCATGAATTCCATGGATGGGCGCCTACGATGCGCGGGCGTGGTCGAGTTTGGAGGACTGGATGCGCCTGCGTCGAAGGCCCCGTTTGAGCTGCTCAAGCGGCAAGTGAAAGACTTGTTTCCAGACCTGACTTATGATCGGGTCGTCGAATGGATGGGACACCGACCAAGCACGGCAGATTCCCTTCCGGTCATCGGGCAGGCACCTCATGCTAGCAATGTGTTGCTGGGATATGGTCACCAACATGTCGGGCTAACCGGCGGACCAAAAACCGGGCGTTGGCTTGCGCAATTGGCCAGCGGTCGGGCGCCAAATACAGACCTCGCGGCTTACGCGCCGAGCCGCTCGATCAACCGCTAATCGATAAGAAACGACCCAACTAGGAGAGACATGAAATGACTACGATTAAAACGCTGCTAGCGACGTCCGTCGCCACCGCTGCAATGGCCGGAACCGCTTCCGCCGAGAATTGGGATATGCCGATGGCTTATCCTGCCAATAACTATCATACCGAAAACGCGCAAATTTTCGTTGACGAGGTGCGTGAGTGCTCCGGCGGCGAGTTGGACATCACGATTCACGCGGGTGGTTCGCTTTTCAAGGGCGACGAGATTAAACGCGCTGTCCAAGTTGGCGAAGCCCAAATTGGCGAGCGTCTGCTATCCGCTCACGCCAACGAGAACGCTGTATTTGGATATGACTCCGTGCCGTTCTTGGCGACCTCTTTCGAGGCATCTGATGCATTGCGCGATGCGGCCCGCCCGACCCTGAACGCGCTGCTCAATGAGCAGAATATGACACTGCTTTACTCTGTGCCATGGCCGCCACAAGGTCTTTACTTTGCGCAAGAGGTCAACGCGATTTCTGACGCTGCTGGCCTAAAATTCCGTGCCTACAACGCCGCAACCGCGCGCGTGGCTGAACTGGGCGGGATGGTTCCGACACAGATTGAAGCTGCCGAACTCAAGCAGGCGTTGGCCACTGGCGTCGTTCAGGCCTTCATCTCATCTGGTTCAACGGGCGTTGACGAAAAGGTATGGGAGGATCTGACCAACTTCTACGATGCAAAAGCATGGCTCCCGCGCAATTCGATCTTTGTGAACTCGGATGCTTTTGATGCATTGCCACAGGCGTCGAAGGATTGCCTGACCAGTAAATCGGCGGATGCGGAGGCCCGTGGCTCTGCAAAGGCGGCCGAGCTTGCAGGGGGTTTCCTGAAAACTCTGGCGGACAACGGGCTGACCGTATCTGAGCCAAGCGAACAGCTGGCCGCTGACCTTGCCGCAATCGGCGACACAATGGCCAACGAATGGCTTGAGCAAGCAGGCGACGCGGGCGCTGCAATTGTGAGCGCCTATAAGAAGTAAAAACATTGGCCTCTGTCTGATCATGGCGGAGGCCAATTTTTAATTCCCTTAGATACTTGAAGGAGCCGCCCTTGCGTAGCCTATTGGACGGTCTTTACAAAACATCCGGCTTTGCAGCCGCGATTGCTCTGATTGCCATCCTTGGGTTGGTCATCGCGCAAATGGTGGCGCGCTGGAGCGGTCAGATATTCCCGGGTGGCGCGCAATATGCCGGCTACGCAATGGCCGCGACGTCCTTTCTGGCAATGGCCTATACATTCAATCACAACGCGCATATCCGCGTGGCGCTTTTTGTGAGTAAGTCCGGCCGATTTCGTCGTGTCGTCGAAATTTGGTGCTACACTCTGGCAAGCCTGTCGGCGCTGTTTCTTGCATGGTTCGCGGTAAAGGCGACGCTGCTTTCAGCCCGTATCAACGATATCTCACAAGGTCAGGACGCTACGCCGCTTTGGATGCCGCAGACTTTTATGGCGATTGGCGCTGTAGTTTTCGCAGTCGCTGTTGTCGATAATTTGGCGCGCATTGTTTTCTCCAGCTATCAGGGGGTTGATGCCGTTGATTACGGGCACGATTGGGCTGGCTATCTGCTGAGCTCAAAAGCCAGCCGAGCGATTGCTGTCGGTATTGTGCTGTTGATTGTCTACGCATCAATGCAAGCGATGACGGGTTTTGACAGAGATGCTGTCGCGCTGAAGATCGGAATATTCCTGTTCGTGATGTTCTTTCTTTTAGGGTCAGGCATTTGGGTCGGGCTCGCATTGATGGGGGTCGCTTATATCGGGATGATCGGGTTCACTTCGCGTAACCCGGGCAATGCGATGATCATCACGGTCTGGACCAGCTCTAGCAGTTGGACGCTGACCGCACTTCCGCTGTTCATCTGGATGGGAGAGGTTCTTTACCGAACGCGCCTGTCTGAGGATATGTTCAGAGGCCTTGCCCCTTGGCTGGCGCGTATTCCCGGCGGCTTGCTACATACCAATGTCGTTGGGTGCACGGTGTTTGCTGCCGTCTCAGGGTCTTCCGCAGCTACCCTGACAACAGTGGGCAAGATGTCGATTCCGGAATTGCAAAAGCGCGGTTATCCGGAGTTCATGACCATAGGCACTTTGGCAGGGGCGGCTACTTTGGGGCTGATGATCCCGCCATCGCTAACGCTGATCGTGTACGGGGTCACTGTTAAAGAAAGCATCACCAAACTGTTCATGGCAGGCGTGATCCCCGGCCTTGTTTTGGCGGCGATGTTTATGTTGTACATTGTCGCTTGGTATTTCCTCCGACCAGCGCAACGCCCAGAGCCTGAACCGCGGATGGGGTTTATTGCTGCGTTAAAGAACTCGACTCTGCTTATACCTGTGATCGCGCTTGTGGTGGTTGTCATCGGCTCCATGTATGGCGGCTATGCGACGCCGACGGAGGCCGCGGCATTCGGTGTGGTCGGTGCGCTGGTGCTTGCGGCGCTGCAGGGATCGCTGAACCGCCACACATTTATCGAAAGCCTTTTAGGGGCAACGCGCACCAGCGCCATGATTGCATTGATCTTGATGGGGGCGGCCTTCCTGTCGCTTTCCATGGGCTTTACCGGTCTGCCGCGCGCCTTGGCCGCGTGGATCGCGGAGTTCAATCTGTCGCCGGTCGCGTTGATCGCAGCCCTTACGGTGTTCTACATTGTGATCGGCATGTTTCTTGACGGGATTTCGGCAGTCGTTTTGACCATGGCGATTATCGAGCCGATGATCCGCGCGGCAGGGATCGACCTTATCTGGTTTGGCATTTTTATCGTTGTGGTGGTCGAGATGGCCCAAATCACACCGCCAATAGGGTTTAATCTTTTTGTGCTGCAATCCATGACCAAGCACGACATCACATATATCGCCAAAACGGCCCTGCCGATGTTTGGCATCATGGTATTGATGGTCGCCATTCTGGTCGCGTTTCCGGGGCTGGCGACATGGTTGCCGGACCAGTTGTTGTCCCAATGAACTTTTTACGTTTTGTCGGCCGTCACGCCGGTATCGTGATGTTGGGCGGTATGGTTGTTGTCGCGTTCCTGCCGGGCGTTTCCACGATGCTTCGGCCCTTTTTGCCGGTGCTGGTATCGCTGGTGCTGGGGCTTGCGATCGCGCGGCTCGATCTGGGGGCCATTCTGGGTGAACTGGGGAATGGGCGAAGTGTTGCAGGGCTGTTTGCTCTTCTGATCGTATTTGGCCCTTTGACCTGCCTTGGTATGGTTTGGCTCGGGCAAATTTTCGGGGCGTCATCCGAGACGTTGCTTGCCCTCGCGGTTTTTGGAGCTTCACCACCCTTGAGTTCCGCCGCAAATCTCGCGCTGTTGTTGGGGTACAATGCGCGCATCACCTTGAAGTTCGGTCTGCTGGCGACAGTGGCGTTGCCGTTCCTTGGGCCCTTCAGCCTTGGTCTTGTTGGTGTTCAGGCCGACATTGCACCTGTGGTGATGGCGCAGCAAATAGCTCTTATGATTGCTGGCGGCATTTTCATCGGCCTAGCGCTTCAGGTTGCCATCGGAAAGTCCAAAATTTCGGTGAATAGCGAGGCGTTCAATGGCGTAGCAGCGTTGGCAATGATCCTTTTCCTGTTCCCTCTTTTCGACGGGGTTGGCGGTTTTGTCATAGCGAAACCTATGCAAGCGTTCGGACTTCTTTGTTTGGCGTTGCTGCTGAACTTTGGCGGGCATGTTGCTGTGGCATTCGCCGCGCGCAGGGTCACCGACCCTGACACGGCGAGCGCTTTGGGGATGATGTTTGGCAACCGCAATGTTTCGTTTTTCCTCGCGGTTCTTCCAGCCAATCCTGCACTTGGGCTTTTTATCGCGGCATCGCAGATTCCGATATATTCGACACCAGCAATTTTTGGTCGACGCAGATGAGTGGTTTTATCGGAGTTTTGATGCTCGATACTGTGTTCGAGCGGATCGTTGGGGATGCGGGTAACACCGCAAGCTATCACCTTCCGGCCCGAACGCAGGTCGTACCAAAAGCTGGCAGTACCGACATTGTGCGCGACGGCACCCCCGATCCGGCCTTGGTCGCGTCCTTTTGTGCCGCGGCCAGATCGCTAGAGGCTGAGGGCGCTGTTGCCCTGACATCCACCTGCGGGTTTCTTGTGACGGTCCAAGACGAGATCGCGAAAAGTGTTGGCATTCCGGTCATGGTTTCGGCGCTGTCTCTTTTTCCATTCGTGCGTGCGGCGCATGGAAATCGACCTGTTGGAATTATTACGGCGTCAAAACCCAACCTTGGGTCCGCAGCGCTTTCAGCGGCAGGCATTGCGCTGGATCACGCGTTGATCGAGGGCATGGAAGACTGCGAGGCTTTTGCCTCGGCGATCCTTGTGCCCAAGGAGAGGCAGGGTGGGTGTATTAGCCAAGAGGCAATCCAAACCGCAGTGACCGAAAAAGCGGTGAGGCTGTGCCGTGCGATGCCTGACCTTGGTGCGATTGTTTTGGAATGCGGAAATTTGCCCCCATATGCGCAGGCGATCGAGGCTGCTACGGGCAAGCGGGTCTATTCCATATTGGATGGGATGAAGATGCTGATCCGCTGAGTTCAGTCGCGTTAGCAAGGAACCCTCTGTGATCGGGGATTTGAAACCTGACGTGTTCGTTGTAGTTTCCTGCAGATGAAGCCTGATCTTTTTTCTCATTTCCCGCTACGCCAATCTCGCGTTCACGAAGCCTGTGGGGCCGGTGCGATCAGCTTTGCCGCTATGGCGGTTGCGCGGGCGGAGAGCAGCATTCTTTGGATTAGAGAGGCGTGGCGTCCGGAGGTTCTTTATCCGGTCGGGTTGAGCGGGTTTATTGACCCTGCCAAGCTGCTGGTTGCTCAGGCCAAAGACCAGATCGATGGCCTTGCTGTCATGGAAGAAGCTTTGCGGGATGGAGCTGTTCCGTTCGTGTGTATTGAGTTGGGCGAACCGCTGAGCTTGACGGCAGGGCGGCGGCTGCAACTTGCGGCGAAAGCAGGGAAGACGACGGGGCTTTGCCTTATCCCTGAAGGGATGGGGAGTAATGCCGTCGAAACCCGTTGGCACTGCACCCCGGTTTTTGATGCCGATGACTCGACTCTCCAGCGTTGGGAGATTACCAAGAACAAATCGGGAACATTAGGTGTCTGGCATGTTCGATGGAATGCAGCGTCGCGTCGCGTCCATGTGGTTCCCTCGGTTAGCGAGTGACCGGGCCCTTCGGCTGCGTCCTGTTGATGGGGCTTTCGTTCTGACGCTCAAGCAGAATAACGCGAACCGGATTTATTGCCTGAATGCTCAGGCGGAGCAGCAGGGACTACATCAGGGTATGGCCTTTTCAGATGCACGGGCCTTTTGCCCTGAAGTGAAAAGCCGCCCTGCGAATTTGAACGGTGATGCGCAATTTCTGCATGTGTTGCGCCGTTGGGCGACGCGCTACTGCCCGTGGGTCGGGCTGGAAGGGAAAGACGGTTTGGTGCTCGACATTACCGGAGCGGCACATCTTTTTGGCGGCGAGGCGATCATGCTTTCCGATATGCGCCAGCGATTGAGCCGCGCGGGACTTTCTGCGCGGATCGGGTTGGCGGATACGCGCGGGGCGGCTTGGGCGCTGGCCCATTACGGGGAAGGATTGGCCAAGCCGGGCAGGGGGCTGGAGGCGCTGGGCGGGCTCCCCATCATGGCTTTGCGGTTGGAAGAAAAGACAGCAGTCGCGTTGCAACGGTTGGGCTTGCGCACGGTCGCGGATTTGGCCGGGACGCCTCGCGCCCCACTGACGCGGCGTTTCGGACCGGACCTGATGATGCGGCTTGATCAAGCTCTGGGACATCAAGCTGAGCAGATTACCCCGCTGGCTGAGCCGCCCCATTATGGCGTGCGCATGACCTTGCCCGACCCAATCGGACTTTATGATGATGTCATGGCTGGAACGGCCCGTTTGCTTGCGACGCTATGTGCCAAACTAAAGGCGCAGGAGACGGGTGCGCGGAGGTTGTGTTTGACCCTGCGGCGCGTTGATCAGGAGGCGCAGGTGGTTGAGCTCCGTTTGGCCCGGCCCTTGCGTGACCCAGATCGCATCTTGCCACTTTTTGAGCGCGGGGTGGCGAATGTGGATGCCGGTTTCGGTATCGACCAGATGCGTTTGGAAGCGACCCAAGTAGAGACCTTGCCCGCCCATCAGGTCAGTGCGGTCACGACCTGCCGAAAGGACCAGTTGGAAGATCTGATCTCTCGTTTGGGCACGCGGATCGGGTTGGAGAACATCCAACGCTTTTTACCTGCCGACAGCCATATACCTGAACGCAGCTTTATCATCGCGCCTGCGGCTTACTCTGAACCGGAAGGGTCGTGGGTTGCTTTGCGCCCGCGTCCATTGCGCCTTTTCCCGCCCGAACCCATCGCGGGTATGGATACGCGCCCGCCGAGAAATTTCCGCTGGCGACGTATGGCGTTGTCTACCGCCCGCGCCACAGGGCCGGAAAGGATAACGCCAGAGTGGTGGCTTGAAGATGACAACTGGCGTTCCGGAGTTCGGGATTACTGGAAAGTGGACACCCGCCAAGGGCGGAGGCTTTGGCTGTATTACACACCACAACGGCCAGGATGGTTTGTGCATGGGGAATTTGCATGACCGATACCATTGCCGACCGCGGCCTGTCCGAGAGTGGCTTGCAGCAATATGCGGAGCTATGTGTCACTACCAACTTCACCTTTCTGACTGGCGCGTCACATCCGGAGGAAATGATGACGCGCGCGGCTCAGTTGGGCCTAGCTGCCATTGCGATCACAGATCGGAATTCTTTGGCGGGAGTTGTGCGGGCTTATTCCGCGCTGAAAGAGTTGAAGCGCGAGGCTTCAGAGAGCATCAAAATTCGATCCCAACACAAGATCGACTCGTGCTCGCGGCAGGAGGTCGGCACGCCGGAGGATATTCCTTGCCCAGATACTCCGCGACTACCCAAGCTGATTGTGGGCTGCCGTCTAGTATTACGTGACAGTTCGGTAGACTGGGTGGCGCTGCCACGGGATCACGATGCTTACAAACGTCTCACCCGGCTTCTGACTTTGGGAAAGCGGCGGGCTGAGAAGGGGGAATGCTTTCTTGATTTGAAGGATATTCTTGAGGGATGCGCAGGCATGCTTTTGATCGCGCTGCCGCAGCACAAACTAAGGACGGCGGCGGACCATATCCAACAGGTCAGGCGGCGTTTTCCGGGTCATGTATTTCTTGGGGCTGTCCCACGTTATGACGGGTCGGATCAGGCCTATCTGAACGCCTGTGCCAGACTGGCGTTGCGCACCTCTGCCCCCATGGTGGCTGTGGGCGACGTCTTGATGCACCGTGGCAGCCGCAAGCAACTCGCTGACGTTCTGACCTGCATGCGCGAGCATGTGACAATCGACCAGATCGGCACGCGCGCGCTGCCCAATGCCGAGCGCCGCCTGAAAGGGCATGGCGACATGGCAAGGCTGTTCCGTAACCATCCCGCCGCCTTGCAACGGACGATGGATATTGCCACGCAATGCGGCTTTTGCCTGAGCGAGCTTAGCTACGAATATCCAGACGAGATTTCCGAGGTTGAAACGCCGATAAAACGGCTGGAACGGCTGGCCTACGAAGGTGTTAAAAACCGGTATCCCTACGGTGCCTCGGAACGGGTTTGGAATCTGCTGAAGAAAGAGTTGTCGGTCGTCTCAGACCTTGGTTTCGCGGCGTATTTCCTGACCGTTCACGACATCGTTCAATACGCGCGATCTGTTGGCATTCTGTGTCAGGGCCGCGGTTCTGCTGCCAATTCTATCCTTTGTTATTTGTTGGGCATCACCGATGTCTCCCCTGACCAGATAGCCATGGTTTTTGAGCGGTTCGTGTCGAAATACCGAGGCGAGCCGCCAGATATCGACGTGGATTTCGAGCACGAGCGGCGTGAAGAAGTCATCCAATGGATCTACCAGAAATATGGCCGCCACCGCGCGGGATTATGTGCCACGGTGATCCATTTCCGGTCTCGAGCTGCTATCCGCGAGGTGGGTAAGGTGATGGGGCTGTCCCAAGATGTGACCGCTGGCCTGTCGGGGCAAATATGGGGCATGTCGAGTGGCGGTGCCGATCCGGAGCGGATCAGAGAGCTTGGGTTGGACCCCACAGACCGCCGCCTTGCCCAGACCATCCGCCTTATTGGCGAGATCATCGGTTTCCCCCGTCACCTGTCCCAGCATGTGGGTGGGTTTGTCATCACCAAAGGACGGCTTGATGAGCTGTGCCCGATCGAGAATGCCGCGATGGAAGACCGGACAATTATCGAGTGGGACAAAGACGATATCGACACATTGGGTATTCTGAAGGTCGATATTTTGGGGCTTGGGATGCTCAGCTGCATCCGTAAGGCGTTTGAGTTGCTGGAGCATTATGAGCGCCAGACCTTAACTATTGCTACGATCCCGCAAGAGGATGCGCCGACCTATCAGATGCTCCAGAAAGCTGACGCGGTTGGTGTCTTTCAGGTGGAAAGCCGCGCGCAGATGAATTTCCTGCCGCGCATGAAACCTGCGACGTTCTACGATTTGGTTATCGAGGTGGCTATCGTTCGCCCGGGCCCAATCCAGGGGGGTATGGTGCAGCCCTATGTCCGGCGCCGGCAAGGGCTTGAAAAGCCAGAGCCGTTTGGCCCTGCTTTGGAAGCAGTGACCAAGAGGACGCTTGGCGTGCCGTTGTTTCAGGAGCAAGCCATGCAGATCGCGGTGGTCGGTGCCGACTTTACGGCGGAAGAGGCTGACCACCTGCGCCGCTCGCTCGCGTCGTTTCGGCGGATGGGGACGATAGGGCAGTTCAAAGACAAGTTCATCAAAGGGATGTTGAAGAACGGATATAGGCCTGAAGTGGCAGAGCGCTGTTTCGGGCAGATCGAAGGGTTTGCGGATTACGGCTTCCCTGAAAGCCACGCGGCCGCCTTTGCGATGCTGGCCTATGTTTCGGCCTGGCTGAAGCGTCATCATCCGGCGATTTTCGCCTGCGCCTTGCTCAATTCGCAACCTATGGGGTTTTACGCTCCGGCTCAGATCGTCCGTGATGTTCGAGAGCATCAGATAGAGGTTCGCCCGATCTGCGTGAATGCCAGCGGCTGGGATAACACGCTGGAGCGCAGGGCGGACGGGGCTTTGGCATTAAGGCTCGGATTCCGCCAGATCAAAGGTTTCAAGGAAGAGGACGCAGGCTGGATCGTGTCCGCGCGGGGCAACGGATACCGGGACCCGGAGGCGGTGTGGTTACGTGCAGGTGTGGCCCCTTGGGTTTTGGAGCGACTGGCTGAGGCAGATGCCTTCTCCGATATGGGATTGGCACGTCGTGATGCGCTTTGGCAGGTGAAGGCGGTGCGCGGGCAGACGCCGCTGCCGCTGTTCAATGATCCGATCGATGGCGAGAGCATCCGAGAGCCGCAGGTGGAACTTCCGGTGATGCATTTGGGCGAAGAGGTGGTTGAGGATTACGTGTCCATGCGTTTGACGCTCAAGGCGCATCCGATGGAGTTATTGCGCCCCTCAATGTCCGGCTTGACGCCTCATGCAGAACTGCCGACCGCCCCGCTTGGGCGCACCAGCGTGTGCGGGCTTGTTATCACCCGCCAGCGTCCGGGCACTGCTTCTGGCGTGATTTTTCTGACGCTGGAAGACGAAAGCGGCGTTTCCAACATTGTTGTTTGGCCCAAGGTGTATGAGCGCTTCCGTCGGGTTGTGATGGGGGGGCGGCTTTTGCGGGTGACGGGTTATCTGCAGCGGGAGGGCATCGTCGTTCACTTGATCGCGCAAGATATTGAAGACATGTCTTACCGCCTTACCGATCTTGGGCATCCGTTGGAGGCCGCGATCGGTGTCACCCAACCTCAGGCAGATGACGCGCCTCGCCGCCAAAACCACCCGCCACGCGCCATGCATCCGCGCGATCAGGCTAAGAAGTTGTTTCCAAGCAGGGATTTTCACTAACCTGCCTCGGGCTGCTCGTTACGCGTTTACGCTCGGTCCAAGACCTCAACAGCAAGAATGGTCGGCAAGTGCCGCGCGATTTCTTTCCAGTTCTCTCCCTCGTCAATGCTGGCAAAAACCGAGCCACTATTCGTGCCGAAATACAGACCTGCCGGCTCACAAGCATCCCCTGCCATGGCTTGCCGGAGCACGGTAAAATAGCACGACTCCTGAGGCAGCCCGTTGCGCAGATCTTGCCAAGTCGCGCCGCCGTCTTTGGAACGCCAGACCGCCGCTGCCGCATCAAGGGGGAACCGGCCAGAGCTATCGCCGTTCAAGGGTAATGTCCAAATGGTGTCAGGATCGCGGGGGTGGACGCGGATCGGAAAACCGAATGTGGAGGGCAGGCCTTCGGTGATGTCATCCCAACTGCGGCCACCATCAGATGACCGCCAAACACCGTGGTGGTTTTGCTGATATAGAAGGTCATCGTCGCCAGGTGCGCGCATCATATTATGAACGCAATGACCAGTCTCGCCATCACGCGGCGCGGCTGGATGATCATGATGTGCGCAGGACTCGGCATTAGACAGGCGGTTGCGTCGGTCCCACGTTTGGCCGCCATCCTCGGTGGCGAACACGCCCGCGGCCGAGATGCCGACCCACAGCTTCTGCGGGTTCTTAGGGTCCGCGACGATCGTGTGCAGAACCAACCCTGCAGCACCCGGATTCCAAGTTTCGGCGGAATCGTGATTTGTCAGGCTATCGACCTTCGCCCATGTCTTCCCGTCATCGTCGCTCACCAGCAAATTCGCAGGCTTTGTGCCCGCGTAGAGCTTGCCGCCGACTTGGCCCAGCGACCAAATCTGAGAAAACTGATCCTCGAAGGGAAGCGGGGTTTCAGTCCACCCGATCATCTTCGCGAAGTCGGGGTCGTTCGCAGCCCAATCATCCATAGAGCCTTTGGTCAGCCTGGTGACCTCCCAAGTTGCCCCGCCATCTTTGGAATGCCAAACGCCAGCACCGGACCATTCACCGCCGCCGCCTGCCCACAGCTTACCGCTGTCTGGATCACCGATGACATGATTTATTGGCCAGCCGTCGCAGAACGGTCCCTTGATTTTCCAGTCATCTCGACCGTTGTGCGCAGAGGCTAAAAACGCACCCTTTGTGGTGCCAATAAGAACTGTGACGCTCGGATTATCCATGCAATCGACCTCCCGAAAAGTGGGGTCAATATAACATGGGTTCTGCAAATACCGTAACGAATAGCTGCTAGAGCAAAGGTGGTCGATTTGGGCTGCTCAGGTCGACCATTGCGATTGTGTAGGTGTCAAAACTCGTAGTTTGGCAAGTCTTGGAATGCGTTCTTCAGGGCGTCGCCCCACCCATTCGAGATGGTTAGGTAGACCGGGTCGTCTTTCTCAATCCGAACCGTCCGGCCAGCACTTAAGCTGTCGGTCTCGTAAATCTCGATGTCGAAGGGCAGGCCAACCGACAAATTCGATTTCACTGTCGAGTCGAAAGATACCAGGAGCAGCTTCACTGCATCTTCGAAACTCATCTCAGGGTCATAGGCGCGCACCAGAATCGGTTTGCCATATTTGGTCTCCCCGATCTGAAAGAATGGGGTGTCGCTGGTGATCTCGATGAAGTTGCCTTCCGGATAGATCATGAAAATCGTCGGCTTGCCGCCCTCAATTTGCCCCCCAAGAATGGCGGAGGCCCGAAACGTGTCGCTGGAGGTCTGCCCATTTGGGCTGCTTCCCGCGATGACTTCCTTCAGGGTTTCTCCGACCAAACGCGCAACTTGGAACATGGTCGGTTGACGTAAGATACTGGGATCCCTGTCTTCTGTCAGCTTTGAGCGTTCTTCGAGAAGGCTGATCATAGCCTGAGTGGTCGCGAGATTGCCGGCGGTCAAGATGGTGATCTTGCGCTCCCCGGGAATAGCCCAAGTGAACATTTTCCGAGTGATGGAGAAGTTATCCACACCGGCACTTGTCCGCGTGTCGGACATAAGGACCAAGCCCTTGTCTATGCGCATACCAACACAATACGTCATTTCGATCACTTTCGAGGGTTTTACGGCGTATGACTACTGCTGGACTTGCAAAGATACAATCATAGCTTCGTTGCCTGACCCCATTCGCAATCCGGAGATCGGAGCGGCAGCGTGTGCATCGGTGCCAATTGCAATACGAATGTACTTTTCATCGGGGGCGATCCCATTCGACACATCGAATCCAACCCAGCCCAGATCATCAAGATGCGCCTCTGCCCAAGCATGGCTTGCGTCTTGATCGACCCGATCGGTCATCATCAGATATCCGCTCACATATCGGGCTGGGACACCAGCGGCACGCGCCGCCGAGATGAAAACATTAGCGTGGTCTTGGCAGACCCCGTGCCCAAGCTTTAGTGCCTGCTCGACATTGGTTTCCATGTCGGTGTGACCTGACTCATATGGCATCGCCTTTAGCACCGCTTCGGAAAGCGCGTGAAGCCCGTTCAAAATCGAACTTGCTGCTGTGATTTTCTTCGAAAGCCCAACAACCGTTGCGCCGGGCTTGGTGAGAGCGGTCGGTTGCAGAAAGTGCCACAGCGGTGCGACGCCGTAGGTTTTTCCAAGCATACCTGCGCGGTCCTCTGTCCTTACACTGCCGTGGGCGGAGATCGATAGGGCCTTAGCGTCCGGATCAATGCTGAGCAGATCAACATGATTGCCATAATGGTCTGTGTAACCAGCTTCGATCTTGCCGCCTTCAATGGTCAGGGACCAATCCGACACCTCTTGCATGCAACTCGTTTGAGGGCGCAGACGGACCTTTTGGAGCGCATAGCTGACCGGATGATCATAGCTATAGCGCGTGATGTGATTGACCGAGAGCAGCATCAGCTATTGAACCTGTAGTCTTGCTCAATCTGCAAGCCTAGGTTTGCAGTATCGAGAATGATCGAGCTGAGGAACTCGTGTAGGCCCTCGTCGAATATTGATCTGATATCACGGCCTATTATGCGGGCGCGCAAGACGTTAGCGACTTCGTGACAGGGTAGCCTTTCGCCATACTCTTCCGCCAAATAGCCGAGGTTGGAGACAAGCCCGGATACTCCGAAAGTGAGGGAGCGTGGCATT
This sequence comes from Litoreibacter janthinus, assembly GCF_900111945.1. Classification (NCBI taxonomy): domain Bacteria; kingdom Pseudomonadati; phylum Pseudomonadota; class Alphaproteobacteria; order Rhodobacterales; family Roseobacteraceae; genus Litoreibacter; species Litoreibacter janthinus. The sequence continues at coordinate 121,467 of NZ_FOYO01000001.1, read as the reverse complement.
CTGCGGTCCAGAATTAGAAAGTTGGCGACCGAGGCTGCAGTCACGTCGTCGTCGACGGCCCAACGAAAGGATCGATGGGCTGAAACAGATCTCAGGATCGTTTCCCATTGCTTGTTGTCCATTCGGCTGCCGACAAGCATTGGAGAAGGAAGCAGGGCGTAGTACTTGACGTCGATGATGCGGGCTGTGTTGTCGACCCGTTCCACGAATGTGCCAATACGGCAAAAATCGTAGATCTCGTTGCGAAGCATCGTTCCGTGTAACGCCCCACGTACAAGTGCAGACTGGCGGCGAATGGTGGCCAAAACGGCGGGCAGCTCTGTTTGCGGAATTGGGGACTTGAAGATGTCCGTTAGGATAATCCACGTTTCATTGACGGCTGCCCAAACCTCTGTTGTCAGAGCTGTACGGACGAGACGCGCATTCTCGCGGGCGGACTTTACGCTCGAATAGACAGAGCTCAGATTGTCAGGATCGCGCAAAAGGAAGTCAGAGACCTTTTCACTGTCGTAGCTGCCGTACTTGCTTTCGAACTTGGCTTGCGCAGCAGACGTCACAATGACGGATTTCCACTCGCTTTCGGTGTCGGAAGACCGCGTCAAGGCGATGCGGAAGCCGGCTTCAAGAAGTCGTGCGGTGTTCTCGGCCCTCTCGAGCGACCGAAACATCCAGTAGAGCCCACCTGCGGTTTTGCCCAACATATCTGTTCAGTCCTCCAGCACCCAAGTGTCTTTGGTCCCGCCACCTTGGCTAGAATTCACAACCAAACTTCCCTCTTGCAGCGCGACACGTGTCAGGCCGCCAGGTGTGATATCGACTCCGCTCGGTGACACGAGCGCGAACGGGCGCAAATCAACGTGGCGCGGAGCAAGGCCTTTTTCTGTGAAAATGGGCACCGTGGAAAGCGATAGCGTTGGCTGAGCGATGTAGTTGCTGGGCCGCGCTTTCAGCTTTTCTCTGAATTCTGCGATCTCTTTTTTACTGGCAGCAGGCCCGACCAGCATGCCGTAGCCACCGGATCCATGGACCTCTTTGACTACGAGCTCCGCAAGGTTATCCAGCACATATTTCAACGAATCCGGCTCGGAACAGCGATGGGTTTCCACGTTTTTCAGGATGGATTTTTCGCCGGTGTAGAATTCTACGATCTCAGGCATGTAGCTGTAGATCGCTTTGTCATCGGCCACACCTGTTCCGGGTGCATTCGCAATGGTGATGTTTCCGGCGCGATAGACATCCATAATTCCTGGCACACCTAACATGGATTTTGGATTGAAAGTCAGCGGGTCCAAGAAGTCATCATCGACGCGCCGATATAGAACATCGATGACTTTGTACCCACGCGTCGTACGCATTGCGATATGCCCGTCGACCACCCGTAAATCATGACCCTCGACCAGCTCGACGCCCATCTGGTCCGCTAGAAAGCTGTGCTCGAAATAGGCTGAGTTGTGGATGCCAGGCGTTAGGATCGCCACGCAAGGCCGTCCGTTGCATGAAGAGGGTGCGCAGTTGGCGAGCGACTGACGCAAGTTCTTGGGGTAATCGCTGACCCTTTGAACCTTGATCTGGCTGAACAGCTCCGGAAACATTTGCAACATAGTTTCGCGGTTTTCCAGCATGTAGCTGACGCCTGAGGGGGTGCGTGCGTTGTCTTCTAGAACAAAAAAATCATCCTCGCCTGTGCGCACGATGTCAGTCCCGACAATGTGCGTGTAGATGTCGCCTGGCGGGCTGAAATTCATCATCTCCGGCAGAAAAGCGTCGTTCTTCGCGATCAATTCTACCGGGACGATGCCGGCCCGCAGAATTTCCTGCCTGTTGTAGATATCGTGCAAAAACGCATTTATAGCGCGGACGCGCTGATCGATGCCTGCGGACAGCTTCGTCCATTCACGGCTCGATAGAATGCGCGGCACAAGATCAAATGGGATCAAACGCTCTTCTGCGTCGGTTTGGCCATAGACGTTAAACGTGATGCCCGTGCTTCTGAAAAAAGCTTCAGCTTCGCCCGATTTCTTTGAAAGGCGTTGCCGGTCCTGCGCGACGAACCATTTGTCGTAACGCTCATATGGAGTTCTGACGCCAGACTCCGTCTGCATTTCGCTGAAAAAGCTGCTTGGTGTTCCCATTCTAAGAAGGTTAGGCGCATTGTTTGCATAACACAACGAAACAAGGTGCTTGGAGGCAATGTGCTCAAACAATCCGCACTTATACGGGTGATTGCCTAATTGGCGGGCTTTTGGCGCTAATCACCTGAATTTGAAGCCATATTCGAGGGTCGATTCACCGTGCGGGCGAGCGCTATAGGGGCTTACGTGGTCAGGAAAATTTACGGAGCTTAGAGCTATTGATGCGAAGCGAAACCGGTGATGAGTTGCTTCAATCCGAGTGCCGCACCAGCAAAGATTGCCGCAAACGTAATGGGCGCGCTGAACGCCAAAATCGAGAACGCCGATACACCCTGACCAATGGTGCAGCCCATTGCCAATACAGCGCCAAACCCCATGCAGGTTGCCCCAAGGAACTGCCGCTTGAGCTCTCGTGGATCCTCGCAGGCCTCCCATCGAAAATGGCCTTTGATCAAGCTCCCACAAAATGCGCCAAACACCACACCGAAGACGGAGCCGACCCCAAAAGTTAAACCACCGCCGCTGGATGTCATGAGATAGATCATCGTTTCACCAAGCGGGGCAGTGTAGGTGTGACTAATCACGGGGAATGTACTGAAGCCTGTTGATGCAATCCACTGAGTTCCAGCCCAGCCGCTCGCAATCGCCAGGCCGACAGCGCTGGCCCATGCCATTGTTTTGGGATTGTTCCGAAACTCACTTGAGCTCAGGGCGCCTACGGCGATCAAACCGGACATGGTCAGCCCAACCAGTGCTACGGGCAGGCCGCTGATAGAGGACAGCAAGTCAGCGTAGCCCAAATTGTTGGTCGGCATCGTCGTATTTGTCATAAAGGCGAGCCGAGCAGACGCGAAGGGGCCGGACAGCATGATGTAGGCGGCGATTCCCATCACAAGGACGATGACAAACGACCGAAGATCACCACCGCCAAAACGTGCCAGCGCCCCGAAACCGCAATTTCCTGCGAGCGACATGCCATAGCCGAACAGCAGCCCGCCAATTACGCTTGCGGCGGGCGACCACGGGGCCACGTTGTAGATTGCTTGGGACAAGTCAAGATGACCAGATGCGACCAATGCAAACGAGGCTAAGCCCGCAACACCAATTGCAAGTATCCACATGCGAAGGCGAATTGAGCTGTCTTGATAAAGGTAGTCTTCGATCGCGCCCAAAGTGCAAAAACGACCCAACCTGGCCGCAAGCCCCAGTACCAGCCCGCCACCGAATCCGATGAGAGCAACCCACCACGCATCTGAGATGCTTTGCAGCACTGGCTTTCCTCCGCGTCCCCGCCTAGGCGAGTTCGCCGGCGAGTATTCTACTTATCCTGACAGAAAAGTTTGTAGACGACGTCGAGTATCTGAATCGCTCGGCGGTCTGTCAAACTGTAATAGATAGCCTTGCCTTCACGCCTTGGCGCAACAAGACCTTCAGAACGCAACCTTGAGAGCTGTTGAGACACGGCGGCCTGCCTGGCTGACAGCAATTCTTCCAACTCGGTCACGGATTTTTCACCGGTTGCAAGATGGCACAAGATCATCAAACGACCTTCGTGGCTAATTGCTTTCAGAAAGTTAGACGCATTGCACGCGCTTTCCATCATCAACTCAATGTCTTCGTCTGACATGTTTTTTGTTATGACGGGCAGGTTCATGGGACGATCGCTATCTAGCACTGTGGTCCCCCTATAAATAACTGACCAGAGGCATGGCAATCGGGTGGGCAGAATTTTTCAAGGAATGCGCCAATTCGATCACCGTCCGCTTTCATGGCTGTTTCTGGGTCGCGACAGGATGCGCATCAAGGAGCTTTCCGAGCAGGAACCAGAAGAACTGGTCTCCACCATAGCCTTCGAGGCGTCCCAGTTCTTTGCCGTCTTCGACTAGGACGAATGTTGGTGTGAAGACTGGTTTGGATGCAAACTCTATATCAGCCGGAAGGTCGCGAAGATCCACGCGGCGCAAAGGGGCGCGCTCGCCTTCTGCTGTCTTCGGGTATTGGGGCGAGATTTCTTTGTTCCACTGGGCGCACCAATGACATCCATCCTGCTCGACCATCACGAGTTGTGCAGCTTGGGCGGAGAAGGCCAGTGCGCTTGCGAGTACGGTGCCTATAAAGCAAGATCTAACGATGGACATCTGCGTTCCTATTGACCAATCGATAAAACATACAATAACTTGAATATGTATTTCATGCAACAATCGGATGGGCCACCATGTTAGACGTCTCGCTGCTTGGCGCCTTTGTTGGCGGGCTCATCGTCTTTTTCTCGCCCTGCGTTTTGCCGATCGTGCCATTTTATCTGAGCTATATGGCCGGCGCATCGATGTCCGAGATAAGCGCAGAAGGGGAATTGGCACCGGGCGTGCGTCGCAGGGCGTTCCTTGCGTCGGTCATGTTCTCGTTGGGAATCATCACTGTTTTCGTGCTGCTAGGGGCGGCGGCCTACGGGTTGAGCCAGACGTTTAGAGGTATGCAAACGGAATTCAGATTGTTTGCTGCGGCGGTTGTTCTGATCATGGGCCTCCATTTTCTGGGTGTTCTTCGCATCGGGTTCCTGAACCGCGTGTTCCAAATGGATGCGGGTGATACTGGTAACATGTCCATCTTGGGCGCATACGTTGTCGGGTTTGCGTTTGCTGCGGGCTGGACGCCCTGCGTGGGTGGCGTGCTGACGGCCGTCGTTTTCACAGCCAGCACCGAGTCCACTGCGTCTGAGGGTCTTGTGTTGCTTCTGGTGTTTGGGCTGGCGATGACGACCCCGTTCATGGTCGCATCCCTTTTCATCGGTCCGTTTTTGAAGTTCGCTTCGCGCTTCCGAAAGCATCTTCCAAAGGTAGAAAAAGCCATGGGGTTGTTGATGATCCTGTTTGCTGCGCTCATTGCAACGGATAGCGTAAATTTCATCGCGGGTTGGATGATTGAAGCATTCCCCGTATTTCAGAACATCTAGGGAGGAGATGATCCAATGAAACGCATATTGCTAGTATTGGTGACTGTGCTTTTTGGGCTTCCAGCTGTTGCGGCCGAGCTTGGTGATGATGGCCTGCACAAAACAGATTGGATGAGGGACACCTTCAAGGATTTGCGGGAGGACCTTGCCGAGGCCAACGCTGAAGGCAAACGTCTTGCCCTGTTTGTCGAACAACGAGGCTGCATCTACTGCACGAAGATGCATAACGAGGTTTATCCGCGTGAGGAGATCTCGGATTATATTCGCGACAACTTCTTTGTGGTTCAGCTGAACTTGCACGGGGACACCGAAATTACCGACTTCGACGGCGAGGTTCTGAGCGAGAAGGCCGCTGCCCGTAAATGGGGTTTGCTGTTCACACCTTCGATTCTTTTTCTGCCAGACGAGGTCGCGGAGGGCAAAACTGCCCAAACGGCTGCGGTTGCTGTGATGCCGGGTGCCTTTGGTGCAGGAACGACATTGGACATGCTGACATGGGTCAATGAAAAACGTTATGCTCTTGATTTAGAGGAGGATTTCCAAAGATATCATGCGCGTAGAATTCAGGAGCGCCAGAACGGCTCGACTGATTAGTTGGACAAACTCAGGCGGACGAATTCAGATTTAAGAATTTATCCTTGCCCGCTCACGATGGCGTGTCCTATGGTATACAAAAAATTGAATGTGTTACGGGAGGACGCATGAGAATTTCCATACTTACAACGATAGCAGCCGCTGTCTCCGCCACCGCATTGGGCGCGGCGGAAATCGCACCAACTGCTGTTACTTACGAAGACGGCACTGTCTCGCAATCGCTTTCGGGCGCTGCGGGTGATCCAGCAAGCGGTAGAGATATCGTTGGCAACAAGAGTCTGGGTAACTGCGTGGCATGCCACCAGGTCGCAGATCTAGCTGATGTGCCATTCCAAGGCGAGATTGGCCCAGCCCTTGATGGCGCTGCTGATCGTTGGTCCGAGGCAGAACTGCGCGGGATCGTTGCGAATGCCAAAATGATGTTCGAAGGAACGATGATGCCTGCCTTCTACAAGACAGAAGGTTTCATCCGCCCAGGTAATGCCTACACAGGCAAAGCCGCAGACGACACATTCGGCCCACTTTTGTCTGCCCAGCAGATCGAAGACGTCGTGGCCTACCTTTCTACTCTCAAAGAATGATCAATCCCTTTCACGGGGATCAAGCTCAGGAGCTTAATCAATGAAACTGACAAGACGAAACGCCATGATCATGGGCGCAGGTGCATTCGTGGCAGTTGGTCTGCCACTTCGTGCATCCGCTTCCCTGGCTGATGATGCCATCGCCGCTTTCACTGGTGGCGCTGAAATGGGCGACGCGGGCATCACCCTGACCGCGCCGGAAATCGCAGAGAACGGTAACACCGTTCCAGTAGAGGTTTCCGCACCGGGTGCCGCTGAAATTATGGTGCTTGCCACTGGCAATCCGACACCAGCAGTCGCGACCTTCAAATTCGGTCCTTTGGCCGCGTCCCAATCTGCCTCTACCCGTATCCGGTTGGCAGGCACGCAAGACGTTGTTGCGATCGCTAAAATGGCAGACGGCTCGTTCGCGAAGGCGTCGAGCACTGTCAAAGTCACAATCGGCGGCTGCGGCGGCTAAGGTATCTCAAGGAGAATTCTAAAATGGCAAAAGGTGTAAAACCCCGCGTCAAGGTGCCTAAGAAGGCAGCAGCAGGCGACGCAATCACCATCAAAACCCTGATCAGCCACAAGATGGAATCAGGTCAACGTAAGGGCGACGATGGTAACCTCATCCCACGCTCGATCATCAATCGCTTCACATGTGATTTTAACGGCGAGAACGTCATTGACGTGACGTTGGAGCCGGCGATTTCGACCAACCCATACTTCGAGTTTGAAGCAACCGTGCCAGACGCTGGTGAATTCAAGTTCACTTGGTATGACGACGATGGCTCTGTCTACGAAGATAGCAAGACAATTGCAGTTGGCTGAGCGTCGCAACATCAGGGAGGGATGAATATGACAAATCTAAAAGGAGCGCTTAGCGCCCTGATCGTAGCCGGAACTATGACGACCGGCGCTATGGCTGATCCCGTGGATGACACATTGGTTATCAATGGCGAGACAACCATAGTCACGCGAACCAAAGCTCCGGCACATGTGTCGGATGCGCTTGACGAAGTAATGTCGGGTTGGCTTTTCCGTGGCACCGAGACGCGTGCAATGCAGGCCGATGACTTCGACAACCCGGGCATGATCTTTGTGGAACAGGCGGAAGATGCTTGGAACACTGCTGACGGTTCCGAAGGCAAGTCCTGCGCTGATTGTCACGGCGCTTCATCGGACATGTCTGAGGTTCGTCCAACATTCCCGAAATGGAATGACGCGGCTGAAGAAGTGTTCACGCTTGAGATGCAAATCAACGACTGCCGCGAGAACCGCATGGGCGCCGAGGAATGGAAGTACACGAGCGGAGACATGGTCAACATGACTGCGCTGCTGGCCTCTGTGTCTCGCGGTAACCCTGTGAACGTGGCAATTGACGGCCCAGCCCAGGCGACATGGGAGCAAGGCAAAGACCTGTACTACACTCGTACCGGTCAGCTTGAGTTGTCTTGCGCCAACTGTCACGAAGACAGCTACGGCCTGATGATCCGTGCGGATCACCTTAGCCAAGGGCAGATCAACGGCTTCCCGACCTACCGTTTGAAAAACACTAAGTTGAACTCGGCTCATGACCGGTTCAAAGGGTGTATTCGCGATACACGTGCAGAAACCTTCAGCCCTGGTAGCCCAGAGTTCGTAGCGCTTGAATTGTATGTCGCGTCGCGCGGGAACGGTCTGTCGGTCGAAGGGCCGTCCGTTCGTAACTAAGCTTTTGAGATTGCCCCGTGCTGAGTGATCGGCGCGGGGCTTTCTTTTAGTCAAAACATTCAAAAACCAGCATGTATCAAAGCACAGGGATGAGCCCCAAATGATCTCACGGCGCGATTTTCTTCAAACAAGCATGGCGGCGAGTGCCATTCTCGGGGCGTCCAGCTACGGCAATTGGGGGCGCTTGGCCGCTCAGCAATCCCTGACGCAAGACCAACTTTTGCAGTTCGATACGTTTGGTAACGTGTCCCTTATCCACGTTACCGATATCCATGCGCAGTTGAAGCCAATCTATTTCCGTGAGCCTTCCATCAACATTGGCGTTGGGGACAATCGTGGCAAAGTTCCACATGTCACAGGTGCGGATTTCCGGAAGCTTTACGGTGTCGATGATGGCAGCCCGTCGCATTACGCGCTGAGCTCCGGTGACTTTACCTCGTTGGCTCAAGGCTATGGTCGTGTCGGCGGCCTTGACCGCGTTGCGACCGTTATCAACCAGATCCGGTCCGACCGGCCCGACGCGCTGCTTCTGGATGGTGGCGATACGTGGCATGGCTCCTACACTTGCTATCAGACCGAAGGCCAAGACATGGTCAACGTGATGAATGCGCTGAATCCGGATGCGATGACGTTCCACTGGGAGTTCACGCTGGGTTCTGATCGTGTAAACGAAATCGTTGCTGACCTGCCCTTCGCAGCCCTTGGCCAAAACATTTTCGACGCAGAATGGGACGAGCCTGCAGAACTGTTCCCGCCCTATAAATTCTTCGAGCGCGGTGGCGTGAAGATTGCGGTCATCGGGCAAGCCTTCCCTTATATGCCAATCGCGAACCCTGGTTGGATGTTTCCCGAATACGCCTTTGGTATTCGCGATGAGAATATGCAAACTATGGTCGACGAAGTGCGAGCCCAAGGCGCGGAGCTTGTTGTGTGCCTGAGTCATAACGGGTTTGACGTCGACAAAAAGATGGCCAGCATTGTGACTGGTATTGACGTGATCCTGTCGGGGCACACCCATGACGCATTGCCGGAGCCTGTGATGGTTGGCGATACGATCATCGTTGCTTCCGGCTCGAACGGAAAGTTTGTCTCCCGCGTCGATCTTGATGTGCGTGACGGGCGTATGATGGGCTTCCGACACAAGCTGATCCCGATTTTCTCTGATGTGATTGAGCCCGATGCCGAGGTCGCAGCGGTTATCGATGAGCAGCGCGCGCCGTTCGAGGACCAGTTGTCCGAAGTCATCGGGCAAACCGGCTCTCTGCTTTACCGCCGTGGTAACTTTAACGGCACGTGGGATGATCTGATTTGCGACGCGCTGATTTCGGAGCGTGAAGCTGACATCGCGCTGAGCCCCGGCGTGCGCTGGGGGCCATCGCTTTTGCCGGGCCAGGACATCACCCGCGAAGATATCTGGAACGTGACGTCGATGACCTATGGCGCGGCCTACCGCTCTGAAATGACGGGAGAGTTCCTTCATGTGATTATGGAGGACGTGGCGGATAACTTGTTCAACCCCGATCCCTATTATCAACAAGGCGGTGACATGGTTCGCACGGGTGGGCTTGGCTACCGGATTGACGTGACCAAGCCTCAAGGCGAGCGGATCACAGAGATGACCTTGCTGAAAACAGGCGAGAAGATCGACCCCGCAAAGACCTATCAGGTCGCCGGTTGGGCTTCGGTCAACGAAGGCACCGAAGGCCCGCAGATCTGGGACGTCGTAGAAAACCACATTCGCAAACAAGGCACCGTCACGCTGGACCCAAACAATAGCGTGCAAGTTGTAGGCGCCTAAGCGCCGTCGACAGAAAGGCAAAGAGATGACAGAAGAAACGACCGGTAAATCCCGCCGCGCCTTCCTCAAGGGCGCAGCCCTTACGGGCGTCAGCTTGGCGGCAGGCCAAGCCAGTGCCGCCACACCTGATCCGCTAATCACAGAGGTCCAACCTTGGGCGTCGGGGCTGGGCGACGGTGTTGATGAAACACCCTATGGTTTGCCAATTCAGTATGAAGGCGATGTTGTGCGCCGCAATGTTGAATGGCTGACGGCTGATACGATCAGCTCGATCAACTTCACTCCGATCCACGCATTGGATGGCACGATCACCCCGCAAGGCTGCGCGTTCGAGCGCCACCACTCAGGCGCCATTGATCTTAAGAAAGAAGACTACCGATTGATGATCAACGGCATGGTCGACCGTCCATTGGTCTTCACCTACGCCGATCTGGAACGCTTCCCTCGGGAAAACCATGTCTACTTCTGCGAATGTGCCGCGAATACCGGAATGGAATGGGCGGGCGCGCAATTGAATGGCGCACAGTTCACTCACGGTATGATCCACAATATGGAATATACTGGCGTACCGCTCCGCACCCTTCTGGAAGAGGCCGGATATGACACTGCTGGCAAGTGGGTCTACGTCGAAGGCGCGGACGCGTCGTCAAACGGCCGCTCCATTCCGATGGAAAAAGCGCTTGATGATGTGTTGGTGGCCTTCAAGGCCAACGGTGAAGCACTGCGCAAAGAGCATGGCTACCCCGTCCGACTTGTCGTCCCGGGCTGGGAGGGCAACATGTGGGTCAAATGGATCCGCCGGATCGAAGTCTCGGACGCGCCCGTAGAAAGCCGCGAAGAGACGTCGAAATATACCGACACGCTGGAAGATGGCACGTCGCGCAAATGGACGTGGGAAATGGATGCAAAATCCGTTGTGACCTCGCCAAGCCCACAGTCGCCTATCACGCACGGCAAGGGGCCATTGGTCATCAGTGGTCTTGCATGGTCGGGTCGCGGCGCGATCACACGCGTTGATGTCTCAAAGGATGGCGGCAAAACGTGGGAAACCGCACGCCTTGCAAAGCCAGGCGAGAAGATGGCACTGAGCCGTTTCTATCTCGATACAAATTGGGATGGAGAGGAGATGATGCTCCAATCGCGCGCCATGGACGAGACAGGCTACGTTCAGCCGACCAAAGCACAGCTGCGCGAAGTGCGTGGCTTGAACTCAATCTATCACAACAACTGCATCCAGACTTGGTTGGTGCGCTCCAACGGGGAGGCGGAAAATGTCGAAGTTTCTTAAGGTCGCTGCGGCGTTAGCCCTAATCTCAACCCCTGTGGCCGCTGAAACCTTTGGTCTTGGCCGAGTGGCGTTGCCAGAAGAGATCGCGGCTTGGGACAAAGATGTCAGCCCTGATGGCACTGGTCTGCCAGTGGGTTCCGGCGACGTGCTAACGGGCGAAGAAGTGTTTGCCGACCAATGCGCAGTTTGCCACGGTGATTTTGCTGAAGGCGTGGGCAACTGGCCGAAACTGGCTGGCGGCTCGGGCACGCTGGCACATGATGACCCTTTAAAAACGGTGGGCAGCTACTGGCCGTATCTGTCGACCACATGGGACTATGTAAACCGTTCTATGCCCTTTGGTAACGCTCAGTCGCTTCAGCCGGATGAGGTATACGCGATTGTGGCCTACATCCTGTATTCGAACGATCTAGTGGACGAAGACTTTGTGCTGTCCAACGAGACCTTCACAGATGTTGTTCTGCCCAACCATGATGGCTTCATTCAGGATGACCGTATTGAGACGGAGCATTCAAAATGGGTCGGCGAGCCTTGCATGGAAAACTGCAAGGAAGACGTGAAAGTCACAATGCGCGCCATGGTGCTTGACGTCACACCTGATGAAGGTGACGACGATGCAGCGAGCGCTGAGCCGGCTGCTGCTGAAGAGACGCCAGTCGTGGAAGAAGCCAAGGTTGAGGAAGCCCCTGTCGTAGCAGTGGCAGCAGTTGACCCAGAGCTTGTCGAAGCTGGCGAGAAGGTCTTCAAAAAGTGCAAGGCCTGCCATCAGGTCGGCGAAGGCGCCAAGAACAAAACAGGCCCGGTGCTGAACGGGATCGTTGGCAAGGCGGCTGGTGCGGTAGACGGGTTCAAATACTCCAAACCCTTGATGGCAAAAGCCGAAGAAGGCCTGGTTTGGACGGAGGACACGCTCGCTGAGTTCCTGAGCAAGCCTAAGACCTTCATCAAAGGCACTAAGATGAGCTTCGCCGGTCTGAAGAAAGACAAAGATCTGGCTGCGATCACGGCCTATTTGGCCAGCCAAAGTAACTAGGAATGGGCTTGTCACGGCTTTTAACACTAATCCTTGCCGCGAACGTAGTGGCGGGGATTTCTTTTGCCGAAGAGATTGGCGATGCTGAGGCGGGCAAGAAGATATTCAGTTCATGCAAAGGCTGCCATCAGATTGGCGCTGGTGCAAAGGACAGAATTGGCCCGCATTTGAATGGAATTTTTGGACGCCGCGCCGCTGCCCATGACGGATTTGCTTATTCCAACTCCATGCAGCGTGCAGGAAATGATGGTCTGATCTGGACCGTTGAAACCCTTGACGCCTATGTCGAAAACCCTCGTGCTCTCGTCTCCAAGACCCGCATGAGCTTTCGAGGCGTGAAAGACGCGGCTGATCGTGCTAATTTGTTGGCATATCTGCGCGGGTTTTCGGCCAATCCATCAAACCTGCCCGAGGCTGAGCCGACCGCGCGCGCAACCGATCACGATCTCGACCCTGAAATTCTTGCTCTGAAGGGCGACCCTGAATATGGTGAGTACCTTTCAAGTGAGTGCTTAACTTGCCATCAATCTGACGGAAGCGCAGAGGGTATCCCCTCAATCACACGATGGCCTGTGGAAGATTTTGTCGTCGCGATGCATGCCTACAAGCGCAAGCTTCGACCGCATCCAGTAATGCAAATGATGGCTGGGAGACTGAACGACGACGAGATCGCGGCGCTAGCTGCGTATTTTAAGGACCTCGATTAACGGGGCCATTTTCTGGGAGGAAAAGATGAAACTGAATAGACGTATATTCATGGGGACGGGAGCCGCTGCTATGGCGTCTTTGGGCGCCCCTTCTGTGCTTGCGGACGGGCACGGGAAGCCACGTGTTGTCGTTATTGGCGGCGGGGCTGGTGGTGCGACCGTTGCGCGATACATCGCGAAGGACAGCAAAGGTGAGATTGATGTCACGCTGGTTGAACCTACCCGCACATATTTCACCTGTTTCTTCTCGAACCTGTATCTGGGTGGCTTCAAGGACATCGACGATCTGGGTCATACCTACGGCACTCTGGCGGCCAAGTACGGCATCAATGTTGTGCACGACTGGGCGGTTGATGTTGACCGTGACAGCAAGATGGTCTCGCTCGCCGGTGGCTCCAAGCTGCCCTACGACAAGCTTATCTTGAGCCCCGGGATCGACTTCGTCGATGGCGCGGTTGAAGGGTGGAGTGTCGCGTCGCAAAACGCCATGCCTCATGCTTACAAGGGCGGCTCGCAGACAGAATTGCTCAAGGCTCAGATCGCAGCTATTCCCGAGGGTGGCACATTTGCAATGGTGGCACCGCCTAACCCATTCCGTTGCCCGCCCGGGCCTTACGAGCGGGTTTCGATGATTGCGCATGTGTTGAAAGCCAGCAATCCCACAGCCAAAATTATCGTTGCTGACCCGAAAGAGAGTTTCTCCAAGCAGTCGTTGTTCCAAGAGGGCTGGGCAAAGCACTATGAAGGCATGGTTGACTGGATTGGCGCCGAGTTCGGAGGCGGCAATGTGTCGGTTGATCCAAACGCAATGACCGTCACAATTGATGGCGAAGAAACCAAGGTTGACGCGTGTAACGTGATCCCAGCGATGAAGGCGGGACGGATTGCGGAATTGGCGGGTGTAACAGATGGTAACTGGGCGCCGGTGAATGCCGTGGACATGAGCACAAAGGCTGACGCAGATGTCTACGTTTTGGGCGATGCTAGCGCACAGGGCGACATGCCGAAATCTGGCTTCTCTGCCAACTCGCAGGCCAAGGTTTGTGCCAACGCGGTGCGCGGTGCGTTGACAGGGTCGAAGGTCTTCCCTGCCAAGTTCTCGAACACTTGCTGGTCCTTGATTGACACAGATGACGGCGTGAAGGTCGGCGCAACCTATGAGGCCACCGACGAAAAGATAGCCAAAGTCGACGGCTTCATCTCTGCCACTGGTGAGGATAGCGCGACGCGCAAGGCAACTTATGAAGAGTCTGAAGGCTGGTATGCCGGCATCACAGCCGACATGTTCGGCTAAACCAAAAGCGCAGGCATGATCTAAATCAATGCCTGCGCCCCCCCGCTGTGGTTCCATAGGCTACGCGACAGGAGGACGACCCATGAAAAATCTGTTTATGGCAGGAACTTTGGCTCTGTTTGCCGTTCCGGCATGTGCTCAAGACCATTCGATTACCTACCCATTTGAAGGCAGTTTTGAAGACGCAACCTTTGCGGTCGAGAGCGCCATCGTCGGGCGGGGGCTCGTCGTTGATTGGGTGAGCCACACCGGTGACATGCTCGCGCGGACTGCAGACGCGGTCGGCAGTGACGTGAAGCTTTTTGAGGCGGCGGACGTGTTTCAATTCTGCTCGGCCCAACTCTCCCGCAAGGTGATGGAAGTCGATCCAATGAACATCGCCTTCTGCCCCTACGGTATTTTTGTCGCCGACCAGGCTGGCGATGTGATCGTAGGCTACAAAACATATCCGGAGGGCGCCATGCAGGAGGTGCAGGCCCTGCTTGATGAAATCGTACAAGAGGCGCTGCAATAACAATGAACTACGAAAATTACTTTGCCGCCAGCCTTGATCAGTTGCGTGATGATGGGAACTACCGTGTCTTCGCTGAGCTGGAACGCAAATGCGGCGACTTCCCACACGCGCAATCTCACGAAAAAGGGGAAACCGCACCTGTAACGATCTGGTGTTCCAATGACTACTTGGGCATGGGCCAGCATCCTTCGGTGCTGAAAGCGATGCACAGCGCACTGGATCGATGTGGCGCAGGCGCAGGCGGCACGCGCAACATTTCCGGTACGACGCATGATCATGTCCAGTTGGAAGCGGAATTGGCTGATCTTCATGGCAAAGAGGATGCTTTGTTGTTCACCTCTGGCTACGTGTCGAACTGGGCTGCGCTGGGCACTTTGGCTGGGAAAATTCCGGGCTGCGTTGTTCTGTCTGATGCGCTCAATCACGCGTCTATGATCGAAGGTATTCGCCACTCCAAAGCGCAGCGTATGATTTGGAAGCACAACGATCTTCAGGATCTGGAAAACAAGCTGGCGTCACTTCCCCTAAACCAGCCGAAACTGATCGCGTTTGAAAGCGTGTATTCGATGGATGGCGATATCGCGCCGATCAAAGAGATTTGCGATCTTGCCGACAAATATAACGCTATGACCTACCTTGATGAGGTGCATGCCGTAGGCCTCTACGGGCCGCGCGGCGGTGGCATTGCAGAACGTGAAGGCCTGATGGACAGGCTGACCGTTATTGAAGGCACCCTTGGCAAGGCGTTCGGTGTCGTCGGCGGTTATATCGCGGCATCTGCTGATTTGTGTGACTTCGTGCGCAGCTTCGCGAGCGGATTCATTTTCACGACTGCGCTTCCACCTGCTGTGGCCGCTGGCGCAGCAGCGTCCATTCGGCATCTGAAGGATTCCACCGCGGAACGTGAAGACCATCAGTCACGTGTGGCCGAGGTGCGCGCGCGGTTGGATGCGATCGGTATTCCGCATTCGGAGAACCCGAGTCACATCATTCCGGTCATGGTCGGCGATCCTGTGAAATGCAAATACATCTCGGACCTGCTGTTGCGGGATTACGGGATTTACATCCAGCCAATCAATTACCCCACCGTCCCCAAGGGCACTGAGCGACTCCGCATTACACCTTCGCCAGTGCATAGCGACGAAGATATTGACCGCCTGATTGGCGCCCTGGAGGCGCTGTGGTCGCAATGCCAACTGGCACGTATGCCAATGGCTGCGCAGTAGAGATTTGACCGACGTCAAGGCGACGGGTCCCACGCTCCTGTAGTTAACGTTGCAAGAGAAAAGGGAGACGTTCATGCTCGAGACTTTGATCGACCGTTTCGGCGACGGAGGTGTGCTGATGATGGCGGGCGCGCTTGTCGGCACGATTTTCGGTGCGTCTGCTCAGCACTCCCGTTTCTGTTTGCGGGCGGCGAGCGTGGAGCTGTCGGAAGGCGGCCTTGGTCCACGCATTTCCATTTGGTTCATTGCGTTTAGCGCGGGCGTGTTTCTGGTGCAGTTCAGCATTTCGCTCGGACTGCTTGATGTCTCCCAATCACGCCAACTCGCGGCGACCGGAAGTATGTCGGGCGCGATTATCGGCGGTTTGTTGTTCGGTTGTGGCATGATCCTGGCGCGAGGCTGCGCCAGCCGCCTTTTGGTTCTATCCGCTACGGGCAACCTACGGGCCATCGTTACGGGCTTGGTACTCACCTTGGTGGCTCAGGCATCCTTGCGTGGGGCGCTGGCGCCCGCGCGCGAAGCTTTGGCAGGGCTTTGGCTTGTACCAGGGGGCGAGGCGCGGAGTTTGCTTTCACAGCTCGGGATGTCATCCACACTTGCTGCTGTCATAGCGGCGGTTGCTCTCGTGTCAGCTTTCGTACTGGCATTCCGCTCAAACGTTCAGACAACCCGCGCCATTGGCGCAGCCATTGTAGGCGCGGCCGTCGCGCTCGGGTGGGTGCTGACATATGCCATCTCCCAAACGTCGTTTGACGTGGTTCCGATTTCATCAGTGACTTTCACCGGCCCATCAACAGACACTTTGATGGGCTTGGTGAACAGCACCGAACTGCCCTTGGGTTTTGGCGTAGGCCTAGTTCCAGGGGTGTTCTTCGGGGCAGGGGCGATGGCGATCCTTTCCCGTGAGGCGCAGATTCAGAGGTTTGGCGCGGACACACCGATGGAACGGTACTTGATCGGTGCCGGTCTAATGGGGTTTGGCAGCATGCTGGCTGGCGGCTGCGCGGTTGGGGCAGGTATGTCAGGTGGAGCAATCTTTGCGATTACCGCTTGGGTCGCCGTCTTCTTCATGTGGGTTGGCGCAATGGCGACCCATCTATTGATGGGCCGCCTGTCTCGTGTGGCATCGGTCGCAGCCTAAGCGGCTTACTCGAATTCCATTTGCTCAAAGACACGCCCTGCATTTTTCGTGGCCAGTTCTTCGAACGTGTCGAGATGTGCGTAGGGTGATTGATCTACATAGTAGGCTTCGGCCAAGCCGCCGCCTTCCTCAATCAGCTCCCCTATCTTGCCGCGCAAATATTCGAGATAATCTTTAGTGTAGCGACGAACCTGCGCCATGTTGGTCGGGTGCCCGTGGCCTGGAATCACATACGTCGCGTTCAGGGCCTCAAACTCGGTGTCCCAGGTTTCTAGCCAGTCGGCTGTATAGGTGTCTTCGAATATTGGCAGCATCCGCTCGTGGAAGGCCATGTCACCTGAAATAACTAGGCCTTGTTCAGGAAGCCAAACAACGATGTCCCCGGGGCTGTGGGCGGGGCCGAGATGCCGCGCCTCGATGTGGAAATCACCCATGTCGACGATGTATTCATCCTCGAACGTTTCTGTCGGGCCTTGGACCTTGGTGCTATCGGCCTTGTCGCGGTTGTAGCGCTTCATGCTGTCCAGCAGCGACGCGCCTCTCTCCTCGACTTCGTCAGCAGCATCTTGGTGGGCGACGACGGGGATACCCAGCTCGGTCCAGTAGTTGTTGCCTAGAACTGCGTGGCCTTGCCCGTTCTCATTGAATACCAGCTTTACGGGCTGGTCTGTCAGGGCGCGGATTTCGTCGTGAAGCGCTTTCGCCAATAAATAGGCTGCCCCACCGTTTACGACGACGACCCCGTCGCCCGTGATGATGAAGCTCAGGTTGTTGTTGTGTCCGGAGTTTTCATAGGTTGGTGGTGCGGTTGCGCCGATGGCTGAAAACACACCCGGGATAACCTCAACGGGTTTGTCGTAAAGAAGCGAGGCGGGATATTTGTCGGGGATGTCCTCGCTGGCCTGTGCCGCAAAGGCGAACGGCAGCGCGGCGATTGTCAGAAAGGTTCTCATTATAAGTCCTCCGCTACGAAGCGATACGAGCTGTCTTTGCGCTCTACTCGGCCGACACCACCGTCAGGAAGATGGAAGCCCAAAAGTGCGATGTCTTCGTTCACCAATTTGTCTAGCAGCCGTGCACGTGTTTTTGCTGCCAAGTCAGGATCTTGGTCTGATCCACTGGCCCAATCTGGTCTCGCAAAAGCGATGTGATGGTTCCCGATCGCATCCCCACCTATCAGCAGCGCGTTGCTGCCTGATCGCACTTCGAATGCCATGTGACCGGGTGTGTGGCCAAAGCTTGCATGTGCCATAATCCCAGGCAGAATTTCTTCACCGTCGTCGAAAAACGTCATACGCTCCGCGATTATTTCCAGCCTGCGAGCTGCTCCGACAGCGAAGGCCGCGCGGGCGTCTCCGATCGTGCTGACTGTGTTCGGATCGGTCCAATAGGTCCACTCTGTTTGACCGATCATGTGTTCAGCATCAGCGAAGACCGGATCGTCGAAATCATCGAGCACGCCCCAGAGATGATCAGGGTGGCCATGGGTGAAGACCAGATGCGTTACATCTTCAGGCGCGACGCCCACGGCATCGAGGCTATCAACCAAATCGCCAGCTGATGGCATAAAACCATCTCCCGACCCTGCATCGAACAAAATCACCCGATTTTCATGACGGACAAGCGTAACGTTGCAGGGCGGCTCGAGCTGGTTTTTCGAGATATTCAGTGGCGTGAGAATGCTGTCGACCTCGTCCTGAGGAAGACCGTCGAAAAAGAATGCTCCGGGCAGCACCAGATTACCATCGCTCACACTGAGAACTTCATGCGTCCCGATTGTAGCTGAAGTTGCGGCGGGTGATCTAAGAGGAAGCCCCAAAATCGCAGCTCCACCCATGCCTGCCAGTAATTGCCTGCGGTCAATTGTCATCGGAACCTCCACATCCATTCCATTTGGTGAATATGAGGGCGGTTAGTGGCGAGAGGCAAGGATTAACTCGCGGGCAGTTGGTCACAGCTTTCATTCGCCACCTTTGCGGCTTCGAATTGGGTTAAGAAAACTTTCCCTGTAAGTTCTTCAAGGAAGTGGGTCTTCTCCAAGCGATCCATCACTGGACCCTTCACCTCGGATAGATGAAGTTTCACGTTCATCTCTTCGAGGCGATTATTGATTGCTTCAAGTGACTCAAGTGCACTGAAATCGATCTCGTTGATGGCCGAGCATTGCAAGATCACGTGTCGGACATCAGGGTCGGCCGCAACGCGATCCTGAATGCTGTCCTCAAGGAACCTTGCATTTGCGAAGTAGAGGCTTTCGTCGACACGCATGGTGATAACCTTCGGGTCCGTTTTGACCTTGTGCCGTAGAATGTTTCGAAAATGCTCGGTGCCTGGCACAAGTCCGACTTCGGCGATATGCGGGCGTGAGGATTTATAAAGGTGAAGCAGGATCGACAGGCCAACACCAACGGACACACCTGCTTCTACACCAATTCCCAAGGTCAACAGGATAGTCGCCAACACAGCGGCGAAGTCAGCTTTTGAGTACGACCAGCTGCGTTTCAGGATACTGAAATCTACCAAGCTCAGTACTGCGACAATGATGGTCGCAGCTAGTGTGGCCTTCGGCAGGAAAAATATCAAAGGCGTCAAAGCAACTGCCGCAATTGCCAAGCCAACTGCAGTATAGGCACCGGCAGCGGGTGTTTCGGCGCCTGCATCGAAGTTTACAACGGAACGGGAAAAGCCCCCTGTCACAGGGAACCCGCCCGTTAGGGACGCAGCGACGTTGGCAGCGCCTAGGCCGATCAATTCTTGGTCTGGGTCAATACGTTGGCGTTTTTTGGCTGCGAGCGTCTGCGCGACAGAAATAGACTCTACGAAGCCGATGATAGAGATCAGAAAAGCCGGAAGCAGCAACTGACGCACCAAGTCCGTTGAAAAGACAGGGAGTGTGAGTGGGGGCAGGCTTTGTGGCACCTCGCCGACAATCTTCACTCCACGTGCATCTAGGCCAAATGCCCAGACAGCGAATGTGGTTGCCACAACAATTGCGACAGGGCCAGCCTTCGTGGCCACGTCCGCGATCCCAGACCTTACACCTGCGCGTTTGAGCGCGGGTTTCAGCCCTTTGCGCACCCAGAACAGAAAGCCCGTTGCCGAGACGCCGATAATTGCCGTGATCCAGTTGGTTTCCGGCAGGTGTTCGACCAGCGAAATCAAAAGGTCCAGCAGGTTGTGACCTTCTGCGTTGATCCCGAGTATGTGTTTTAACTGGCTGGCTGCAATGATCATACCAGATGCGGTAATGAAGCCTGCGATCACTGGGTGGGACAGAAAATTCGCAACAAAGCCCAAACGGAATAATCCCATCCCAAGCAATATGACGCCTGACATTCCCGCGAGCAACAACGCCGCTGCCGCATAGCCCATGGTTCCCTGCTCCGCGATGTTGCCAAGCGCGGCCGCGGTCATCAGCGAGACAACTGCGACGGGACCTACTGCCAGCGCGCGGCTGGTGCCGAATATTGCGTAAAGAATAATTGGTGCAATTGATGCGTAAAGACCTGCTTCCGGTGGGAGTCCTGCCAACAACGCGTAGGCCAATGACTGTGGGATCAGCATGATTGTGACAATCAACGCGGCAAGTAGGTCATTTGATAAGGTGGTGCGATTGTATTCACGACCCCATGTCGCGATGGGGAGGTACCGTGTCAGGTGGTCACGCATGATTGGGGCTCGTTCGTATAGGTGCCTCCGCCAAGACAGGCGGAGGCTGTTTGCAGTGCTTAGGTCGTGATCTTCTCAGGCTTGGCCATCCATTCGCGCCCGCGAAGCATGGCTTTCCAATAGATCGGCGGAAGCATCTTTTCTTTCAGCAACCATGCGGCACGTGAAGGTTTGGTGCCGTCAATTAAGAACTTAGGGAAACTAGGGAGCATGGTGCCGCCATACCCAAATTCCGCCAGAACGATCTTGCCGCGCTCAACCGTGAGAGGGCACGAGCCGTATCCATTATACTGCGCCACTGGTGCGCGACCGTCCATGTCCGCGACGATGTTCTCGGCGACGATGGGCGCCTGAATACGAGCTGCCGCTGCGGTTTTGGCATTTGGCGCGTTCATGACATCGCCGAGAGACCAGATATTTTCATATGTCTTGTGACGCAGGGTTGATTGATCCACGTCGATCCAGCCCGCCGCATCAGCCAACGGGGACACTCGGATGAAATCAGGCGCGGTCTGCGGTGGGCAGACATGCATCATGTCGAATTCCATCTCCACGCGTTCGACAGGCGTGTCGGGCTTGCTAACGTCGAACCAAGCCTTCTTCGCTGCCCCATCAACAGCTACAAGGTTGTGGAAGAAATTGAGGGTCGCGCCGTATTTCTCGACGTATTTTTCCAAAGCGGGAACGTAGTCCTTAACACCGAACAAGACCCCACCAGCGTTGTTAAACTGGATGTCGATATCCTTCAGAACGCCACGGCGGAACCAGGCATCGCCAGAAAGATACATCGCCTTTTGCGGAGCCCCCGCGCATTTGATCGGCATTGGCGGCTGGGTGAAAATCGCTCGGCCCTCGTTCATATTCTGAACCAGCTCCCACGTGTATGGCGCCAGATCGTAGCGATAGTTTGAGG
This sequence comes from Litoreibacter janthinus, assembly GCF_900111945.1. NCBI lineage: Bacteria > Pseudomonadati > Pseudomonadota > Alphaproteobacteria > Rhodobacterales > Roseobacteraceae > Litoreibacter > Litoreibacter janthinus. The sequence goes on along the minus strand of NZ_FOYO01000001.1, from coordinate 99,929 downwards.
TCACGCCATTCTTGCCCAAGGTCTCGACAAGGCCCTCAACCCGCTGCCAATCCAACTTGAGGCCAGGGCATACGATCAGTCGCTTGTATTTCACGACACGGCAGCCATCGAGGATGACGGCATCATCCTGCGGCTCGAACGCCGCAACAGCAGCCTTGATCCAATGAACGCCACGCGGGATGAGTGAGCCCATGGTTTTTGCTGTGTCTGGCGCGTCAAAAATCCCGCCGCCGACCATTGTCCAACCGGGTTGGTAGTAGTGAATGTCAGCTGGGTCGATAATTGCGATTTCCAAGCCAGCGCGTCGCGATTGCAGGCTGGAAGCAGCTGCAATCCCTGCGGCGCCAGCACCCACAATCACAACATCGTATGATGCGTCAGCCCTGTCGGTTGGGGTCTTGCCCCCGTTGACGATGCGGCGGACGACGCCGCCCATATCATAGCCAGCGGCTTTGGTTGCTGCCATGATGTCTGCGACGCTCAGGCTCTTGGCTTTGGCAAGCGACCAGAGCGTGGCAGAACGTGTCCCTGTGCGGCAATAGGCCAGTGTCGGCCCTGGTAGCTCGTTTAGTGCATTGCCGAAGTCCAGCGCATCTTCGTCGCTGACCTTGCCCGAAACGATGGGAAGATATCGTGCTTCTAGCCCGAGTTTCTTAGCCGCGGCCGCGATTTCATCGAAGGACGGCTGATCTGCGCCCTCGCCGTCGGGCCGGTTGCATATGATGGAGCGAAACCCCTGATCCTTGACCGCCTGAATATCGTCTGGCGTGATTTGTGGGCAAACTGAGACGCTTGCCGTGAGTGTTTTAGGGTCCATTTCGTGCTTCGCTCCCTTGATGTCGCTTAACGCTTCTTGAAGTCTGCGGCAGTCACAGTTCCGTCGGAGTTCTTATCCAACGCTGCGAGCATAAGCGGGGCTTGGGCCATGAACTCGTCACGTGAGACGACGCCATCCGCGTTGGTGTCATTGACTACCATGTCCATCATTTCGCCGGCGCCTTTGCCGTGACCTTTACCGCCGCCCTGTCCTTGGGCGCCGTCGTTTTGGTGGCTGGCACGGGCTTCGTCGAACAGCTCATACTCCTCAGCGCTTAAAGAGCCGTTGTCGTCCGCGTCGAAGGAGATGAAAACGTTGTCGCGGCGCTCGGTGATTTCGGCCAAGGTGACTGTTCCATCCTCGTTGAGGTCCCAGTTTTCCATGAAGTGCTGACCGGGAATGCCTTGCGCCATCGCAAGTGCGTTGCTTGCGGCCCAGAAAGCCGCAGCCAGCGTGATCGCTGATTTATTCATTTGAGGTGTCCTAACTTTGAGTAACTTAAAGGCCGTTGATCGGAACCTTGAGCATTGGATTGCCGTCTTGGTCGGTCGGGATTTCACCGGCGCGCATGTTCACTTGAAGTGACGGGATGATCAGCTTTGGCATGTCGAGCTGAGCGTCGCGCTCGGTACGGAACTTGATGAACTCCTCCCGCGTTTTGCCGCCACCGACATGTATGTTGTTGGCTTTCTGCTCCGCGACTGTGGTTTCCCATTCGATCGCGCGACCATTGGGGCCGTAGTCGTGACACATGAAAAGCCGCATATCGTCGGGAAGAGACAGAACTTTCTGGATGCTGTCATACAGCTGACCAGCGTCGCCTCCCGGGAAGTCCGCGCGGGCTGAACCGCCATCAGGCATAAACAACGTGTCGCCAGCGAACGCCGCATTGCCCAGAACATGGACCATGCAGGCAGGTGTATGTCCCGGGGTATACATAGCAAACCCCTGCATGTTGCCCACCGAGTAGGTGTCGCCATCCTTGAACAGGGCATCAAATTGGGACCCATCACGCTGAAATTCGGTGCCTTCGTTGAAGACTTTTCCGAAGGTTTCTTGCACAACCATGATCTTTTCGCCGACGCCGATTTTCCCGCCAAGCTTTTCTTGGATGTAGGGCGCAGCGCTAAGGTGGTCGGCATGCACATGGGTCTCGATGATCCAATCCAGCGTCAAGCCTTGGGTTTTGATCTCTTCAATCAATGCGTCGGCATGGTCATAGGTGATGCGACCAGCAGCATAGTCGATATCCATGACGCTATCGATAATCGCGCAATGTGTGCTCGATGGATCGCGCACGATGTAGCTTATGGTGTTGGTTGCTTCGTCAAAATGGGCCGAAATCACTGGTTTAACGTTCATATCCACGGGGTAAGTCATGGGATCGCTCCTTTGGAAGAGTGTTAGGCGGCAGCCGCCTTGGCGGCTGACATGCGCTGAAGCGCTTTCGCGGCAAAGATACCGGCAATAAGCGCAACTGCGAAAATTAGGACTTCAGACCTTCCGGTGCCAATAGCGGGCAATGCGCCGCCTGGGCAGAATCCTGCAATCCCCCAGCCGATGCCGAACAGGGCAGACCCGCCGAGCAATGAGAGATCGAGATCGCTACGTGTGGGAAGCTTGAAGGTGTCTTCCAACGACGGCGCTGGGCGCCGTAGAACGAAACGATATCCGATGAAAGTCACCACTACTGCGCCGCCCATCACGAAAATAAGGCTTGGGTCCCATGTGCCCGCCACGTCGAAGAAATTCAGCACTTTGGCAGGGTTGGCCATGCCGGAAATGGAGATCCCGACACCAAAAACCAGACCGATGAGATAGCTAGCGATCAGGCGCATGTCTTATCCTCCCAATACGTGGCGGATCACGTAAACCGTGATGCCAGTTGTCAGCATGAACATGACGGTCGCCGCGATTGAGCGGGGCGATAAGCGGGCCATGCCGCAAACGCCGTGCCCTGAGGTGCAGCCGGATCCGAAGGTCACGCCAATGCCAACGATGAACCCGCCAATGACGAGCATGGTTGTCGAGATTGGAACTTGGACCGCGGGCATCTGACCGGTGATCGCCAAAACGGCGATGGGGCCGGAGATCATGCCCAGCAGCACCGCCGCGCGCCATGTCCAATCAGACATACTAGACGGTGAGAACAAGCCAGCCAGGATGCCAGTCGCTCCCATGACGCGGCCAAGCGTGGCCATCAACATGACGGAAGCGGCGCCGATAAGAACGCCGCCGCTCAGGGATTGCCAAGGTGTGAATACGGTTTCCACGATTAGACCTTGCAAGTCTTGATGCCGAAGATTGAGTAGAGCGGACATGTGCGTGCCGCAGCAGTTACCAACATCACCACACCTGCAATCAACGAGATCGCTGTGACAATGGTCGAATTGAAGAGCGCCATTCCACTAACAAAAGGTGCTGCGACTAAGACGATGCCCAAGATTAGGCGAAACACACGATCGATTTTGCCAACATTCGTAGCCATAGGTCCGACTCCTTTATAACCTAAGGAGAGACTATAGACCGATCATGCTTCCATCGGTGACAAAGTCACATAAAGCGACAGGGTGTCGAAATTAACTGCGATCCGCGAGATTTTCGAGCTCTGGCCGGTCCAGAATTTTTACCGTCCCGCGTGATTGCTCGACCCAGCCGCGCCGCTGAAATTCCTGAAGTTGCCGTGAAATCACCTCTCGGGCGGTCCCGAGCTCAACGGACAGCTTCTGGTGTGTGGTCGATATCTGATCTTCGCCATTGGACAGTTCGATCAGCTTATGTGCCAATCTTACATCCATACGCTGAAATGCGACCTCGTCGATCATAAGGAACAGGTCCGTTATCCGCTTGGAAAACGCGGCGAATACGAAGTTTCGAAACGACGGGGATTGCGCAACGAGATCATCGAATACCAGCCTTGGCACGGCAGCGGCCTGTACCTCCGACTCCGCAACGCCTTCGGCGGAATAGTCGTCATAGGCAAGCAGGCAAGCCGTAGTAAGAACGCAGCTTTCGCCCGCATTGATCCTGTATAGGACGATTTCGTGCCCGGTTTCCGAGACTTGCTGAACCCGCACTGTCCCGCTCAAGAGGAACAACATGTTCTCCGGAGACTTACCCGGACCAAAAATAATGGACTTCTCCGGCATCGAGACGACAGTGCTGCGCTGAACAAGAAGCTTTTTGGTTGTGGGTTCCAGCCGTGAGAGGCCGGGGAATCGCTCAACCCACTGCGTGTTCAAAACGTCTGAGTTCATTATACCTCCTCAGGCACTGCGAAGTGCCTTTGGCACCTGTTTCTGGTTTCGCACAGATAACATCGCTTGTCTGCCAATGCTGAGACTAAGCCAATCCTGTAAAGGTCAAAGATGGTATGTGCCCCGCGAACGCTTACCCTTTGGCTCCTTGACCTCGGGCATAAATGTCTTCGTAACGTATGATGTCGTCCTCGCCGAGATAGCTGCCAGTTTGAACTTCGATCAATACCATCGGCACATCTTTCGGGTTTTCCATCCGGTGAACGGCACCTAGGGGAATGTAGACGGACTGGTTTTCTTCAACCAGTTTCACCTCTTCGTCGATGGTCACCTTTGCTGTGCCTTCGACAACGATCCAATGCTCCGCGCGATGCTTGTGGCTTTGCAAGGACAGCGCCGCACCGGGGTTTACAACGATGCGTTTGACCTGAAAGCGGGTGCCTGTGCCCAAGCTTTCGAACCAGCCCCACGGCCGATAGTCACGCGGAAGCGTCTCAGCCTGCACTGCGTTTTGCTCTTTCAATGCAGCGACTGCAATCTTGACGTCTTGTGCGCGATCCTTGTGTGCGACTAAAACTGCATCAGGCATGGCGACGGCGATGATGTCGTCTAACCCGATCCCAACCAATGCTTGTTTGCCATCTTCGGCGCGGAGCAGCGTATTTTTACATTCGATCGCAGTAGCCGTGCCGCTGGTAACGACGCCATTCGCATCCGGCCCGGTTTCCCGCCAGACGGCTTCCCAGCCGCCAAGATCCGACCATGCACCGCTGTATGGCATAACGCTAAGGTTCTCGGCCTTCTCCATGACAGCATAGTCGATTGAGTCTGAGGCCAGCGCTGCCCACGGCTTTTCAGCGAGCCTCGTAAACCCGATATCGTTTTCTGCATCGCTTACAGCTGCGCGAACGCCTTCCAACATGTCCGGTGCATGGGCCTCGAAGGCCTTGATCATCGTTGTGGTGGAAAACAAGAAGATGCCTGCGTTCCACAGGTGTTTGCCACCCTCTAACATTGTCTGCGCAGTCTTGGCGTCGGGTTTCTCCACAAAGGCCTTGAGTTGTTGAGCCAGGGCGTCCGTCTGTTCGGAAAGCGCTGTCGTCAGTTCCAGCCACCCATAGCCGGTTTCTGCTCTGTCGGGTTGGATACCAAACGTCACCAACTGCCCATTAAGGGCCGCTGGTATCGCTGCCGCCACAACGTCGCAGAACTGCTTCGCGTCGGGGATAACGTGGTCAGACGGGGCAACAAGCATTAGGGCGCCAGGGTCACGCGCTTCCAGTGTGAGTGCTCCCGCCAGAATTGCCGGAGCGGTATTGCGCCCTTCAGGTTCGATTATGATTGCATCAGGCGCTAAGCCGACTGCAGCAAGCTGCTCCTTAACGATGAAGCGAAAATCAGAACCTGTGACGATCATTGGCGCAGCAAAAGCGTCATTCGCCATGCGTCGAGCGGAGGCTTGAAACAGACTTTCTTCACCAGTCAATTGTGCGAATTGCTTAGGATAGCTTTTCCGCGAAAGCGGCCAAAGCCGAGTGCCAGAGCCCCCACACAACAAGAGCGGATGAATCAAATTACTCATTAAACTGTCACCTCTGCCAGAACATCAAACGCATCTTGGATCGGATAGTGGTGGTTCCCGATAAACAAACCGTTTTGGTCAATGTAGTCGGCATTTGCCAGTTGCTGGTGAACTTCGTAGTCGAAGTATTTCAGAACTTCGTTCTTGGCAAAGTTGCCCGTCACGATTGGCCGACACTCGAAGCCAGCGTCGGTCAGCGCCGAGATCGCTTGTTTGCGCGACACGTTCGCGCTTTCCTTCATCACCAAGCTGAAACCAAACCAACTGCTTTGTCCAGTTTCTTTCTGGATCGTAAACAGGGGATGGTTCTGCATTTTCTGCTGGAAGGCCGCGGCATTGCTGCGCCGCCCGTCGATCAGCGAAGGCAACTTTAGCAATTGCGCCTGTCCAAGCGCGCCTGACATTTCCAGTGGTCTGAGGTTGTATCCTGGAAGAACAAACTTGAACGATTCCTCGAAAGGATCATCGCTTTTCGTCCCCGTCAAAGTGTTCTCTTTGGGAAGGTTTCGTGTCCAGCCATGCGCGCGGAGGGAAAGCATGATGTGGTAAAGTGCTTCGTCGTCGGTGACTACGAGGCCGCCTTCCATGGTCGAGATGTGGTGCGAGAAGAAAGACGAGAAACTTCCCATCACTCCGAAGGTGCCGGCTTGTTTGCCGTTGAAGGTTGCACCCATCGACTCGCAATTGTCTTCAATCATGACAATCCCTCGGCCAGCAATGATGCTGTTGATCCGGTCAAAGTCGTTCGGATTGCCAAGCAAGTTCACCACCATCAGTGCGCGTGTCTTGTCGGTCACGGCATCGGCCAAAGCCTCAAGGTCGTAGTTCAAGGTTTCAGCGTCTATATCGACGAATTTCAGCTTCAAGCCGTATTGCTGAAGCGGGAAGTATGTCGTGCTCCAAGAGACTGCAGGAACAATCACCTCGTCCCCTGCCTTCAGGCTCAGCTCTGGGTTCTGCGAATAGAATAACGCGGCGACCATAAGCAGGTTGGCGGATGAGCCCGAGTTGACCATTACAGCATAGCTTGAACCGAAATGTTTCGCGAACTGGCGCTCAAAGGTTTCGACCTCGCTGCCCATGGAGTAGCGATCCGATGCGATTACGCGCTGCAACGCATCTTGTTCGGCTTGGTCCCAAGACGACGTTGCGAGCGGAAATTTAAAGCTCATGATGCGTGGTTCTCCAGAAAATAGTCGTAGGTTTTGGTAATTCCATCCGTAAGCGATGTTGACGCGGTCCATCCCCATGCGGTGGCTTTTTCGGTCGAGCAAAGTTTTTGCTTCATACCAACTGGCTTGGACAAATCATGCGTGAAAGTTCCGTGCCATCCCAGAACATCAGCTACGGTTTGATAGTAATCATTGATTGAATGGTCATGCCCTAGCCCCGTGTTCATCAGATCAGGAAGGGATGACATCTGTGCCGCAGCAGCAAGAATGGCGCTCGCTAGATCGCCCGCATACATGAATTCGCGTCGCGCTGTGCCATCGCCCCAAATCTCCACTTTGCCGGCGCCACTTTGCTTTGCGTCGTGAACCTTGCGAATGATCGCAGGGAGCAAGTGGGATTTTTCGGGATGAAAGTTGTCGTGAGGGCCGTAGAGATTGCAGGGGATGAGTGTCTTGTATTGCATCTCGGGTCGCTGGCGGCGGATATACTCACACAGACGGAGGGCTGCAATTTTGGCGATCGCATAGCCTTCGTTGGTTGGCTCTAGCTCGCCAGTGAGAACCATGTCTTCCCGCAGCGGGTTGTCCGCAGCTCGTGGGTAGATGCAGGTCGACGCCAGGTTCAGAAACTCCGGCACCCTTGCTTCATATGCGCCCATGATCAGGTTTCGCCCGATCGCAAGGTTCTTGTCCAGAAACCCTACAGGATCTGCCATATTTGCCTGAATGCCGCCGACTTTGCCCGCAGCATGAATAATCAAGTCTGGCTTGGTGTCCTGCAGATAGGCCTGAACGTCGTTGGCTTTGGCCAGATCAAGCGTTTTGCTGGACGGATGGTCAATGTTCAGGTGCGGGGCAGCTTCTAGAAGGTTTTGCCCAACCATACCGCCACCACCCGTCAGCAGAATCCGCTTTGCTTTTAGCTGCGCCATCAGGCTTTTTGCTCCGCCTCATGGGCTTTCAATACCACCATCCGACGCGCGGCTTTGAGATCCTCTGCGACCATTTCGGCGCACATTTCTTGGGTTGTGATTTCTGGTGACCAGCCAAGTTCCCGTTTTGCTTTGGTCGGGTCTCCAAGCAACGTTTCGACTTCGGCCGGGCGGAAGTAACGAGGGTCGATGCGCAAAACCACGTCGCCAGGTTTCAAAGCTGGCGCTTTGTCGCCGGTGATGGAGTCGACAATGGCCACTTCTTCAACATCGCTGCCTTCGAAGCGCAGGGCTATCCCAAGGTGTTCTGCCGCCCAAAGAATGAACTGACGAACGGAATACTGTTTCCCAGTCGCAATAACGAAGTCGTCTGGCTTGTCCTGCTGCAGCATCATCCACTGCATCCGAACGTAGTCTTTGGCGTGGCCCCAATCACGCAGGGCATCAATGTTGCCCATGTAAAGACAGTCTTCCAAGCCCTGCGCGATATTCGCCAAGCCGCGGGTGATCTTGCGCGTCACAAAGGTTTCGCCTCGGCGCGGGCTTTCGTGATTAAACAAGATGCCATTGCAGGCGTACATTCCATACGCTTCGCGATAGTTCACTGTAATCCAGTAGGCATACATCTTCGCAACTGCGTAAGGGCTTCGCGGATGGAAAGGCGTTGTCTCGGTTTGCGGCGTCTCTTGCACGAGGCCGTAAAGCTCCGAGGTTGATGCCTGATAGAATCGAGTTTTCTTTTCAAGCCCGAGGAAGCGAATAGCCTCAAGAAGGCGTAGCGCACCCATGGCATCGACGTCGGCCGTATACTCTGGAGACTCAAAGCTTACCGCGACATGCGATTGCGCACCTAGATTATAGACTTCGTCAGGCTGGACCTCGGACAGAATACGCGTGAGGTTGGAGCTGTCGGTGAGGTCCCCGTAATGCAGCATAAACCGCGCGTTATCGAGATGAGGATCTTGGTAGATATGATCTACGCGCTGGGTGTTGAATGACGAAGCGCGGCGCTTGATGCCGTGCACTTCGTAGCCCTTGTCGAGCAGAAACTCCGCCAAATAGGAGCCGTCCTGTCCGGTTACGCCGGTTATTAGGGCCTTTTTCACTATGTTATTCCCTGTGCCTATTACGACTTCGGTCTTGCCATAGCAGCGCGGTGAAATCCAGCAATGTCAGCGCAATTCTGTCGGCGCACCTGTGCGTCTGTTAATCGGTTGCTATAGCAAAGCCGTGGAAAGCCACGGTACATAACTGAGCAGGATAAGGACGCCTGTGACTGCCAGCAGGAACGGCCAAAGGGCGCGTAAGATTTGTCCAGCCGAAGCGCCTGACATTGCGGATGCAATGTAGAGACCAACCCCAACAGGAGGGGTAAGCAGTCCCAGCACCAAGTTGAGGCTCATGACGACACCAAAATGGAACGGGTCAATGTTGTAGTCGTTCATTGCGATCGGCAAAAGAATTGGTGTCACGAGGATGAGCGCGGCAATGCCATCAATCAGCATTCCAACGATCAGAAGGGCGAGGTTGACGATCAGCAGGAACGTGAATGGGTCTGACGTTATAGTTGTGATTAATGCCGCGAGTTTTTGCGGCAAGGCTTCGTAAATAATCACCCAGCCAAAGACATTCGCCGCAGCGATCATGAAAATGACCATGGAGGCGTTACGCGCTGTTCTCGCGAAAAGAAGGCCTAGTTTCAACGGATTGATTTCGCCGTAAACCAGCCAGCCTATGAGAAACGCTACCATTGATGCAACGGCTGCGGATTCGGTGGGGGTGGCGATCCCGAACAGGATGCCGCCGATGATTGCTGCGGGGATCAATGCGGCAGGTAAGCAGGCGAGCAAGGCCGACCGGGCTTCTTTAAAGCTCATCCAAGTGCCTTTGGGCATAGGTTTGAAAAGCCCGATGAGTGTGATGACGGCGAAAAAGACTGCTACCAAAATAAGGCCTGGGATGATGCCCGCCAAAAACATGTCCCCGATAGGGATCTGAGCGAGTACACCGTAAATCACGAAGAGCATCGAAGGGGGGATGACGGGGGCCAACAAACCGCCCGCAGCCGTCGTCGCGGCAGCAAATCCCTTGTCGTAGCCCTCGGCCTCCATCGCAGGGACCATCGCGCGGCTCATGACGGCGATCTGTGAAGCGGCGGAGCCGATAATTGCGGCCATGAACATGTTGGCCAGTAGGTTGATATAAGCGAGCCCTCCGCGAAAGCCGCCTACAAAGACACGCGCCGCGTTGATCAGGCGGCTGGTCATTCCACCTTCGTTCATTAACTCGCCCGTAAGCATGAAGAGGGGGATGGCGAGCAAGCCGTAATTTTCCACACCCGAGAACAACTGCTGCATGAAGCTGTCGAACAAAACAGTGTTGCCGCTTTCAGAGATATACCAGATCGAGGTCAAAATCAGGACAAGCGCGATTGGCACTGCGCCAAATAGCAAGGCAACGAAGACGATTGGCGTCATGTATGGGCCACCGGTTCTAGTTCAGGTGCAGGCGAAAACAGATTGGCGACTGCGTGAAGCAATGTGCCAATGACAAACAAGCCCAACACTGACCACACCCAGATTTTCCGCACACCCAAGGTGGTCGTCGGCTCCGCGTAGACGAAGTTGAAGGTTTCGCCTTGGAAGGCTTCTAGGTTGAAGCCCGCACGAAGTAGGTCAACCGGCAACAGCCAGCGCCACGAAAAGTATAGCAACGATATCGCAAAAACCAAAACGCACAGATCGACCACGCGGCCCAGTATCTTCTGCCCTTTGGCGCCTAGTAAGCCCTGAACCAGCGTTACAGAGACGGCGCTACGTTCGTGCAAAGCAGCTGACGCAGCCAAAAAACACATCCAAACCATCGCATAGATGGCCGCCTCGTCGACCCAATAGATCGAGGCATTGAACGCTCGGGTCACGACGTTCAACAGGATCAACGCGGTGACCAGCACTGCGCAGAAAGAGGCGAGGGCAATCTCAGCCCTCGCCCAAGCTTTGGACACCCTTGCAAGCATCAATTATTCAACGCTGGCTGCTGCTTCTCGGATCGCGCCCAGTTTCGTGGACTTCTCGCTCCACTTGGCTTCCCACGCTGCTGCCGCATCGCCGAAGAAGTCCGGGCCGACGGTTTTGTACGTTTTGCCGGTGCCTTCGACCTGCTTCATCCATTCAGGATCTTTCGCGACATATGTGTCGATGACGCCCTCGAGCTGCTCTTGCATCAGGCTGGTTATCGATGCGCGATCTTCCTCGGAGAGATCCTTCCAGACTCGTGCAGATACCAGACCAACCATCGGGAACATCATATGGTTGGAGGCCACCACAGTGTCGGCATGTTCATAATACTTGAGAAGCCAGATCAGTTCGGCATCCATGTCGATTGCATCAACCTGACCGTTTGCCAGCGCGTCGTAGACCGCAGGCAGCGGCATGGGAGTAGGTGCGGCGTCCAACGCGTTGTAGAAATCCAGAATGGGCTCAAACGGCGTTATGCGAAGTTTCATGCCTTTCAAGTCGGCTGCAGAATTGACTTCGCCGCGCGAAACGATCTGCCGCAAACCTGCCATGCCATAGCCGATACCGACGACGCCAGCCTTGGCGGGAAGTTGGCCCAGCATGTCAGTCGCAGCGTCTGTGCGCAAAATACGACCCGCATGGGCGATATCTTTGGCCAGGAACGGCGCGTAGAAGGCGCCAAAATCTGGCGCACGGTTAGAGACCTCTGCAACGGTCATAAAGGCCATGTCTAAAGCACCGGTTTGCAGTTGCTGAAGCATTTGCGCTTCGTTGCCCAGTTGGCGCGACGGGAAAACGGTCACCGAATGTTTCCCGCCAGACGCATCTTTGAGAGCGGCGCCGAAATTCTCGGCAGCCTTTGTCCAAATATGCGGAGGCGGGGTGATCAGTCCCAAACGGAAATCATTTGCGAGTGTGGCCGTGGCGCTGAGTGCGAGCGCCGCTAGACTGGTGGTGAGGCCTTTAAAGAAGGCTTTCGACATTTTGGTTCTCCCTGTTGAATTTTTAAAGTTGGACCCAGCCTTCTGGCGGCTCCTTGCCCGGATGTACGGTTTGGCAGTTCGGGCAGGTTCGCAGATCTTTGTCGGAGTAAAATTTTGCGTAGACCGGGGGCAGATCGTCTACGATCGACTTCAACGCAAGCTCCGCGCGGTGCACACGCGTTCCGCATTCGAAGCAATACCATTCGATTGCGTCCAAAGCCCCTTTCGGCCGCTTTGGTTCGATGACAAGCCCGACGGAGCCTTCTTGCGGTCGTTGAGGGGAGTGGCGCACATGTGGCGGTAGCAAAAACACGTCGCCTTGGCGGATGGGCACGTCGTAAAACTCTTCTCCGTCATAGAGCTTCAGAAGCATGTCGCCTTCCAGTTGATAGAAGAACTCTTCAACGGGATCGTCGTGATAGTCGGTGCGCTTGTTGGGGCCGCCGACGACGGTCACCATCAGGTCGGCATGCTCGAACACCATTTTGTTCCCAACCGGGGGTTTCAGCAGGTGGCGGTGTTCGTCGATCCACGCTTTGAAGTTGAAAGCACTTAGTTTTCCCATGTTCATTGTCCCCCAGACCAGTGAGGTGAATGAAACGGTGCATTGACCCGCCTGTCAACTCAACCGGCGACTTTCCTCTACTGCGAAGGCGTGTCAAAGTGCACGAGCAATCAGCAAGGGAGGCCCAAATGAATTGCGTTTTTGTCCAGATCAGATGCAAGCCGGGTCAAGGCTACAAGGTAGCCGAAGAGATTGTGCTTAGAGAATTCCACTCGGAACTCTACTCTACCTCCGGCGCGTTCGACTTGCTTTTGAAGGTCTATGTGCCCGAAGGCGAAGATATTGGGCAGTTTATCAACGACAACCTGCTCAGTATCCCCGCGATCGAGAGGACATTGACCACGCTCACCTTCAAGGCGTTTTAATCTAGATCGCCAAGGAGTGGCGATTGGATGCAGTTTGGTACGCGTCCAAGTCCATAGCCATGAGGCGGGACAAGGCGGGCTCAGACAGGCTTAGAGATTGGGCCGTAATTGTGGACACATCCGCGTAAGACTTGTGCAAGTCCTTGGCGAAATTCACGACTTCGTCGATCTCTGCACCTGTTGTTTGCGCAACATCTTTAAAGTCGATTGCGAAGCGGCACATCAGATCCTCGATCAACTGGGCGCGAAGCGTGTCGTCAGCGCTCATCGCGTGCCCGCGCGTCGTCGCGAGCTTGCCCGATGCTATAGCGGTTGCATATTCGCCTGTCCCGGGTGCGTTCTGGGCGTAGCCGTTCGGGAAGCGCGATATTGAGGACGCGCCGACGCCGATCAAAACTTCAGATTGGTCATCGGTGTAACCTTGGAAGTTGCGCCGCAGCGTGCCGTTCAGGGATGCGTTCAACAAGCCGTCGCCTGCTCGGGCGAAGTGGTCGATGCCGACTGCGTCATAGCCAGCCGCGCCAAACAGCTGAGAGGCCATATGGAACAAGGCGTAACGCGTCGGCCCGTCCGGGAGGTGGTCCTCCGGTATTAGCACTTGCCGTTTTGCGGCCCAAGGGACGTGGGCATACCCGTAAAGGGCCAGCCGGTCCGGAGACAAATCCAATGTCTTTGCCACCGTGTCAGTCAGGCTGTCAGCTGTTTGGAATGGCAGTCCGTATAGGATGTCCAGATTGAGATTCTTCGCCCCAGCTTCGCGCAAGGCCTGAGCGGCCCATTTGGTTTCGTCAAAGCTCTGAATTCGGCCGATTGCGGATTGCACGTGCGGATCAAAATCCTGAATTCCGAGGCTCGCGCGGGTCAATCCCGCTTCGCTTAAGGCGGCGATCTTGTCCGCATCGATCAAGGTTGGATCGATCTCAACCGAAAACTCCGAGCCTTCACTGAGTGGGAAGTAGCGGTCAATCTCGGCCGCCAGTTCGCGGATCATGGCGGGCGGCAAAATGGTTGGTGTCCCGCCACCCCAGTGCAAGCGACCGAGTTTGACGCCAGTAGGCAAGCTATTTGCGATCATCGCCAGTTCGGCTTTGAGCATGTCGAGATAACCGCGCAACGGCGCGTCGGTTTGGGTCCCTTGAGTGCGGCAGGCGCAGAACCAGCAGAGCCTACGACAAAATGGAATGTGCACATAAAGTGACACCTTCGCGTTTTCATCGACCTGCTCCAGCCAATCGGCCATCGTTTCGGGCCCGATTTCTTTGTTGAAATGCGGAGCGGTCGGGTAACTTGTGTACCTTGGCGCTCTGGACGTGAATAAGCCGTAGCGGCGGAGAGTTTCATGCTGTGTCATACTGGCCTAAATGCTTCACAAGATCAGTGTAAACCTTGATCCTGATCAAGTTCTCCATCATGTAGGTTTTATGACCCAGATTGATCTGACTTCGAAAACTTGCAGCAATTGCCCGATACGCCCTCGGGCAATTTGTTCTCGGTGCACAGATGATGAGTTGGTCGAGCTTGATAAGATCAAGTATTACAAGACTTATCCTGCTGGTGCCTCTGTTGTGCTGATGGGCGATCCTATGACTTTTGTGGCGTCGGTTGTGACTGGCGTGGCGTCGTTGTCGCGATCCATGGTCGACGGGCGTATGCAAATGGTTGGTCTGCTATTGCCATCGGATTTTATCGGTCGTCCTGGGCGGGAAACGGCGTCGTTCGATGTGACTGCTGTGTCGGAGCTGACGCTTTGTCATTTCCACAAACGGCCTTTCGAACGCGTCACCCAAACGACGCCGCACGTTCAAGAGCGTTTGGTCGAGATCGCGCTGGATGAATTGGACGCTGCGCGCGAATGGATGCTTTTGTTGGGCCGCAAGACAGCCCGAGAAAAGATTGCAAGTTTCCTGTTAATCTGCGCGCGCCGCCTTGGTCGAAGGGAAGGCGAGAAGCTGCTATTGGATCTTCCTCTGACACGGGACGCGATGTCAGACTATCTTGGCTTGACGATTGAGACTGTGAGCCGTCAGATGGCCGCCCTGAAGCGGGACGGCGTTCTGGTTCTTGATGGCACTCGGAAGGTAACCATACCCGACCTCAACCGTCTTCTTGACGAAGCGGGCGACGACAGCGACGGTGCGACCCTGCCGTAAGGCCGTAAATTTTCTGCACTTGCAAAAGAAATCCGGCGCGAAGCTATAAAAACCACTTCACTTCGACCCGCATTGGGTGCCTTTTGACATATATCAAGGCCCCACCTCTTTATATTCGGCATTTGCAGCCATGCTGAGGTTGGGGATTCCCTAATTAATCGGCCAGGATTGAACGGAACGGGTGAAAAATGCTTAATTATATCAAGCTAATACTGTTGGGGGGCGTCATATTGTTTGCCGCCCTTGCAGCGAACTGGGCGCATGACTTGGCTTACCAAGTTCACGCGCTTTTGATTCTTGTGGTGGGGATCGTCATGTTTGTTTGGGTGCTTCGGCACACGGACGAGCCGGTCGCCGTCACAGCTGGGGATGAAGCGGGCTACATGGATGGCCCCGTGCGCTTCGGGATTGTCGCAACAGCCTTTTGGGGTGTCGTCGGGTTTCTTGTAGGCACGTTTATCGCATTCCAATTAGCGTTTCCCGTTCTGAACTTCGATTGGGCCCAGCCCTTCGCCAACTTCGGGCGTCTTCGTCCGCTGCACACGTCCGCGGTTATTTTTGCATTCGGTGGTAACGCGCTGATCGCAACGTCGTTCTATATCGTGCAACGCACATCCGCGCAGCGGCTGTGGGGCGGCAATCTCGCTTGGTTCGTGTTTTGGGGCTACAACCTTTTCATCGTTCTGGCTGCAACCGGCTACCTGCTTGGTGCGACGCAATCCAAAGAATATGCTGAGCCTGAATGGTATGTGGACATCTGGCTGACAGTCGTTTGGGTTGCATATCTGGCCGTGTTCATGGGCACTATTCTGACCCGAAAAGAACGTCACATCTATGTGGCCAACTGGTTCTTCCTGTCGTTCATTGTGACTGTCGCGATGCTGCACTTGGTCAACAACCTGTCCATTCCGGTGTCGATCTGGGGTTCCAAATCGGTTCAGGTCTTCTCGGGCGTGCAAGATGCCATGACGCAGTGGTGGTATGGCCACAACGCAGTGGGCTTCTTCCTGACAGCAGGCTTCCTTGGCATGATGTACTACTTCGTACCCAAGCAAGCAGGTCGTCCGGTTTACTCTTACAAATTGTCGATCATCCACTTTTGGGCGCTGATCTTCCTTTATATCTGGGCCGGCCCTCACCACCTGCACTACACCGCGTTGCCTGACTGGGCCTCGACGCTTGGTATGGTCTTCTCGATCGTACTGTGGATGCCGTCTTGGGGTGGTATGATTAACGGTCTGATGACGCTGCAAGGCGCATGGGACAAGTTGCGCACCGACCCGATCATTCGCTTGATGGTGGCCTCGCTTGCCTTTTACGGCATGTCCACCTTCGAGGGCCCGATGATGTCGATCCGTGCAGTCAACTCGCTGTCGCACTACACTGACTGGACTATTGGTCACGTGCACTCCGGAGCTCTTGGCTGGAACGGCATGATCACTTTCGCTGCGATCTACTTCCTGACACCAAAACTCTGGGGACGTGAGAAGATGTATTCAATCTCGGCCATCAACACGCACTTTTGGTTGGCTACGATCGGCATCGTGCTCTACGCGTCGTCGATGTGGGTCAGCGGGATCATGGAAGGCCTGATGTGGCGTGAAGTCGACAGCCAAGGCTTCTTGGTGAACAGCTTCGCTGACACCGTATCTGCCAAGTATCCAATGTATGTGGTTCGCGGTCTGGGTGGGGTCCTTTACCTCGCTGGGGGGCTGATCATGGTCTGGAATATGTGGATGACCATCCGCGGTGGCGCCTCTGTGCAAGCCCCCGTCGGTGTGGCTGCTGAATAAGGAGCGGATGAATGACATCTGAACAAACAAACCCGAAGAAGCGCCGCACCTTTCTCGAACGCCACGCCACCTTGGAGCGGAACGGCACCTTGCTGTTGGTTGCATCCTTGCTGGTCGTGAGTGTCGGCGGCATCGTTGAGATCGCACCATTGTTCTACCTTGAGAACACCATCGAGGATGTTGAGGGCATGCGCCCTTACTCTCCATTGGAACTCGCGGGTCGTGACATCTATGTGCGGGAGGGCTGCTATGTCTGCCACTCGCAGATGATCCGTCCGATGCGCGACGAGGTGGAGCGGTATGGCCACTACTCACTGGCTGCGGAGTCGCAATATGACCACCCGTTCCAGTGGGGGTCGAAGCGGACAGGGCCAGATTTGGCCCGCGTCGGCGGCCGGTACTCTGACGAATGGCATGTTGATCACCTCACAGACCCGCAATCCGTCGTGCCTGAATCGGTGATGCCCAAGTATGCATTCCTGTCAGACACGATGATCGACGGGAAGTATATCCAGGCGACGATGGAAACCCACCGCTTTGTGGGCGTGCCTTACTCGGACGAGATGATCGAAACCGCTCAGGCAGACTTCCTTGCTCAATCCGACCCGGAAGCTGACTGGGACGCGCTACTAGAGCGTTATCCCGGAGCGCAAACACGTAACTTCGACGGTGCGGCCGGCGTGTCTGAAATGGACGCATTGGTGGCTTATCTTCAAATGCTCGGCACGCTGGTAGATTTCTCTACCTTCACGCCAGACGCATCACGCTAGGGAGGGAATGATGGATACCTATTCCTTCATGCGCCAATTGGCAGACAGCTGGGTGCTGCTCGCCATGTTCGCGTTCTTCTTTGGCGTGATTTTCTGGGCGTTTCGCCCGGGATCTCGCGCCGTGCATGACGAAATCAGCCAAACACCGTTTCGCAACGAAGATCACCCCGCTGCGGACGTTGAGGATGCTGCTACACTGAAAGGCCAAAACAATGGATGAGCCAAGATTTGACGAGGCCACAAAGACCTACACGACAGGTCACAGCTATGACGGCATCGAAGAGCTGAACACGCCGCTACCACGTTGGTGGCTCTGGACGCTTTATATCACGATCGTTTGGGCGGTGATCTACTCGATCGCCTATCCGGCTTGGCCGCTGGTCTCCTCCGCAACAGCTGGCTTTCTTGGGTTCTCCACTCGTGCTCAGGTGGCCGAAGAGATCGCCCGCGTAGAGAACGCCAATTCCGAGCTGAACACCCAATTGGCCGCAATTGACCTGACAACGCTGAAAGACAACGCGCCGTTGCAGCAATATGCGGTTTCGGCAGGTGCTTCGGTCTTCGCCAACAACTGTTCCCAATGTCACGGTTCCGGCGCAGCTGGTGCGGTGGGATATCCTAACCTGCTGGACGATGACTGGCTTTGGGGCGGCGACATCAATGCGATCGCAGTGACTGTGCGCCACGGCATTCGGAACGAGCAAGACGAAGACGCCCGTTATTCTGAAATGCCAGCGTTTGGTGAGCAGTTGGAGAAAGAAGAGATCGCATCCTTGGTGGCTTATGTTCAGTCCTTGTCTGGGCTGGACCACGACACCGCTTTGATTGAGCAAGGCACTGAGTTGTTTATGGACAACTGCACGGCTTGCCACGGCGACGAAGGCCGCGGTGACCGCGAGCAGGGCGCGCCGAACTTGACAGACTCTGTTTGGCTCTACGGCAGCTCTGATGCTGTCCTGACAGAGACAATCGCGAACGCGCGCTTTGGGGTTATGCCGCCTTGGTCGCCACGTTTGTCTGATGCTCAAATCAATGCGGTTGCTGCCTATGTGCACCAAAAAGGTGGTGGCGAGTAACGCGCCCAAGCAATTCATGCGCTGCTCGGTAGAAATCCTGTCGTTGCGCATGAAATCCCGCCCCTGAGCCTCCTGTTCGCGCATTCGGCTTAGGGCGCGGGACACTTACAATTAAGCCCGCTCGGCATCTGCAGAGCGGGCTTTTTCATGCCATTTCAGTCCTCGTCGGAGGCTACTTCTTTTTCTTGCTCTGCGCGTTGCGGACTGCTTTTCCGAAAGCTTTATCCTTCGACCGACGCTCGGCAATCGTCGCGGAGTTGTGCTCGTCCTCCAAGACCAACTTTTGCCAACGGGCTAACCGTGCGGTGTCAATCTCGCCGCGTTCGACCGCGGCCAAGATGGCGCATCCAGGTTCGACGGTATGCTTGCAGTCGTTGAATTTGCAGCGGGTCCCAAGCTCATCGAGGTCGAAGAACATCTCGGCCAGACCGGACGCCGCATCGGTGAGTTGCAGCTCCCGCATGCCGGGCGTGTCCAGAACAGCGCAGCCGGTCGACAAAAAGTAAAGCTGCCGCCGCGTGGTTGTGTGACGGCCTCTGGCATCGTCCTCGCGAACATCTTGTGTGGCGATGCTGGTGTCACCCGCGAGCGAATTGGTCAGTGTCGATTTTCCAACACCTGACGACCCAAGGAAAGCGACGGTTTGCCCAGGCTTGCACCAGTCAGCCAGCTTCGAGTGCGGCTCGTCACTTTTGGCATTAAGAGCAACGACGGGCACAAGCGGAGAAATTGCTTCGGCCTGCTCGATGTAATGTTCTGCATTATCAGACGTATCAACCTTGGTGAGAATGATGACGGGGGTCACATCAGCCTCAAACGAAAGGGCTATAAATCGTTCAAGTCGCGCGACGTTGAAATCATCATTGCAGGACGACACGATGAACGCAGTGTCCAAGTTGGCAGCAATCAACTGGACACCCAGCGTTTTACCGGGCGCGCGGCGCTTGATAACGCTTTTGCGCTCCAGCACTTCGCTTGCAGATGGAAGCTCTCTGTTCAGAAGTAGCCAATCTCCGACTGTCGCTTCCGGACCGTGAGGGATGTGCATGTCAATACCGTCTCCGCGTGCCTGCAACCCGTTGCGGTGCACTTCGGTGACACGCAGCGGCGGCGTCTCTTGCAACTGTTCGATACTTACTTGCTGCGCGAAAAACGGCTGCCAGCCAAGTGCGACCAAGGGGGCGAGCGGGGATGCCGGGGGCGCGTGTTCTGATGTGGTAGGGAGAAACTTTGAATAGTCCCGTGTCATGGATATTTGCTTTCATGTGCCACCTGCCGGCGACGCCTCGCGATGCGCTGGAGTGTAATGGAATGCGTACGCACGCACGCTGAAGCCTACAGTCAGCTGCGATGCTTGCGATTGGGCTACATTTCATCGGGAACTTGCGCGTTCCCCACTTTAACGGGACATAAAATCTCCATGCTGACAGCGGTAGTTTAGCACGCTCTCGAGGCACAATCTAGCGGCGCATGGTTTCAGATCGCGCGCTCACGTTTCGCTTGACTCGCAAGCGCGTCAGGGTGTGACACTCCGTCATACGATATAGGGATGCAACTCGCGGGTTTTTCCTGTTTCGTAGGGACTGAGCAACGCCCAGTCCTCGCGAGCAGCCCATGAGTGGTGCCAAGCCACACTGGTCTAAGGGCCTGCCGCTTTCTGCTTGATCTGGGTCAAAGACCTTTAAGTCCTAGCCATGCACACACACACTGCGAACAGATTTAAAACTCCGGAAGATTCTAAAATGAGCGACGCTGAAAACCCACCATCCCTTTATGCCGCGCAGGAACCGATTTTTCCGCGTCGCGTGACAGGCTTTTTTCGTACGTTCAAGTGGTGGATCATGGCTTTCACTTTGGGGGTCTATTACCTAACGCCTTGGATTCGCTGGGATCGTGGGCCGAACCTGCCAGATCAGGCGGTATTGGTGGATCTTGCCGGGCGGCGTTTCTATTTCTTCTGGATCGAGATCTGGCCGCATGAGTTCTACTTTGTCGCGGGCCTTTTGATCATGGCGGGCCTCGGCCTGTTTTTGTTTACGTCTGCACTGGGGCGCGTTTGGTGTGGCTACACATGCCCGCAAACCGTCTGGACTGACCTTTTCATCCTTGTGGAGCGCTGGATCGAAGGCGACCGCAACGCTCGGGTTCGCCTTTGGAAAGCCAAGTGGGATTTCCATAAATGGCGGCTCAGACTCACCAAATGGCTTGTTTGGCTCCTTATCGCGATAGCAACCGGCGGGGCGTGGGTCTTCTATTTTACCGACGCGCCTCAACTTGCTGTTGATTTGGTAATGCTCAATGCGCACCCGGTTTCATACGCCACTATAGGCGTTCTGACTGCCACGACGTTCATCTTTGGCGGCTTCATGCGCGAGCAGGTTTGTATCTACATGTGCCCTTGGCCGCGCATCCAAGGCGCCATGATGGACGAAGACACCATCACTGTCGGATACCGCGAATGGCGTGGCGAGCCGCGCGGAAAGAAGCGTGACGGGACCACCGGTGACTGTATCGATTGTATGGCGTGCGTGAACGTCTGCCCGATGGGCATCGACATTCGTGACGGGCAGCAGATGGAGTGCATCACGTGCGCGCTTTGTATCGACGCTTGTGATGACATCATGGCAAAGATCGGCAAAGAGCGTGGGTTGATCGACTATCTCGCGCTTTCGGACGAGCCACTGGAGCGTTCGGGTGGCAAGGCTAAGCCAATTTGGAAGCATATTTTGCGCCCAAGGACTCTGGTTTACACCTTCCTGTGGTCGACGATTGGCTTCGGTTTGGTGTTCGCTCTGTTCATTCGCGCTGATATCGACATGACTGTCTCGCCAATCCGTAACCCGACCTTCGTGACCATGTCTGACGGCTCAATCCGCAATGCCTACGACATCCGCCTGCTGAACAAGCACGGAGATGACCGCGAATTCCACATGTCGCTGACATCGGACGAGGTGCTACGCATTGATCTGGAAGGGACCGATTTGGTGAGCGTTGTAGTTCCGGCAAACGAGACCAAGCTGCAACGCGTCTATGTCACCGCACGTCGTGGTGACCCAAGCGCGACAGCGGAACGCACTGATTTGCGTTTCTGGGTAGAAGACTTAATCTCGGGAGAGCGTGCGTATACGAATACCGTGTTTAACGGGAAGGAAGCGGGCCAATGAGCCGTGAGATCAAGGGCATCCATGTTTTCGCGATGTTCGCGTTCGGGTTTAGTATCATCATCGGTGTGAATCTGATCTTGGCCACTCAGGCCATCCGGACATTTCCAGGCCTCGAGACCAAGAACTCTTACGTGGCAAGTCAGAGCTTTGACGCGCGGCGCACAGCCCAACTTGCTTTGGGTTGGGATGTGAAGGCTGGTTATGTTGACGGCGCATTGCGGCTTGAGATCAAAGATGCGAACGGACCTGTGCAGCCAGAGACAATCGAAGCAACGCTCGGGCGTGCAACGAATGTTAGTCAGGATCAATCACCTGGGTTCCGTTTCGACGGGACAGCGCATATCGCAGCTGCGGATTTGGCGCCGGGGAACTGGAACCTTCGCATGAAAGCTATCGCAAAAGATGGAACACTCTTCGAGCAACGGATACCATTTGTGGTGTCTAAATGAGCGTCATGAGCTGTCCCGGTTGCGCGGGTGCTCCCCTTGCGGAGGAGACAGCGCGCAGCTCGCCGGCATCTTCGGCGGGTGATACAGTTTCACTGTCTTTGCCGGGCATACATTGCGCGGCCTGCGTGTCAGGTGTCGAGCGTGGCTTAGCGAGACTGCCCGAGGTTCTTGATGCTCGCGTCAATCTCAGCCTGAAACGGGTTACAGTCCAAACGCGCGGCGATGCTGACGAGGACGGCCTCATTAATGCGCTACTCGGGTTGGGCTTCGAAGCATTGCCCTTAGACAGCGACACCTTGCGTGCGAGTGAGGGGGACCCCGCAGGTCGCGCGTTGCTACTGCGTCTAGCCGTGGCAGGATTCGCCATGATGAACGTAATGATTTTGTCTGTTGCAGTCTGGGCCGGTGCGGCTGAAGCAACGCGCCAGCTTTTCCATTGGATTTCCGCGATCATTGCTCTGCCTGCTGTGGCATTCGCCGCTCGTCCGTTCTTCGTCTCCGCCCTTTCGGTCTTGCGGGTTGGGCGAGTTAACATGGAAGTGCCGATCTCGCTTGCGATCCTACTTGCGAGCGGTCTGTCGCTCTATGAGACCATGGCCGGTGGGGAGGATGCTTATTTCGATGCAGCTCTGTCGCTGACATTCTTTTTGTTGATCGGGCGCTATCTTGATCACCGCACACGCGCCGCAGCACGTTCCGCCGCACAGGAATTGGCTGCACTGGAGGTTCCCTCGGCAACGTGCATCCGCGACGGAAAACCGGTCCGCGTCAAAGCAGCAGACATCGTCGTGGGCGACCTCGTGCAGGTGCCTGCTGGTGGGCGTGTGCCGGTTGACGGAATTGTGGACACCGGGCGATCCCAAATGGACCGCTCCCTTCTTACGGGGGAAAGCCTTCCTGTTGCGGCACAGATTGGAAGTTCTGTCGTGTCGGGTGAAGTCAATTTGTCCAACCCGCTGGTTATTCGCGCCACCGCAGTTGGGCAGGACACAACATTGCGCCGGATGGCAGAGATGGTCGCTGTCGCAGAAAGCGGGCGCTCCCACTACACGCCATTGGCCGACCGTGCTGCTCAGCTTTACGCACCGCTGGTGCATGGTCTGGCAGCATTGGCGTTTGTGGGCTGGTTCATCGCGACTGGTGACGCCCGCTATGCGCTGAATATCGCGATCGCTACTTTGATCATCACTTGTCCTTGTGCCCTAGGATTGGCGGTTCCGGCCGTGACCACCGCCGCGTCTGGCAGCCTGTTCCGCAAAGGCCTTCTGATCAAGTCCGCCACCGCGCTAGAACGATTGGCAGAAGTCGATACGGTGGTTTTCGACAAGACCGGCACATTGACCGACGGGACGCCGATACTTGAGGATTTGCAGAGCCTGTCTGATCAAGACCGTGCAGCGGTTCTGGCCTTAAGCCAGTCGTCGGATCATCCGGTCTCCCGACTTCTGGCTTCGGCATTGGCTGGTCTGCAGATTGAACCCGCAGATTTAACAGACATTCACGAGATTGCTGGCCGGGGCGTAGAAGGGCGCGATGGCGCGGAGATCGTCCGACTTGGTAAATCGGCGTCTGCGTCAGGCGGCACCGTTTTCCAACGCGGTGCCGGACCCGAGCAAGCTTTACGCATTGACGAAACCTTGCGCGAAGGTGCGCACGAACTGGTCGCGAACCTGCGGTCGCAGGGTATGGATTTAGAGCTATTATCTGGGGACACGGATTTTGCAGCCGCCAAACTGGGTGCGCGGCTGGGCCTAGTGCAATCACGGGGCGGCATGTTGCCTGCCGATAAGATCGACCATCTCGCGGCTCTGCAAGATCAGCGCAAACACGTGCTGATGGTTGGCGACGGGCTGAATGACATGGGAGCAATGGCACAAGCTTTCGTTTCGATTTCGCCAGCGTCGGGCGTTGATGCGACCCGAGCCACTTCTGACATTGTTTTACTGGGTCGCTCACTTGCGCCTGTGCAAGATGCTTTGCGGGTGGCCAGACGGGCGCGGGCGCGAATTCGGGAAAACTTTGGGATCGCCATATGCTATAACGCTGTCGCCGTTCCACTTGCGATCTCCGGCTTTGCAAGCCCGCTCATGGCGGCCTTGGCGATGTCGAGCTCGTCTATCCTCGTGATCTTGAATGCGTTAAGGGTGCGGGCATGAACGTACTTGTGATCCTAATTCCGGTGTCGCTCATCCTTGGCGGGATGGGCATCGCGGCCTTTTTGTGGACAGTGAGGCACAATCAGTACGAGGATATCGAAGGCGACGCGACACGCATCTTGTTCGATGATGAAGAGCCGAAACGCTAAGACATTCGACGCTTTGGCTCGGTGTCACCGACCTGATCTCTTCCGTATTTTTTTGAATTAGATCGACACGGTTTGACCTGTTGTGCCGGTAGCGGTAACACAAATGGGAAAAATGTGGGGAACTTCTTATGTCGAAATCTGAGATTGGCCTAATCGGACTTGGCACCATGGGGGCGATGCTGTCTCTGAATATCGCTGAGAAAGGTCACGCGATTTCGGTCTTTAACCGAACGACGTCCCGGACTTCGGAGTTCTACGCTGAGGCTGGCAATCTTGCCGATCGGATTACACCTTGCGAAACGCTAGAAGAGTTGGTCGCGTCAATTGCTGAGCCCCGTGCTATCATTCTAATGGTCCCAGCCGGTAAGGCCGTCGATCAGCAGATCGCGGCCCTACGCCCGTTGCTGGGAAAAGACGATTTGATCATTGACGCCGGGAACGCCAATTTCCGTGATACTGAGGCGCGTGCGGCGCAGGCAGAAGCAGACGGCGTGCCGTTCCTAGGGATCGGCGTGTCAGGGGGCGAAGAGGGGGCTCGTCACGGGCCCTCCATCATGGGTGGCGGTCGCAAGGAGGCTTGGGATCAAGTGGCACATATCCTCACCGCGATTGCAGCTGATTACGAGGGCACCGCATGCGCCACATGGATGGGACAGGGCGGTGCCGGACATTTTGTGAAAGCGGTCCATAACGGTATCGAATACGCCGACATGCAAATGATCGCAGAGGTGTATGGCATCATGCGGGATGGTCAGGGCGCCTCTGCTCAGACCTGTGCCTCTGCGTTCGAGACGTGGAATAAGGGCCCGCTCCAGTCATACCTCATCGAGATATCGGGAAAGGTTGCTGCGGCAACTGATGATGCGACGGGCAATGCTGTGCTCGACATAATTCTTGACCGCGCTGGCCAAAAAGGGACAGGGCGGTGGACTGTGATCGAAGCGCAGCATCTTGGCGCACCTGTGCCTGTCATTGAAGCCGCTGTTGCTGCGCGTAACCTGTCCGCAATCAAGGCAGAGCGCGCGCGCGGCGAAGCGACTTTTGGCGCTGCGCCGACGGTGCTTGCTGACGGGGCGTTGAGCCTGGACGAACTGGAGAAGGCGTTGATCGCTGGCAAGATCATGTGCTACGCACAAGGCTTCCACCTACTCAATTCCGCAAGCGCTGAGTTCAAGTGGGACCTCCCGATGCCGGACATCGCGCGTGTTTGGCGAGAGGGCTGTATCATCCGCTCCACTATGCTCAACGATATGGCCGATGCCTTGACGGCGGCGCCACAGGACAACCTGATGTTTGCGCCATACTTCGCTGATATGATCAAAGAGAATGCGCCTGCACTTCGTAAAGTCGTGGCGACCGCATTGTCGCATGGTTTGCAGGTGCCGGCTCTTGCGGCAGGGCTTGGCTACTACGACGCTATGCGGACGGCGCGATCAACCGCAAACATGATCCAAGCGCAACGGGACTTTTTCGGCGCACACAGCTTTGAGCGAGTAGATCAGGAAGGCGCGTTCCACGGCCCTTGGGGCTCCTAACGCGCGAGTTTTTTGACGGCCTCGTGGCGTGGGCAGTTTATTAGGTGATCGTTGATCAATCCACACGCCTGTGCAAACGCATAGACGATCGTAGGGCCGCAGAAGCGAAACCCTTCTTTCTTCAGATCCTTTGAAATCTGCGTGCTCAGGGGCGTGAAGGCTGGCACGTCTTGGAGCGTCAGAAACTGGTTCTGTAGCGGCTCTCCATCGAAGTACTTCCAAAGGAAGGTATCAAAACCTTCGCGCTGCTCAATCTTTTGCCACGCACGGGCGTTGCCGATCGTTGCTGCGATCTTTCCGCGATGCCGCACAATGCCTGCATTTTTCAAAAGGCGCTCCACGTCAGTATCGTCCCATCCAGCGATGATGTTGGGGTCAAACCCCTCGAAGGCTTCGCGGAAGGCCTCTCGTTTCTTCAAGATGGTGATCCAACTCAATCCGGCCTGAAAGCCATCCAGAACGAGCTTTTCCCATAGCGCCCGGCTATCGTATTCCGGAACACCCCATTCTGTGTCGTGATAATTGACATAAATTTCTTCTGAACCGCACCACCCACACCGATCATTCATACATTTGCCACCGTATTCATCGCTTTAACAATCCAATTAAAAGTTTAGCTCAAATAGAACAAAATTGGAACATTAACCTGCATTTAAGTCCAGAGCGCCTACCAGTTGCGGGTCAGAACTCAATGCAGAATAGATAATGCCACTCGACCCATCATCCGAGGATAGCCCTTTGTCTGCTGCAGTCGCTCAGCGGGACGCTCACGTTTTGGATATGGTGCGCTCCGCATTGCGTAAAAAGGATGTGCTGCTCGCTTATCAGCCAGTCGTCAGGAGTGGGGATATGAGGCGCGTTGCGTTTTATGAAGGGCTGATCCGGGTTCTTGATGAAACGGGACGGATAATCCCTGCCAGGGACTTCATTGACACAATTGAGCCTCGTAACGAGGGGCGCATGATCGATTGCCTTGCGGTTGAATTGGGCTTGGCGAGCCTTGCAGCTGAGCCACGCCTTCGGCTGTCGATCAATATGTCACCACGTTCTATCGGGAATCCTGAATGGGAAACGGCTCTTGAACGAGGGTTGTTGCGTGACCCCACAATCGGGGAGCGGTTGATCATAGAGATCACCGAATCATCGGCTCTGCTAATGCCTGACTTAGTGTCAGATTTCATGACTCGCATGCAGAGGCGCGGTATTTCCTTCGCGTTGGATGACTTCGGTGCAGGTTATACGGCGTTTCGACACTTCAAGGATTTCTATTTCGACCTTGTAAAAATTGATACCAGCTTTGCTCGAAATATCGACGAAGATGCAGACAATCAGGTCCTGATGACAGCGTTGGTCTCGATCGCAAATCAGTTTGATATGTTCACCGTTGCCGAAGGTATCGAGCACCCGCAAGAGGCTGAATATCTTGCCCAAATTGGGGTTGATTGCCTTCAAGGATATCTCTTCGGCGTGCCATCAGTATCCAAGCCGTGGCTCGTGGGGGCTGGCCAGCAAGGTTTGGCGCATTTCGGCTAGCACTCGTTTGCCCCAGCGCAGACGTCGCAACTTCTTGCGTCTGATGGCCATGTGAGACACCCTGTCTATTTGTATACCCTACGTAAGCCAGCTAAACGCTTCGCTATATTCAGCCGGTGATATCCAGCGCTCTGGGAAACAGAGACGCGCCGGCTACAGGAAAGGAAAGTCCATGACCAACGTCGTAATCGCTTCTGCCGCCCGAACTGCTGTAGGCAGCTTCCTCGGCTCTTTCTCAAATACCCCAGCTCATGATCTTGGCGCCGCTGTGATCGAAGCTGTAGTCGAACGGGCAGGCGTCGATAAGGCAGAGGTGTCCGAAACCATTCTTGGTCAGGTTCTTACGGCAGGCCAAGGTCAGAACCCGGCCCGTCAGGCGCATATCAACGCAGGTTTGCCGAAAGAGGCGTCGGCCTGGAGCATCAACCAAGTCTGTGGTTCCGGTCTTCGTGCCGTCGCGCTGGGTGCACAGCACATCATGCTTGGCGACGCCTCTGTCGTGATTGCTGGCGGTCAAGAAAACATGTCCATGAGCCCCCATGTCGCGAACCTGCGTCAAGGCCAAAAGATGGGCGACATGAAGTACATCGACAGTATGATCCGAGATGGTCTGTGGGATGCATTTAACGGCTATCACATGGGTCAAACGGCAGAAAATGTTGCGGATCAATGGCAGATCAGCCGTGAGATGCAGGACGAGTTCGCCGTTGCTTCGCAAAACAAAGCCGAAGCCGCGCAGAAAGCTGGTAAATTTGCTGACGAGATTGCAGCGTTCACAATCAGTACTCGAAAGGGCGATGTGACGGTTGATCAGGACGAGTACATTCGTCACGGGGCAACGATGGACGCTATGGCCAAACTGCGCCCAGCTTTCACCAAAGACGGTTCGGTCACAGCTGCGAACGCGTCTGGTCTGAATGACGGTGCTGCCGCCACATTGCTGATGAGCGCGGACGACGCTGAGAAGCGCGGCGTGCAACCTCTTGCACGCATCGCAAGCTACGCAACCGCTGGTCTGGACCCATCCATCATGGGCGTTGGGCCGATCTATGCGTCTCGCAAGGCTCTTGAGAAAGCTGGTTGGAAAGTCTCTGACCTCGATTTGGTTGAAGCCAACGAGGCTTTCGCGGCTCAGGCATGTGCTGTGAACAAGGACATGGGCTGGGATCCAGCGATCGTTAACGTCAATGGCGGTGCTATTGCAATCGGTCACCCGATTGGCGCTTCTGGCTGCCGCGTCCTCAACACCCTCTTGTTTGAGATGCAGCGACGTGATGCGAAGCGCGGCTTGGCCACGCTGTGTATTGGCGGTGGCATGGGTGTGGCAGTTTGCGTTGAGCGCGATTGATATTGCGATCAGGGTTGCGCATGAAAATTGCGCAACCTAAACTGATTTAGACAGAATATTACAACCTTATTGAGGAGGAATCATATGTCCCGAGTTGCACTTGTTACCGGAGGATCGCGCGGAATTGGCGCTGCCATTTCTAAGGCACTTCAAGCCGCAGGATACTCTGTAGCGGCGACCTACGCAGGTAACGACGAGAAGGCTGCTGCATTTACGGCCGAGACTGGCATTAAAACATACAAGTGGGATGTGGCGGACTATGAGGCCTGTTCTGCAGGTATTGCGCAGGTCGAGGCCGACCTTGGCCCAGTCGAAGTACTGGTGAACAATGCAGGCATCACCCGCGACGCGCCATTCCACAAAATGACGCCACAGCAATGGTCCGAAGTCATGAACACCAACCTTTCCGGCGTCTTCAACATGACCCATCCGGTCTGGCCTGGCATGCGTGAGCGGAAGTTCGGCCGCATCATCACTATCAGCTCTATCAACGGGCAAAAGGGTCAGTTTGCTCAGACGAACTACGCCGCTGCCAAGGCTGGCGACATCGGCTTTACCAAGGCGTTGGCGCAGGAAGGCGCTCGTGCCGGCATCACTGTAAACGTGATCTGCCCCGGTTACATCAACACTGAGATGATGAGCACGATCCCGGAGAAAGTGATGAATGAAGTTATCCTGCCGCAGATTCCGGTTGGCCGTTTAGGCGAACCTGAGGAAATTGCGCGCGCTGTGGTCTTCCTTGCTTCGGACGATGCTGGTTTCGTGACAGGTTCGACAATTTCGGCCAATGGCGGTCAGTACATGGCCTGACCTCGCGAGGTTAACGAAGTTAGTGGGGGCTGGCGCCGTGAAGCGCCGGCCCCTTTTTTCGTCTAGGGATGGGTCGATATCACCGTATCCGAATGGAGGCGACGAATTTTGGGATGCTGTGCAGAATGCGTGCAAAGGCGTCGGCGCGCTCTTGATGGGCACGCGCATGCGCATCGATTATGCGCGGGCTGAGTTTTGTCTCGATCATGAGCTGTTCCTCTCGTGAACATGAATTTTTGAACTGAATCTGTTATCGCTTTCAGAAATGAGAAGAACAAACGAGACTTTTCACCGCTTCAGTTAAGATATACTTGTGTGGAATGACGGATCGACTTCCACCACTCACAGCGCTTAGAGCGTTCGAGGCCGCAGCGCGGCACCTTAGTTTTGCGCGCGCAGCGGATGAGCTCAATGTTACTCCGGCTGCGCTCAGCTTTCAGATCAAATCGCTGGAGGAACACTTGGGTGTGGCGGTCTTTCGAAGGCTGAACCGCGCTGTAGAACTGACGGAGGAGGGCGAGTTGCTTGCCCCCGGGGTGTCGGATGGCTTCGGCGCGCTGCAGTCGGCGTGGCGCGCGGTGAAGCGCCGATTGGACAGTGCGACATTGACCGTTACAGCGGGGCCAGCGTTCACCGCGAAATGGCTGGCACCTCGTTTGTTCAGTTTTGCAAGAGAATACCCAGAGATCGAGTTACGCTTTTCAGCAGGTTTGCGGCTTGTGGATTTCGCGCGGGACGATGTGGATGTGGCCATTCGATTTGGGCAGGATTTTGATGATGCGTTGTACTCGCGAACACTGATTGATGAATGGGTGGCCCCAATGATGGCGCCCGAGCTTGCTGCAAAGGTGAAAGTCATATCTGATTTGCGGAACCAGACGCTACTTCACCAAGAGGATATCGGCTTTCTAAAGCCGCCCGTAAACTGGAACCGGTATTTCGCTGCGGCCGGAGTGGACGCAATCGATGAACATGGTCCTCGGTTTTCGCAGGCTGATCACGCTGTTGACGCAGCTTTGGCAAGCGGTGGGGTGGTGTTAGGCCGGTTATCTTTAACGGAATCGTATTTGCGTGACGGCCGTCTAGTGATGCCGGTAAAACGCGCGCTGCCGACAGGTGCAAGCTACCGTGTTGTCTGCCCGAAGGGGCATGAAACACGCCCTCAGGTTGCGCGGTTCATTGAATGGGTCGTGCGAGAGATGGAAGGGATGGAGCTTTCTGCGCAAGCGCTGGAGTTCCTGCCAGTGACGGTCGATGACTAAGTCTTCGGCAACTCTCATTGGCTTCGGAGCCGTCATGTTGTGGTCGATGCTCGCGCTCTTAACCGTCGGATCATCGCCAATTCCCCCTTTTCAGCTTAGCGCCATGACGTTCGCTTTGGGTGGCGCAATTGGTTTGGGGTATTCTCTACGCAAGGGACAGGTCTTGGCATCAATGGCACAGACACCTTTAGTGGTTTGGATTCTGGGTGTTGGAGGATTGTTCGGCTATCACGCATTGTACTTCTCGGCATTGCGTATGGCCCCGGCGGCCGAGGCTGGGTTGATCGCTTATCTTTGGCCGCTGTTGATTGTGCTGTTTTCAGGATTGCTTCCCGGCGAACGTCTGCGTGCGCTGCATGTTCTGGGTGCCTTGGTTTCTTTCGCTGGCGCTGGTCTCATTGTCGGTGGCGGCGGAACAGAGTTTCAGTGGGATTATGCTGTCGGGTATGTCCTAGCCGCCCTTTGTGCGCTTACCTGGTCGGGGTATTCGGTTCTTTCACGACGCTTCAATGACGTTCCTACGGAAGTTGTCGCCTATTTCTGTCTTGCCGCAGCAGGCCTCTCGGGTGTCGCACATTTGCTACTCGAAGAAACCGTTCGCCCCAGTGGCACGGCCAACTGGCTCTCGGTCATCGGCCTTGGCCTCGGACCTGTCGGGCTTGCGTTCTATTTGTGGGATGTTGGGGTAAAAAAAGGCGACATACAACTCTTAGGCGCAGCATCCTATGCTGCGCCGTTGCTGTCGACATGCATATTAATCGCAACCGGATATGCCCAAGCAACGGCTGGTTTGCTGCTGGCTGCAGTTTTAATTACAGCCGGTGCAGGGCTAGCCGCGCTTGGCTCACGAAAACTCTAGTTTGCGTATTTGGAGATTTCCTCCTTAAGGCGCAGTTTCTGCTTTTTCAGCTCTACAACTGTCAGATCATCAGAGCTTGGGCTTTTCTGGGCCTCTTCCACGCGTTGGGACAATACCTCGTGTTTGCGTTTCAGCTCCGAAAGGTGAGAACTGATTGTCATGGGCATACCTCCTGTTTGTGTGGTTAGACTTTCATTGCAGCACAACTTTTCGCGCAAGTCACGCAAATGCGTCGCGGCGATGCGGCGATAGTTTCTAAAAATCTAGTGAACACCCATGGCGCAGGATTCTGGTTGCCTCCTCGGAGTAGTCATCCCCGTCTGAGAGATGCGTGGCTCCATCGTGTAACACCAAGGGATTATGCAATATGCTTCTTGCTGCGCGCCCTTTATGCGCCCGCAGCAACACACGCCGAGCGGGCTTGCCGGCCCGTGAAGCAATGGGTTTGATTTCGATAAGCCCTGCCCGAGAATTGAGCAATTCGATCAAGTCTCCCACCCGCTCAGCCAAGTGAATCACGGTCACGCATCCCTTTGGGCCCGCGCGGCGCAGTGCTGCGTCGATCCAAGCAGCGAGCGGGGTCTGCTCCCTAAGCGCAGTATCCCGACCTTGGTCAGGTGAAGCCGTGCCTGGTCCATAATAGGGGGGATTCAGCAGAACATGATCGAAGCTACGTGCTCGGATATCTGCGGGTAGGTGTGCAAGGTCGGCCTCGATCACGTCCATGCTTGTTCCGACTTCGGCAGAATTTCGGCGTGCGAGAGCAGCATACGCCGATTGAAGCTCAATACCGGTCAATTTGACCGGCACCCTTGTGTGCAAGCAAAGCGACGCGGTGCCCACACCGCATCCAAGCTCAAGCACAGTCTGGCCCGGCTTGGCAGGGCAAGAGGCTGCAAGGAGGACAGGATCAGTGGCCGCGCGGTAGCCCTTGCGGGGCTGCCACAGATGGAGCTTTCCACCAAGGAATGCGTCGTGCGTCAGCTCATCTTGCGCGAAGCCCATAGGCCGTCAGCCGTCGATGGAAATTTTGTTATCACGCAGAATTGCGCGCGCCATGAACAAGTCTTGCTCGCGCACCATAAGGCGGCGCGGCAATATGCCAACGGACCCTTCAAGAACACTCATATGGACGTCCATTTCGAACACGCCTATATCTTCCCCGGATAGCAGGGCTTTAGAGAAGGCGATGATGGTTGGATCGTTGCTGCGCAAAAGCTCTTTCATGTGATAGAGTTAACGACAGCCCAGCACGTTTGTCGAGAGACGAGGCAGATCGCGAAGATGAGTTTGGATTACCCCTCTGTTAAGCCCCACGATCGCCTTCAGGCGGCTCTCGCCGAAGACCTTGACGCTGTTGGCGCAATGATCCGCGACAGGATGGCATCAGAGCATGCGCCGCGCATTCCAGAAGTGACCGCGCATTTGGTTGAGGCCGGAGGAAAACGGTTGCGCCCAATGCTCACTTTGGCGGCCGCCCGGCTGTGCCGCTACGATGGGCCTTACCATGTCCACCTTGCTGCAACCGTTGAGTTTATTCACACCGCTACTCTGTTGCACGATGACGTCGTTGACGGCAGCGAGCAGCGTCGCGGCCGACCTGCTGCAAATCTACTTTGGGATAACAAATCGTCTGTGTTGGTGGGGGACTACCTCTTTGCCCGTTCATTCCAACTGATGACCGAGACAGGGCGCTTGGACGTGCTGAAAGTTCTGTCGAACGCTTCTGCTGTCATCGCGGAAGGCGAGGTTTTGCAACTGACCGCAGCGCAAAATCTATCGACGACAGAAGAGATTTATTTGCAAGTCGTGCGCGGAAAGACGGCTGCCTTGTTCTCGGCGGCAACTAAAGTCGGTGGGATGATCGCGGATGCCCCAGCAGAAGTTGTTCAAGCCTTATATACGTATGGAGATGCACTGGGGGTAAGTTTCCAGATCGCTGACGACATTCTGGACTTCGCTGGTGACGCGACCAAGACAGGCAAGAATGTCGGCGATGATTTCCGGGAGCGGAAGCTGACATTGCCATTGATCAAAGCGATCGCTGCTGGCGGAGACGTCGACCGAGAGTTCTGGGTGCGCACGATTGAAAAGGGCAAGCAAAGGGACGGAGATCTGGAACAAGCTCTGCATTTGCTAGATCAGCATGATGCTTTGGATCGGGCTCGCGAAGATGCGCTTGCTTGGTCGGACGTTGCAAAGCAGGCGCTTCGGTCAGCACCCAAAGGGGATCTGACGGATATGCTTCATGACTTGGCTGACTATGTCGTGTCGCGCCTGAATTAGGCGCCCAGAGTGCAGGATTGCACCCACCAGTCCGAGTGCTTCCCGCTGATCTGAGATGCCGCATTTTCTGCTGCGCCCGCATCTGGATAAATCCCAAAACACGTTGCGCCAGAGCCTGACATACGGGCAAGCTGGCACGCATGCGAGCTCGAGATTGCATTCAAAGTGTCCGAGATTGCAGGTTCCAACGACATCGCCGCTGACTGCATGTCGTTTCGATTCTGACTAAGCCAACTTATGAACGACGCCTGGCCCGAAAAAAACGATGGAAGCTCACCCATTGCTGGGTTGGACTTATTCGTGACGGTTTTGAACACGGCCTGTGTCGACACTGCAACTCGGGGATTTACTAAAACTGCATGGAGCATGGGAAGATGCGTCAAGAACTCAAGGCGCTCCCCAATTCCCGACATGCGCGTCGTTCTTGAGAAAACACACACTGGCACGTCGGCGCCTATCCGCGAAATTCTTGCGCAAAAATCCTGTGAGAGTGGTGGCTCAGGTAAGTTCCAGAGCTTTGACAGGCCACGGTAAGCAGCTGCAGCGTCCGCACTTCCGCCACCGATCCCAGATGAGACCGGCAAGTGTTTGGTCAGCCTGATACTTGCGCCTTTGGTGGAATCAAGGTTGTGCGCAGCTGACAGGATCGAGTTGTTTTCGACGGGAAGCGCTCGGGCTTCTGGGCCGTCAATCCTGAGGGACAGGTCAGTAGCGTGGTCGAAGCTAAGAATATCTCCGGTGGATGCGAACATCACCAAGCTATCGAGCATATGATAGCCATTTTCGCGTTGCCCAGTGATATGTAGCGTCAGGTTGACCTTCGCTCGCGCAAATTCTTCCAGCATCATTCGTTGGCGGTTTGTGTCGTTCCAGCGCTGGCTTCTTCCTCAAGCACGACGGTCAGGCCCCGTGCCAGCTTGTCGCGAATGCGCTCGGCTTCCGCTTCCTCCGGCTCGAACGAAAGGGCACGCTTCCATTGGAATTCGGCTTCCCTCTCTCGGCCAACCATCCAATACACGTCTCCAAGGTGGTCGTTTACAATTGGATCTACAGGTAGCAGTTCAACTGCCTTTTCCATAGGTGCAACGGCCTCTTCGAAACGCCCGAGACGATAGAAGATCCAGCCAAGACTGTCGGTAATATATCCGCTTTCGGGGCTTTCTTTTACGGCTGTCTGAATCATCCCCAATGCTTCGTCGAGCTTGATACGCTGCTCGACCAGCGAGTAGCCAAGGTAGTTCAGAATGTCCGGCTGATTAGGGGACAGCTCAAGCGCTTTGCGGAAATCCAATTCCATCCCTGTGAAGTCATCCATGCGCTCTCGAACGATGCCGCGCGCGTAGAAAATACGCCAGTTGGAGCGGTTGCCGATCCCGTTGATATCTAGCGCACGTGAATATGCTTCAATCGCGGCTTCGTTCTTCTCGGTCCGGCTGAGCATGTCGCCAAGGGTTGAATGAACCAAGGCGATATCGCCACGAGATTTTGACAGGGCGGTCAGAACTTCGACTGAGGCGTCTTTGCGGTCGTCCGAATACAACGCGTTCGCCCGACCGATCTCGGCCAGTACGTATGCAGGGGAGTCGGCATCAAGTGACGCATAAGCGTCCGTCGCCAGGTCAAACTGACCCATGTCCTCAAGAATTTGGGCAGCCATCAAAACCGCGGGGGCGTGGTTTGGACGAATGAATTGCGCCATGCGGACATATAGCAAGACATGCTCTGGCGCGGTGCGGCCAACAAGCACCGAAGACAGATTGAAATAGACCTCAGCCACGCCTTCGCTTGCGTTGGTGACGAAGTCGTATTCAACCGTTTCACGTGCTTCGAGGCGCTCTTTCAGGGCTTCGAGCTCGGCGCTGAACCCGTTCGCAGTTGTAGCATTCAGCAACTCAATCGCGTCAGATTGTCGGTCAAGCTGTGCAAGAATTTGTGCATGCGCTTCGATGCCGCGCGCGCTTAAGATCAGGGGACCGTGTTTCTCGCCGGACAGGATTTGATCCGCCCCTTCAAAGTCACCGACAGAAGCAAGCGCCAAAGCATTGTGATAATAGGCGAAGGATGCAAAATCTTCAGTTTTCGCGACTGCGTCAAAGGCATCAGTGGCGTCGGACATTTTGCCTTGCCCAAGAAGAGCCCACGCCCGCGTCAGGCCGCCCAAAAGGGGGGCAAGGCCAGTTGTCTCGGGGCTTTCTTCTGATGCGCGATCAAATTCACCCTCGGCTACTGAAACCGTATCCAGCACCAGATCAACGATTTGGTTTCTGCCGCCGGATTTTTCATGTTCCGTCGCGACT
Source organism: Litoreibacter janthinus (assembly GCF_900111945.1). NCBI lineage: Bacteria > Pseudomonadati > Pseudomonadota > Alphaproteobacteria > Rhodobacterales > Roseobacteraceae > Litoreibacter > Litoreibacter janthinus. The sequence goes on along the minus strand of NZ_FOYO01000001.1, from coordinate 63,602 downwards.
TCAGCCGCGCCAGCAATGTCTCCCTGACCAATCAGCGCAATGATTGCGCTTTCCTTCAATGGAAGGTTCGTCGGTTCTGCGATGATTGCGCGGCGGTAGTAGAGCGCCGCTTCGGTGTAATCGAAGGATATGGTCGCTTGTCGCGCTGCAAGGTAGGGGCCAGCAAGACCATTTTGCGCGGCCCATCCTGGTGCCGTTCCTGCCGCGAACGAAAGCAGCAGCGCAGTCGCGCAATTGCGGAGAGTGGTCGATGTCATAATAGTCGGGCCCAATTCTTCTAACGTCACAGAAGGAAACTAGGTCCACCGACTCAGGTTGTCCATGTGCCGTTTGGTAACAATAGCGCGGGGGAAAGCCCGCCGCGCCAATTCTGCGTTACATATTGGGGTAGTTAGGCCCGTCACCGCCTTGAGGCGTCGTCCACACAATATTTTGCGACGGGTCTTTGATGTCGCAGGTTTTGCAGTGAACGCAGTTTTGGAAGTTGATGACAAAGTTGTTGTCGACCACTTCGTAAACACCTGCAGGGCAATAGCGCTGCGCAGGTTCTGCATAGACGGGCAGGTTAACACCAATCGGGATGCTCTCGTCTTTCAGCTTCAGGTGTGACGGTTGGCTTTCCTCGTGGTTGGTCGCGGCAAAGGCGACGTTGGTTAACCGGTCGAAGGACAGCTTGCCGTCTGGCTTGGGGTAGTCGATTTCCTTGAAATCGGCTGCCTTTCCCGTAGCTTCCGCGTCCGACTTGCCATGCTTGAGGTTCAGCGGAGACGTGCCAAAGATGTTGTTGCACCACATATCGGCGCCGCCGATGGCCAAGGAGGCAGTCAAACCATAGTTCGACCACAGTGGCTTTACGTTGCGCACGCGTTTCAGGTCTTTGCCAATCGCGCCAGTGCGCACTTCGGTGTCGTAGCCGTCCAATGTATCGCCAGAGCGGCCTGCGCCGATAGCCTCAAATGCAGCTTCGGCTGCGGCTTTGCCGGACAGCATTGCGTTGTGGTTGCCCTTGATCCTCGGGACGTTGACCATTCCCGCGGAGCAGCCCAGCAACGCACCGCCCGGGAAAGCGGTCTTGGGCAGTGACTGCCAGCCGCCCTCAGTAATTGCCCGCGCACCGTAAGCCACTCGTTTGCCGCCTTCCAGCAGATCTGCAACCATCGGGTGGTGCTTGAAACGCTGGAATTCCATGTAAGGGAACAGATACGGGTTCTCGTAGTTCAGATGCACCACGAACCCTACATAGACTTGATTGTTGTCGAGGTGGTAAATGAACGACCCGCCGCCTGCATTGCTCCCCAAAGGCCAGCCCATTGTGTGGGTCACAGTGCCTTCTTTGTGCTTGGCTGGGTCGATTTCCCAGATCTCTTTCATACCGAGACCGTATTTCTGTGGGCTTGCGCCTTTCGCGAGATCGTATTTTTCGATCACTTGTTTGGAGAGCGATCCGCGAACGCCTTCCGACAGGAAGACGTATTTGCCATGAAGTTCCATCCCCGGCTCTGTGTTTTCGCCGTAGGAGCCGTCTGCTTCCAGACCAAATACGCCAGCTATAACACCCTTCACTTCTCCATTGTCGCCGTAGACGATGTCAGAGCAGGCCATGCCGGGGAATATTTCGACACCCATGCCTTCGGCTAACTCGGCCATCCAGCGGCAAACATTAGCCATGGAGACAATATAGTTGCCGTGGTTGTTCATAAGTGGCGGCATCACGAAGTTCGGGATGCGCACCTGACCGGCCTCGCCGAGCATGTAGAAGTTGTCGGATTTCACCGGCACTTTGATCGGGGCGTCCATCGTGCGCCAATCCGGCAGCAGCGAGTCAAGGCCCGAGGGATCAAGGACCGCACCAGACAGGATATGCGCGCCGACTTCGGAGCCTTTTTCCAAGACAACGACATTGATGTCAGCGTCGAGCTGCTTCAGGCGGATGGCTGCGCTAAGTCCGGCTGGGCCGGCCCCCACGATAACCACATCATATTCCATGCTTTCGCGTTCAATCTCGGCCATGTCTCAATTCCTCTCGCAACGCCCCGTGGGGGCGGGTTCGCAACTTTGTTAGCTTTAAACCTTCAATCAAGCAGGAATGTAAGTGGCAATTGCGACGTTGCGTCGCCGCAGCGCAGCCCAGAGGACTGTTACGACCGCGATCGAGACATAACCGTCCACTGCGTAATGCCAGCCATGATAGACGGAGGAGAATAAAATCATTACAGCGAAAACGACGCCAAACGGGGCCAGAAGGCGTGAGCGTTCCCACAAATAAAGGAGCGTGACTGCGGCCAAACCTACATGGACTGACGGGAACGCCGAAATTCCTGAGCCGAGACTTTGCCCGCCTTCGGAATAGAATTGCCAAAGATTCTCTTGCACTCGTCCAAGAGCCGATGCGGAGATTCCGCTGCTCTCAAGTGCGATTGTCAGGTCGGAAAACCGCGCAGTGCCAAGAAGGCGGTCATAATAGACGGGGCCTGCGGAGCTTCCGACAACGGCAAGCAGGTTGCCCAAGCCAATCCATGATCCGACATAAAGGATCATAAACCGTTTCGATCTGTCCTTGTCAGTATCCGTCAGGGCTATGAAAACCGGTAGGAAAACGGCTGGGAGGAACCAAACCATAAAGTACAAGATAACGATGGCAGCGGGCGGTACGTAGGCCGCGATCGCGTGGGTAATGCGCCACGGATCGACACCGAAATGAAGTGCCCTATCCAGATCTGCGAAGAGCGGGTCGGCGTAGAAAGGCTGGATATAAGGGATTGATGTCTTAACCAGAGAAAACGCCATCGAGAACGCCAGACAGCCGAGTAAGGCGTAAAGGGTTGGTAGAATTCGCTCCTTGATGCCGAACTTTCGTGTCAGGAAAAGCGACCCCGCCAGAAACACTCCGAGTATAGGCATCCATTCGGCGAACGACCTCAAAAGGTAGAGGGATGTTTGCACCGCACCTTGCAGCAAGACCCCCGGCTGTTCTCGCAAGGCAAAGACCAACGCCACAGCGCAGGCCAAATATGCCAAAGAAAACAGTAGGTAGTGTCTCATCATTCGGTCGGCCCCCTAAGCCCTTTTGCACGGTTTGCCCCGTCCATTGGGCGAAAATAAGGAAAATGCGGGGTTATCGCTGGGCCTGAGACCTTTCCGGCGGTGCGGGAATGGGCTACATCGCCGCTCACTGGTACAGGAGCCGCTGCAATGTCCGTGTTGCGTATGATCTATCTTGCCCTCGCGATTTGGGGGGCAATCCACCCGATGTATTATTTCGTTCAGTGGTTTTCTGAGAACGGTTTTTCTATCGGCCTGATGGTTGATGCTTGGCACGCCAATGCAGCGTCCTCGGGGTTGGTCTGGGACCTTACTATTGCCGCCTTCGCCCTAACTGTCTGGATTTTGGCAGAGGTATCAGTTCGTAGGAATTGGCTGGCTCTGGTTGCGATCCCGGCGACATTCTGTATCGGTGTCTCTTGCGGCTTGCCGCTCTATTTATTTCTGCGCACAAGGCCACTCGACTGATGGATCATTTTCTTTACCGCGACGGCGTTTTGCACGCTGAGGAAGTCGCAATTTCCGAAATTGCCGCTCAAGTGGGTGCGCCGTTTTATGTCTATTCGAGCGCGACGCTTTCGCGCCATTTCCGTTTGTTTGACGAAGCATTGGACTGGGCGGATCATCTTGTCTGCTACGCCATGAAAGCCAATTCCAACCAAGCTGTGTTGAAGCTGCTGGCGGATCTGGGAGCGGGCATGGACGTCGTTTCAGGCGGCGAGTACATGCGGGCCAAGGCTGTTGGCGTTCCGGGCGATAAGATCGTTTTCTCCGGAGTTGGAAAAACCCGCGCAGAAATGCGTCTCGCGCTTGAAGGTGGTATCCGCCAATTCAATATCGAGAGCGAGCCGGAGATGCGGGTTTTGTCCGACGTCGCGTCGTCCATGGGAGCCGTGGCGCCAGTGACCATTCGGGTCAATCCAGACGTAGATGCAAAAACCCACGAGAAAATTTCAACAGGCAAATCAGAGAACAAATTCGGTATTCCGATTTCCCGCGCAAAAGAAGTTTATGCCGAAGCCGCGGCGTTGCCCGGGTTAGATGTAATTGGCATCGACGTTCATATTGGCAGCCAGCTGACACAACTTGAACCCTTCGGTCAGGCATTCGAGAAAGTTGCGGAGTTGACCAAAGTTCTTCGTGCCGAAGGTCACGATATTCGCCGCCTTGATTTGGGCGGTGGCTTGGGAATTCCTTACGAGCGCTCGAACGATGCGCCACCTTTGCCGCAAGAGTTCGGCCAACTCGTGAAAGACAAAGTCGGACATCTTGGATGCGAGATCGAAATCGAACCCGGACGACTGATCGCAGGGAACGCGGGTCTCTTGGTGTCAGAGGTTATCTACATCAAAGAGGGTGAAGACCGTAGTTTCATGATTATTGATGCAGCGATGAATGACCTCATTCGCCCTGCCATGTATGGCGCGCATCATGATATCATTCCGGTCATCGAGCCTGCGGCAGGTGTCGAACAGGTGAAGTATGATATTGTCGGTCCTGTATGCGAAAGTGGCGACACCTTTGCAAAACAACGGATCATGCCGCCAGTCTCAGCCGGTGATTTGGTCGCGTTCCGCTCTGCAGGTGCATATGGTGCTGTAATGGCGTCCGAATACAACTCAAGGCCGCTTATTCCTGAAGTTTTGGTACATGAGGATCAATTCGCCGTCATTCGGGAGCGTCCTACCTTTGACGAGATGATAAATCGAGATACCATTCCAGAATGGCTCTGACGCTATGGTGCGATGGGCCGATGGGATGACCGGATGAGCAAGCCTGACACCGAGCTAGACCTTTCTGCCTTAAAGTGGCCAACACGACTGACACTTGTTGGTCTGTGGGCTGAACGTATTACGCAGGCGTTTTGGCCTTTTTGGACAGTTGTTATTCTTAGCTTGGTGGTTTTGACGCTCTTTGCTGGCGTTGCAATGCCTGCGGAGGCCCTCTGGGGCGTCACGATGGTCGCGGGGGCCGCGACGCTAGCCTCACTGGTCTATGGGCTGAAGAAGTATCGCAGCCCGACATGGTCCGACGCGTTGAATCGGATTGACCTCACGATGGCCGGGCGTCCCGTGACAGCGGCTTTGGACACACAGGCGCTTGGCGGCAGTGACGCAGCTTCGCAAGCGATCTGGAAGGCTCATCAGGCAAGGATGCAAGCCCGCTTGGCCGAGGCTGAGGCTGTCTCGCCTGACTTGCGCGTATCTTCGCAAGATCCCTACGCTTTGCGCTATGTGGCGGTGTTGCTTTTGGTCATGACGCTTGGTTTCGGCAGTCTTTGGCGGGCAACGTCTTTGGATGATCTGACATCAGGCGGCTTGGGACAAGCCGTGGCGGCAGGCCCCGCGTGGGAAATCTGGATCGAGCCGCCCGCATACACCGGCAAACCCAGCCTTTATCTGAACGAAGTTAAGGTATCAGATTTAACCGTGCCAAAGGGCAGCGACCTTACGGTTCGACTTTATGGTCAGGTCGGAAGTTTGACCCTGTCCGAAACAGTTTCAGGGGTGAGCGGGAGCGTAGAGGAAGACGCGGACCCTAAAACAGCATTTAGCAGAGTGATTGAACAAGACGGTGTGATCCGGATCGAAGGCGGCGACGCGGCGGAATGGAAAATCACTGCACAAGCTGACCAACCGCCATCGGTTGCCGTGTCAGGTGAAGTATCGCGGCAGATCAATGGCGAAATGGAGCTACCCTTCACGGCATCTGACGATTACGGAGTTGAACGCGGCAGTGCTACGATTTCTTTGGATTTGGCGGCTGTGGATCGGCGCTACGGATTGGAGGCGGAGCCAGAGTCTCGAGAAGTCATCGTTTTGGACCTTCCAATGCCAATTTCAGGCCAGCGGGAAGAGTTTACAGAAAGCCTAATCGAAAACCTGTCTGAACACCCTTGGGCCGGTTTGCCAGTCAAAATCGACCTATCGGTTATGGATGCATCGGAACAGACGAACAGCCCAACCACGGTTGCCGCCGAGTTGCCGGGGCGACGCTTTTTCCAACCGATTGCAAAGGCTCTAATTGAGCAACGGCGTGATCTGCTCTGGGCACGATCGAATGCGCCGCGCATTAGCGATGTACTGCGAACCATAACTTACGACCCCGAGGGCTTCTTTCCCAGCGAAGTTGCGTACTTGACGGTACGCATGGCAATCACACGCTTAGAGTTGGCGACAGAGTTCGGCATCAATGACGACAAGCAGGCGGAAATCGCTGACATGCTTTGGCAAGCCGCAACGCTTCTTGAGGATGGCCGCCTGTCTGATGCGTTGGAGCGGCTCCAGCGTGCGCAGGAACGCCTATCAGATGCAATGAAAGACGGCGCGACCGACGACGAGATTGCGGAGTTGATGCAAGAACTCAGTGAAGCCATGCAGCAATACATGGAGCAGCTGGCGCAAGAAGGGCAAGAAGGAGAACCTCAGCAGCAGGCGCAGGGCGACTCTCAGGAAATCACCAACGACCAACTGCAGGAGATGCTGGACGAGATTCAGCGGTTGATGGAAGAGGGGCAAATGGCCGAAGCGCAGGCCTTGCTCGACCAGCTGATGGAAATGATGAAGAACATGCAGGTCACGCAAGGACAGAATGGCGAAGGCCAGCAAAGTCCGGGGCAGCAAGCGATGGAAGGCCTGCAGGACACGCTGCGCGAACAGCAAGGGCTCAGCGACGAGGCGTTCCGTGATCTGCAAGAGCAGTTCAATCCAGGTGCGCAGGCTGGCGAGAATGAGGGCAACGAGGGTCGTAATGGCGGCCAGGGTCGCGGCCAGAGCCACGACGGACAGGGCGGTCAGCAAGGCGAGCAAGAGGGCCAGCAGGGCGAAGGCAACCAGCAAGCTGAAGGTCAGCAAAATGGCGCAGGGTCCGAACGCTCGTTAGCTGATCGTCAGCAAGCCCTTCGGAATGAGCTAAACCGCCAGCAACGCAGCCTGCCCGGACAAGGCACCGAAGAGGGCGACGCAGCGCGCGAAGCCCTTGATCGCGCCGGAGAGGCGATGGATCGTGCCGAAGACGCCTTGCGCAACGACGAAACCGCGGAGGCACTAGGCGCTCAATCCGACGCAATGGAAGCGCTACGCGAGGGAATGCGCAATTTGGGCGAAGCACTGGCTCAGGAGCAGCGTGAAGGCCAAGGTCAAGAAGGCCAAAATCAAGGCCAAGCTTCTCGTCAGAACCGTGACCCGCTAGGGCGTGAGCAAGGCTCTGATGGCATGATCGGCTCGGAGGACAACATGTTGAAGGACGAGAATGCGCAGCGCAGGTCACGTGAATTGTTGGACGAAATCCGTCGCAGGTCGGGCGAACAGGAGCGTCCTGAAATCGAACGGGACTACCTGAAGCGATTGCTGGATCAGTTCTAGCTTCAGGACTGGTCGCTAAGCGTTACGCCGATCTTTTCGACAAGACCTTGAGCCGCGGTGTCCAACCAGACCCGCATGCTGTCGACAGTTGAAACGTAGCTCGACAACGCTCCTGACCATGAAGGTGATTTCTGTGCCAGTTGCGGCGCGTAAACGTAGAGGACCAGTAAGCCCACCGCGAGCAGCAGCATCAACCCAAAGCCAAGTCTGAAGCCGCTGCTTCTGCTTGGCGCAAGCTCGCCCCCTTCAGCAGCCAGTCGTGCGGCTTCCGCTTCGGCCTCTGCGGCTTCTGGCGAAAGGGTCGAATTGATCTCTTCGATATCGGGGAAGAGTTCTTTTTTGGCGTGGCCTTCATCACGCTTCGGAGCGGCCGCTAGGGCCTCGTCATTGTCTTCGATTGTCGCGGCTTGTGGGTCAAGGCCTCGGCGCCGGGCCATCCGGTCGCGCGCAGCTGAGGCGCGGACTTCAGTCTCGCCGTCATCAAGGCCCAGATCAGGCTGTATCTCGATACCTCCCAGCTCGGCCTTCCTTGTCGAGGTCTCGCGCTCAACTTCCTCATGGATGACGTCCAGCGCGGCTTGGTCCACAGTTGGTTTGCGAATGGTCGGAGTCGCTGCGGCGGCGGCAGCGGCAGCGATGGTTGCAAGATCGGGATCCTCTGGCGGTACTTCTGCCACTTCGTCAGCAGGAGTTGGCACAGCGCTTTCTCCGGCTTCAGGCCCGGCCTGAAACCAAGTTGTCGTGCAATTGGAACATTGCACGTCGCGCCCCTCGAGCGGAATTAAGCTGTCATCAACTTCGTATTCCGCATCGCAATTTGGGCAAACCAGCCGCATGATAACCCCGCTTTCGCGCCCTAAAGCCTTGACGCGCCTCAAATCTCACCAAGTCTTAGCCTGTGGAAAAGCGTATTCCAAGCGTTGTTGTTTCCAATTGATTGCAACTGTTGCTGCCTATGGCGTAATTGTTGCGCAGTCGAATTTGGAGCAGTCCCCGTGATAGAATTAGAAAACGTAGCCTATAGCTATGGCGGCGGCGATTTGTTGACCGACATTTCGTTGAGGTTGCAGCCCGGCTCTTTCCATTTTCTAACCGGGCCTTCGGGCGCAGGTAAGTCCACGTTTCTAAAGCTCTGCTACATGGAATTGGCCGCTTCCAAGGGGCTGGTGCAGGTGTTTGGTCAGGACGTAGCCACTCTGGGTCGCGACGACATCGCGCTTGCCCGCCGCCGTATCGGGGTTGTCCATCAAGAGTGCCAGTTTCTGGATCACCTGTCAGTTGCTGACAACATCGCGCTTCCACTGACAGTGTCGGGCAGGGATGTTGAATCCGAGCGACAGAACCTTGCTGATTTGATGGGTTGGGTCGGTTTGACCAACCAACAGAACCAATTGCCGCCGGAGCTGTCCGGAGGCGAACGCCAGCGCGCCGCTTTGGCGCGCGCCGTGATTATGGGGCCAGACGTTATTTTGGCAGACGAGCCAACAGGAAACGTCGATTGGGAGATGTCACAGCGGCTAATGTCGTTGCTGATCGAACTGAACAAGATGGGAAAATCGGTTCTGGTCGCAACGCACGATCTTAATCTGATCCGAAATGCCAAGGCGCAGGTTTCCGCGCGGGTACTTCGGATTAAGGATCGTCGTTTGCAATTGGCGGGGGCGGATCTGTGAGCATTTTTGGGCAAGCCCGCGCGATTTTCGATGCTGTAAGTGATCTTGTTGCTGGTGATCGCGCGGCGGATAGCGTCGTGCCGCCAACTGGCTTCACCGCGACTCTGACGACCTTTACCGCTGGTTCAATGGCATTTTTGACCGTGTTTGCGTTGGCACTTTCGCTTGCTACGGGGCGTCTGGCAGAGCGCTGGGCGAGCGAGCTTGCCCAGACATCAACCGTGCGCATCTCTGCTCCGCCCGAAGAAATCGAGGCGCAGACGCTGGCCGCGCAGGAAGTTCTTCGGACCACACCCGGCGTGGTGCGCTCGCGCATTATGTCCGAAGAAGAGCAAATGTTGCTGCTGGAGCCGTGGTTTGGCCCCGACTTACCCTTGGAGGACTTACCCATCCCTAGGCTTATCGAAGTGGTCGAAGATGAAAATGGATATGATGCCGCCGGATTGCGGTTGCGTCTGGCCGGAGAAGCGCCAGGTGCGTTTCTTGATGATCACACACGCTGGCGACGACCTCTGGTGGAGGCCGCGAAAAGACTTCGGGGGCTTGGGTGGATCGCGATTGGGTTACTTGCCTTGTCGACGGCTGCGATGATTACTCTAGCCGCCCGAGCAGCGCTTGCCGCGAATGCGCAGGTTATCCGGGTGACGCGACTGGTTGGTGCCCGTGATGTTTATATTGCCCGCGCGTTTGTGCGTCGCTTTACCATCCGTGCATTGGTTGGGGCTACCATCGGAACGATTGCAGGTGGCATCGCAGTTGCGTTGTTGCCAAGCGCCGCCGATGAAGGGGCGTTTTTAACCGGACTGGGTTTTCAGGGGATCCAATGGCTTTGGCCGTTGACCATTCCACCGCTGGCCGCTTTGGTGTCCTTCGCGGCTACACGGAGCGCGGCTTTGCGGACATTGAACGAGGTGACGTGACCATGAAATACGCAGTGCAGTGGGTTCGATCACTGGTTTTCAACTTTTCCATGTACGTCGCCATGCCGACCTATGCGCTTATCTACTTACCGTGGGCAATCGTTAGCCCGCACGGTGCTGTTGCGGCCTGTCATGCCTATTGCCGCTATGTGAAATGGACGGCTCGGTGGATGGTTGGTCTACATAGCGAAGTGCGTGGCACCCCCCCGACCGGAGAAGTTCTTGTCGCAGCCAAGCACCAGTCCTTCCTTGATATCATTATGATTTTTGACGCGATCCCGCATGGGAAGTTCATCATGAAGGCGATCCTGCTTTATGCTCCCGTATTGGGGCAATACGCTTACCGCATTGGTTGTATTCCAGTGAACCGCGGTAAGCGGGGCGCGGCGATCGCCAAGATGCTGGCGGATGTTGAAAAGGGCGATAAGCTGCCAGGGCAATTGGTCATCTACTCCCAAGGTACGCGTTTGGCGCCTGGTGTGAAACGGCCCTATAAGATCGGCACAGCGGTCCTTTACGAACAAATGGGACAGACATGTTATCCAGTGGCCACCAATGCAGGCGTGTTTTGGCCACGACGGGGCGTTTTCCGTAAGCCTGGTGTAGCTGTAGTAGAGTTTTTGGAGCCAATCGCGCCGGGTCTGCCAAAAGAGGAGTTTCTCGCGAAGTTGGAGGCGGAGGTTGAAACGGCCTCCGACAGACTGCTTTTAGAGGCGGGGTTTCAGCCCAAGGAGACCTAGATGGACTACGTCGAGGATGTTGCCGAACTAGAGGCGGTCTATGGAATTCCTGGAGAGGCGTCGCTGATCAAGGTGGCGGATCGGCTGACCCCGAGCTACCGCAAATGGATCATGGCGTCGCGGTTCTGCGTGCTGACGACAGTTGGCCCCGAAGGCGTGGACGGGTCGCCGCGTGGCGATGATGGTCCTGTTGCTTTGGAGTTGGACGACACTTTGCTAGCGCTGCCGGATTGGCGGGGGAACAATCGAATGGACAGTTTGCGAAACATCGTGCGCGATTCTCGCATCGCCCTGATGTTCATGGTTCCCGGCTCGAACAACGTGGTGCGCGTGAATGGTGAGGCGAAGATCACTTTTGACGAGGCGCTATGCGCGCGCTTTAGTGACAAAGGGCGTCAGCCCCGCTCCGTCATCGTGGTAAAGATTAGTGAGGTCTATTCCCAGTGCGCGCGCGCATTGATGCGGGCGGATCTATGGGGCGGGCAAAGCCCGAACGTCGATTTGCCGACAGTTGGCGACATGCTGGCAGAGATGAAGGCAGGGTTTGACGGCAAGGAATACGACTCCGCTTGGGGCGACCGAGCGAAAGACACTATGTGGTAGCTGGTGCCGACTAGGCCGCCAGCCCCTTGGAGCCAAGGTCCAGATACTTCTTGCGGCGATCCTTGATCAACTCTTCAGCAGTCAGTTTTGACAGGTCATCAATCATCTCGCCGAGTGCTGTACCAACGCTTGCAATCGCAGCTTTCGCGTCACGTTGCGCGCCGCCTACAGGCTCCGCAATGATACGGTCGCATACGCCGAGGTTCTTGAGATCTTGCGCGGTGAGGCGCAACGCTTCAGCGGCTTCGCGCATTTTTTCGGCATCTTTCCAAAGAATGGACGCGCAGCCTTCAGGGCTGATCACCGAGTAGATCGAATGTTCCAGCATCGCCACACGATTGGCGGTTGCAAACGCGACAGCCCCGCCAGAGCCACCCTCGCCAATAATCACCGAGACCAATGGCACGCCAATTTCCAAGCACTTCTGTGTTGACCGGGCGATCGCCTCGGATTGACCGCGTTCCTCAGCACCTTTGCCAGGATATGCGCCGGGTGTGTCTACTAGTGTGACAACGGGAAGTCCGAAGCGATGCGCGAGGTCCATCAGACGGATGGCTTTGCGGTAGCCCTCGGGGCGGGCCATGCCGAAATTGCGCTCGATCCGGGTTTTGGTATCGTTGCCTTTTTCGTGGCCGATGACCACGACGGACCGATCACCCAATCTGGCTAGACCGCCCATGACGGCGTGATCATCCGCAAAGTTTCGGTCCCCAGCCAGCGGCGTGTATTCGTCAAACAGGGCCTCGATGTAGTCTTTGCAATGAGGCCGGTTGGGATGGCGCGCGACCAAGCATTTGCGCCATGGCGTCAGATCTTTGTACAAGTCCTTCAGCAGGTCTGCCGCTTTCTTATCCAGCGCGGTCGCCTCTTTCTCTATGTCCATTTCCTCGTTGTCGCGTGCCATTGCGCGCAATTCTTCGGCTTTGCCTTCGATTTCGGCCAAGGCTTTCTCGAACTCAAGGTAGTTGGACATTTACGCGCTCCTCGTTGCTTGGGCGTTATATGACCATGCTTGACGCTAGATGCAACTCAGCAAGATTTGTGAGAATGAGCTACGCTAGACCTAACAGTGAGACGTAACGGAGTAGAGAATGGCAAACCCCTATGAAGCTCGCTTGCTGCGCGTGAAAGAGTATATTCACGACAACCCTGCAGGGGATCTTTCGCTTGATGCTCTGGCCGACGTTGCGGCGATGAGCCGGTTTCATTGGCACCGCGTGTTTCACGGCATGACCGGCGAGACTTGTGCTGGCGCTGTGCGACGTATTCGGATGCATCGGGCGGCGTGCTGGCTCATCCAGAAGGACTGGTCGATAGCCGAAGTGGCCAAGCGGTGCGGGTATGACAACGTGCGAAGTTTCACGCGTACTTTTCGGGAGGTGTTCACCCTCACGCCGGTTGCGTTTCGAACACGCGGGGCCTTGCTGTCCCCGCAAATGGAACCCCAAAGAGGAGATGATGCAATGTATCCGGTAGAAATCAGAACGCAGCCGAAAGGTCGCCTGGCAGCTTTGGCCCACACTGGCCCGTATATCGAGATAGGCAAAAAGTTTGAAGCTGTGAGCTCGATGTTCTCATCGCGAGGGCTTTGGCCGCACGCCCGCGGCATGGCGGGAATTTACTACGATGATCCGAACGCTGTGCCGGAGGCGGACCTGCGAAGCTATGCTGGAATTCTTGTCGGGTCGGAATTTGACATGCCGGGCGACATGGAAGACCTGACGATCGCAGAAGGTAAGGTGGCAGTGCTGACCTATCAGGGGCCATATGCTGGTTTGAAGGCAGCCTATGACTATCTCTACGGTGCTTGGCTGCCTCAAAGTGGCGAGGAACCACGCGACGCGCCAGCTATGGAGGTCTATCTCAACGATCCGACTGATACTGCGCCAGAAGACCTATTGACCGAAATTTATCTGCCGTTGAATTGAATCAAAAAGGCCGCCCTTGTTTGCGAAGGGCGGCCTTTTGTGTGTCAGCTGTTGATCATCTCGTATTGTGTGACGATGACCTCAGCCTGTTTGATAGATGCGATATCCACCAGGCGGCCTTTGTAAACGGTAGCTCCCTCACCATTGGCCTTTGCTGTCTCCATCGCGGCAAGAATTTCGCGCGCTTCGCTGACCTGTTCGTCCGATGGCGTGAAAACCTCATTGGCCAGCGCGATTTGTTTCGGATGGATTGCCCATTTGCCGACCATACCCAAAACAGCAGAGCGACGCGCCTGCGCGCGGAAGCCGTCATCGTCAGAGAAGTCACCAAACGGGCCGTCGACGGGCAGCACCCCGTGCGTGCGGGCGGCGGCAACGATTTTTGCCTGCGCCCAATGCCAAGGGTCTGACCAGTGTTGGTTGCCGCCTTGCAGCATGTAGTAGTTTTCTTGCGTTCCACCGATGCCAGTGGTCTGCATCCCCATAGAGGCCGCGAAGTCCGCCGCACCAAGCGACATTGCTTGCAGTCGGGGCGAGGACGCCGCGATCTCTTCGGCGTGGGCGATGCCAGCGGCACTTTCAATAATGACCTCAAAGGAGATCTTTTTCGTGCGGCCAGTTGCGGCCTCGATGGCGGTAACAAGCGCATCCACGGCATAAATATCGGCAGCGCATCCTACTTTTGGGATCATGATTTGATCGAGGCGCTCGGAAGATTTCTCAAGAAGATCAACCACATCACGGTACCAGTATGGCGTGTCGAGTCCATTGATGCGCACCGACAAGTACTTGTTGCCCCAGTCGACATCGTGGGTCGCTTGAATGACGTTTGCGCGTGCTGTGTCCTTGTCGGACGGTGCAACCGAATCTTCCAAATCAAGGTTTATGACGTCAGCAGCCGAAGCCGCCATCTTCTCGAACAGAGCAGTGCGCGAGCCGGGACCGAACAGTTGGCAACGGTTGGGGCGGGCAGGTGAGGGGGGTTGAAGGCGGAAGCTCATGTTCGATTCTTTCGAGTAAGGAAGTTTCGCATTTGTCGCTATTGTTGATATGTTATTGCGCGACGCAGCGCAAGCGCTGCACTGCGGCGAAAAAAGCTTGAACGACTTTAAGGCTGTGCGCGGGAGATCAACTCCAGAACAGCAGGCCCAATGGCATCTACGACAAGCTCGACGCCTGACGCGTCCGGATGAATGCCGTCGCGTTGCATATGTTCGCGCATCACCATGGCTCGATCTTCAATCTGGGTCAGACCTTCAAGGAAATTTGGGAAGACCAAGGCGTCATGTTTAGTCGCAAGATCGGTATAAAGCGCCTCGAATGCGGCTTCATAATCCTGCCCAAAATTGGAGGGTGCGTCGATACCGGCGATCAAGGCGGGTAAGCCGCGTGCGTTGATTTTGGTTAGGATGCCGTCGATATTCTCTCTGGCTTGCTCCGGAGGAAGGCCTCGTAAGACGTCGTTACCACCCAATGCAACGATAACTGCATCGACCTCTGGGGTGAGGGTCCAGTCAATGCGGGACAACCCGCCTGCTGTCGTATCACCCGAGACGCCTGCATTTATCAAAATCACCTCGGCGCCGTGCTCGGTTAGCCATTTTTGAAGCTGGGGAACAAAGCCCTCTTCAGGCGCCAGCCCGTAGCCTTGGGTCAGACTGTCGCCTAGCGCGGCGATGGTCACAGGCTCCGCCAAACCCGGTGTAGCCAAAACTGATGCAATCGTGAGGTTGCGAAGCATCTCGAAGGGTCTATCTAGAAGGGAACGCCCCAAGCCCAAGGACCAACAGATGACCGACCCAGTGATGCGCCTCGAAAACTTAACGCTGTCATTGGACGGAAATGCGGGTGTCGTGGAGATACTAAAAGGCATCACTCTGGAGGTCGCAGAGGGAGAAACACTTGGGCTTACTGGGGCTTCGGGGTCTGGCAAGTCGTCTCTCCTGATGGTGATGGGCGGGCTGGAGCGCGCCACATCCGGGCTTATATCGGTTTTGGGTCAAGACCTCACCCCGATGGGTGAGGACGGGCTTGCCCGCTTCCGTAGGGATCATATGGGGGTGGTTTTCCAATCCTTCCACTTAATTCCGACAATGACCGCTTTGGAGAACGTCGCTTTGCCACTGGAATTGGCTGGAGAGCGCGATGCCTTCGCGCGTGCCGAGGCGGAATTGGCGGCAGTCGGGTTGGCATCACGCGGCGGGCATTACCCGTCGCAAATGTCTGGCGGAGAGCAGCAACGAGTTGCTTTGGCGCGCGCGGTTGTAGGGCAGCCAAAGATTTTGCTCGCCGATGAGCCAACGGGCAATCTTGACGCGGCAACGGGCGAGATGGTGATGGATCTGCTGTTCGACCTGCGTGACCGTTACGGCGCAACTTTGATCCTTGTGACCCATGCCGCCGAGTTGGCCGCGCGATGCGACCGCGTTGTCCAGCTGCGTGATGGGCAGGTGATGAGCGACAGCTTGGCGGTGGCGGCGCAATGAGCCTTGCATGGCGTATCGCTCGACGTGAGTTACGTGGTGGCCTGCGCGGCTTCTGGGTGTTTCTGGCGTGCCTGACTTTGGGTGTAGCGGCGATCGCCGCAATCGGGACCGTGCGAGGCGCGATTGAAGCCGGATTGACGGAGCAAGGGGCGGTTATCCTAGGCGGCGACGTTGAAGTCCAACTGACTTACCGATTTGCCGACCCTGAAGAACGGGCGTTTTTCGAGGGCTTGGGGGAGGTGTCCGAGCTTGTTGATTTCCGATCTATGCTCGCGGTCGGGGACGAGCGGGCATTGACGCAGATTAAAGGTGTCGATGACGCCTATCCGCTTTATGGGGCTGTCAATCTCACTCCCGACATGCCCTTGTCTGCCGCGTTGGCGGGTCGCAACGGGCTTCCTGGGGCCGTGATCGACCCGGTGCTTCTTGCGCGGCTTGGGCTGGAGGTGGGCGACAGGGTCAAACTTGGAGCTAAAGACTTCATCGCTATGGCTGCACTTGACAGGATGCCTGATAGCGCAGGGGCAGGCTTCTCACTAGGGCCACCGACTTTGGTTTCAAGCGCCGCGTTGGGAGACACAGGGTTGTTGGCACCGGGATCTTTGTTCGAAACGGAATACCGGATCAAAACGCCTGAAGCGTTAGATCTGGAAACCGCCAAAGCCCAAGCTGAAACCGCTTTGGAAGGCACCGGCTATCGCTGGCGAGACCGTCGCAATGGGGCACCTGGCATTTCGCGTTTCGTGGAGCGGTTGTCGGCATTTCTAGTGTTGGTTGGCCTGACTGGTCTGGCCGTTGGTGGCGTCGGGGTTTCGGCGGCGGTGCGGGCCTATCTCGCTGGAAAAACTGAAGTAATCGCCACTCTGCGAAGTTTAGGCGCGTCGGGTGGATTGGTGTTCCGAGTTTACCTGCTGCAGGTCGGTGCGCTGGCCGCATTGGGCATTGCAATGGGGCTGTTTCTGGGGGGCGTCTTGCCGCTGGTTTTTGGTCCGATTATCGAGGCGAGCCTGCCAGTTCCAGTTGATCTTGCGTTGCGGGTTCGCCCTTTGGCAGAGGCGGCGCTTTACGGGGCTCTGGCTGCGACGTTGTTCACGCTCTGGCCGTTGGGACAGTCCGAGCATATCCGAGCCGCAGCCCTGTTTCGGGACGCGCAAAGCGGTCTGCGCGGATGGCCACGGTCGATTTGGATTGTCGTCTGCGCTGTCGTACTTGCAGCGCTGGTTGGCTCTGCTGCGCTATTGTCCGGCTTGGCGATGCTAACCTTGTGGGCTGCGGGTGGCATCATGGCGGCGTTCGTGTTGCTCGTGCTTGCGGCGTTGGGTGTTGGCGCGTTGGCGAGGTGGCTTGCACCACGCATGCGCGGTTTCCGGACGTTGCGATTTGCATTGGGTGCGATCGGTGGGCCGGGTCGCGAGGCGCAGGCCGTTGTCGTCTCGTTGGGGTTAGGACTTTCCGTTCTGGCGGCGGTCGGGCAGATCGATTCCAACTTGCGGAACGCGATTGCGGGGGATTTACCCGAAATTGCGCCGAGCTACTTCATCGTAGACATTCAGCCCGACCAGTTGGAGCCGGTGAAGGCTTCGCTGGAAGCGCGACCGAGCGTGTCAAAGATTGAAAGCGCGCCGATGCTGCGAGGGGTCATTACCCAGATCAATGGTGAGTCTGCGATGGAGGTGGCAGGCGATCACTGGGTCGTCCGCGGAGACCGAGGTGTCACCTATGCCGACGCTTTGCCGGACGGCACAATGATAACCGACGGCACATGGTGGGGCGAAGGCTATCAAGGCCCGCCGCAGATCAGCTTTGCCGCAGAGGAAGCCGAGGAGCTTGGGCTGAAGTTGGGCGATACCCTAACTGTGAACGTGCTGGGGCGTGACATTACGGCAGAGATTACCAGTTTCCGCGAAGTCGATTTCTCAACGGGCGGGCTGGGCTTTGTGCTGTCAATGAACAAAGCTGCGCTGGAAGGTGCGCCGCACACTCATATTGCAACGATCTATGCCGAAGAAGCAGACGAGCCCGCGATTCTGCGCGATCTGGCGAAAGCTTATCCCAACATAACAGCGATCCGTGTGCGCGACGCTATCGACCGTGTGAGCGAGGTTCTGAAGGGGATCGCGGCGGCCATCACCTACGGTGCTTTGGCGACGTTGGTGACCGGCGGAATTGTGTTGATCGGAACGGCGGCCGCCGGTGAAAAGGCGCGAGTTTATGAGGGGGCTGTGCTCAAAACGCTTGGCGCGTCACGCGCAGCAGTGCTTGGCAACTTCGCATTGCGCTCTGCACTTTTGGGTTTGACTGCCGGCGGGATCGCTCTGTTTGCGGGAATTGCAGCGGCGTGGGCCGTTTCCGTCTTCGTTATGGAGACTGATTTCCACGTGGCCATCGGGTCGGCCATTGCAATCATCGCGGGCGGCATTTTGGCCACGCTGGCAACTGGGCTCATGTTTGCATGGCGCCCATTGGCAACGCGGCCAGCGCGTGTTTTGCGCGCTCGCGAATGAAGCGGTTATTGCAGGTCGGCGAACGCCGCCTGCATGCGGGTCACAGCCTCTTCCACAACAGCGCGTGGTGCCGCGATGTTGAAGCGGAGAAACTCCTCGCCGCCCGTGCCGAAGGTCGGGCCGTGATTGGCGGCAATTTTCGCGACATCTTGTGTGCGGGAGGTGAATTCTTCGCGGCTCATTCCAGTGCCGGAGAAATCGACCCACGCCAGATAGGTTGATTCCATCTGCATCGAGGACAAACCAGGAATCGCGTTGATTCCAGCGTCGAAAATCTTGCGGTTGGTGTCGAGGTATTCGACAAGTTCGTCCACCCATGCCGCACCTTCGGGCGTGTAGGCCGCCGTCGCCATGAAGAGGCCAAAGCTGTTGGGGCTCAACCCCAAGGCGGCCATCCGCGCTGCGAAACGGGCGCGCAGATCAGGGTCTGCGATAATCACGTTGCCAGCGTGCGACCCCGCAATATTGAAGGTCTTGGTCGTGGCGGTCATCATCACCAGACGATCTTCGATACCCGGCAGGTTGGCCATCGGGATGTGCGTGTGTCCGGGAAAGACGAGGTCGTGATGAATTTCATCTGACACGAGAATTAAGTCGTGGCGCTTCGCGAACGCAGCGACGGCTTGCAACTCTCCCTTCGTCCAAACGCGCCCTCCCGGATTATGAGGTGAGCACAAGATAACCATGGTCTCATTGCCCGTCATTTGCGCATCGTAAGCGTCGAAATCCATTTCGTAGCGGCCGTCGGAATTTGCCAACTCGCATTCGACGACTTCGCGGCCAGCGGCGTTGATGACTTTTGCAAATGCATGGTAAACTGGGGTGAACAGCACGATACCATCACCGGGTGCGGTAAAGGCGTCGATGCACATAGCGGTTCCGTTTACCAACCCATGAGTGGTGAAAATATGGTCGGGGTTCAAAGTCCAGTTGTGACGTGTCTGCATCCACCATTGGATGGCTGATCGGTATGCAGTCTCGTCCCCGAAATACCCGTAGACGCCGTGATCGTGCAGATCTTGAACCGCTTTCTGTACGCATTGCGGTGGCTGGAATTCCATGTCCGCAACCCACATTGCAATACCGTCTGTCGGGGAAACCCCATAAAGGGCCTCCATTTGGTCCCATTTCACGCAATGGGTTCCGCGGCGGTCGATTGGGGTGTCGAAACTCATGGATCAGCTCTCCTTGTCATTTGGCGCAAGGTCGCGGGATTCCTGAGGGGCTGCAAGGGCGAAAATGTTAACCCATGAGGTCTCTAGTTGATCAAAGGCTTGGGAGTTAAAGTTTGAGCCCGATCAGGCGCGTTACGCGTCGCCTTTTGCCCATTCCTGCCACGCCAATGTTGTGACCTGAGCAAGGACCATAACTGCCGTGACCACAAAACCCAGTGTGCTGGCGTGCAGATCGAACAGGTTCCATGACGACAAAAGTGCAAGCACAACTGCGGCCTGAAGCCCGACAAGGTAGGCGTTGCGGTAGGAGATGCGCTGGCTGCCCATCGTTTGTTCACTTGATAACGTAGCATCCAGCTTGGCAAACCGCGCGGTCCTTATCAGTGGAATGCCACCCCATACTCCCACAACGACCCCTATGAGCATTAGCACCCCACCGGTCGCAAAAACGATGGCGTAGGGCTGCGCCCAGACCATCGCGCCACCGATGACGTATAGCCAAGTTCCAATGGCGGCGAGGGTGACGCTCAACAAGTTTTTATGCCGAAAATCAGCGAGTTGTTGAGGCGTGATTACCGATTTTGGTTGGCGATAGAGGAACCCGTGGAAGAGCAAAGCAGTCAAAAAAACTGCTGCGCCGACGGCCCAAAACAGAAACGGCAAAGTGTGAAAGTGATCTGCGAGCAGATTGCCCGCTGCTATCACTGAGAGGCCAGCAAAGCCAATTATAGCGTTTATCCAGCGGGCTGGACCTATGTCTTTGGCGTTGCGCATGGTGGAGTGTCCCATGTGAAAGCCCCCAAGCCTAGGATAATGCAGTGTTCCTTTGACATCAAGCACGGGGTCTGACGCTCTTGTTCCGCTGGCTTGGAAAGGTTATCTGAGCGGCATGAAACGCTCGATCTTGATCCATCCCGACCCTCGCCTGAAAAAAGTGGCTAAACCTGTCGCTGACGTGTCAGACGCGCTGCGCACGTTGGCCGATGATATGTTGGAAACCATGTATGACGCGCCGGGCATAGGGCTGGCCGCGCCTCAGGTTGGCGTCATGGACCGTCTTATCGTTCTGGATTGCATCAAGAAGGAAGGTGAAATGCCCCGCCCCTTGGTGATGTTCAATCCTGAAGTTATCGCGTCTTCGGAAGAATTGAACACCTACGAAGAGGGTTGTCTTTCGATCCCAGAACAATATGCAGACGTTACCCGCCCCGCGGATGTGACCGTTCGTTGGATGGACCGCGATGGGGGCGAGCAGGAAGAAACATTCGACGGACTTTGGGCGACCTGCGTCCAGCACGAGATCGACCACCTGAACGGTAAGCTGTTCATTGATTACTTGCGCCCGCTCAAGCGCCAAATGATCACTCGCAAAATGGTCAAGCTGAAGCGCGAATTGGCCCGTACCTGATGATCCTTCCTATTTTGCAGCATCCCGACCCAATGCTGCGTCAGCTGTGCCAACCTGTCTTGGATGCGCAAAGCTTGGCCGGATTGATCGCTGATATGTTCGACACGATGTATGATGCGCCGGGGCGCGGGCTGGCTGCGCCCCAAATCGGAAAACCGATCCGCCTGTTTGTGATGGACACGACGTGGAAGGAAGGGACGCGGACGCCAGTAGTGATGATAAATCCGGAAATCCTTTCACGCTCGCCCGAAATGCAACGCAATGAAGAAGGGTGCCTGTCGATCGTTGATCATCCGGTTTGGGTCGAGCGCCCAGCCCGCATCGAAGCTATGTGGATGGACGAGACCGGTAGCTTGAAACGCGGCAGCTTTGAAGGGTTCGATGCAGCCTGTGTACAGCATGAAATGGACCACCTCGATGGCGTTTTGATTTTGGACTACGAGGTAGCAGCATGAAGCGCCCCTTTGTGATGTGGCCAGACAAGCGCCTGCGCAGCGTGGCTGCCGATGTGGCGGACGTCACTGACGACATTCGCGCTATTTGGGCCGATATGGTCGAGACCATGGACGCTATGCCCGGTGTTGGACTGGCTGCTGTGCAGATCGGCGTGATGCAACGTCTTGCTGTTGTGGATGCCTCTGAAAAGCGCGGGCAAGCGGTTCTTATGGCGAACCCCGAAGTGCTTCATGCCAGCGGGCAGATGCGGGAACATGACGAAGCTTCGCCCAACTTGTCTGGCGTGTCCGCTGTGATCAAGCGGCCTCGTGCTGTGACCGTGCGGTTCCTGAACGACGGCGGCGAGTTGGAAGAACGCGATTTCGTGGGCCTCTGGGCAACATCTGTTCAGCACCAGATCGACCATCTGAGGGGGAAGATGTATTTCGACCACCTAAGTCGGACCAAGCGGGAAATGCTGCTCAAAAAAGCAAGGAAGCTGACGCGATGAAGGTTGTTTTCATGGGGACGCCTGACTTTTCGGTTCCGGTTCTGGAGGCTTTGGTTGACGCAGGCCATGATGTCGTCGCGGTTTATTCTCAGCCACCACGCCCTGCTGGCCGAGGTAAGAAAGACCGCCTATCCCCCGTTCAAGCACGGGCTGAAGAGTTGGGCTTGCCGACCCGCCATCCGGTGTCTCTGAAAGGCGCGCATGAACAAGCGGAGCTTGCCGCGTTAGGCGCGGATATTGCTGTCGTCGTAGCTTACGGTCTTATCCTACCGCAGGAAGTTTTGGACCAACCTAAGCGCGGCTGTCTAAATATTCATGCCTCGCTTTTGCCTCGATGGCGCGGGGCTGCTCCGATCCATCGCGCAATCATGGCCGGTGACATTGAAACGGGCATTTGCATCATGCAGATGGAAGCAGGCTTAGACACAGGGCCGGTCTTGCTACGCGAGGCCACACCAATTGGACCAACTGAAACCACTGGTGTCTTGCATGACCGTCTCAGCGCGATGGGCGCGCGAATGATTGTCGAAGCGCTTTCGAAACTGGACGATCTGGCTCCGGAAACCCAATCGGAAGACGGGGTCACCTATGCCAGCAAGATTGACAAGGCCGAGGCTAGAATCGACTGGACCCGAAGCTCCGTAGAGATCGTGCGGCAGATCAACGGACTGTCACCCTTTCCCGGAGCGTGGACCGAGGCATCGGGAGAGCGGGTGAAGGTGCTGCAAGCATCCGTCGCTAGCGGTGATCTCCCTGCCGGCTCATTGCACGTCTCTGATGGAAAGCTTGTGGTTGGGAGCGGTGATGGTGCTGTTTCCATCCTGACACTGCAACGGGCTGGTAAGAAAGCGGCTGACGTAGCCGTTTTCTTGCAAGGCTGGACCCCGCCTGAGACATTTAGCTAAACGCGCGGGGGACGGCTTTTGTAGACCGGCAATCTCCATCCGAAAGCCATAGATCCCACACGCAGGGCAAGCGTGACGGCAGCGCATCCGATCAATGCCAACGGAAGCGGCTGGCCCAACGTAAGAAGCACAACAGCTGCGCCAGCACCGGCAAATGCGCAGGTGACATAAAGCTCTCCTTGTTTAAGGACGAGCGGCACCTCGTTGCATACCACGTCGCGCATTAGGCCACCGAAACATCCCGTGGCCACACCCATGATCAGGATGATCGGCCAAACGGATTCCATTGCCACGGCTGCAGCGACCCCTGCAGGAACTGCCACAGCAAGCGCAAGCGCATCGATCCAAAGGATCGTGCGGTATCTGGATTCCAAAAGGTGAGCCGTGAAAAATACCACAAAGGCAGCGACCGAGGCGACGATGATAAAGTTGGGATTGGCCACCCAGAACACCGGTCTATCCAAAATGACGTCGCGCACAGTGCCGCCACCGACAGCAGTTATGCACGCAATAAACACGAACCCAACGATATCAAGCTGAGCGCGACTAGCGACAAGCGCACCCGTCAGAGCGAAGACGAACACCGAGGCATAATCAAGAAGGGCCAGCGCGCTCATGGTTTGTACGGCGCCATGCCGGCGCGTGCCAGCTCGTCAGCGCGCTCGTTCTCGGGATGCCCTGCGTGCCCCTTGACCCATTCCCACTTGACGTCGTGACGGGCCTGCGCCTCGTCGAGCCGTTTCCAAAGGTCGAGATTCTTGATCTCGCCGCCTTTTTTCTTCCAACCTTTTGCTTTCCAGCCGTGGATCCACTTGGTGATCCCGTCTTTGACATAGGCGCTATCTGTCACGATCGTCAGTTTGGAGGAACGGGCGAGGGCTTCCAATGCATTGATGGCAGCCAGCATTTCCATGCGGTTGTTGGTGGTATTGGCCTCGCCGCCTTTTAACTCCCGCTCTTTGACGACAGCTTCGCCATCGCGTGCAATAAGGATCGCACCCCAACCACCGGGGCCGGGATTGCCGGAACATGCACCGTCCGTATAGGCGAAAAGCTCAGCCATCGGACAGCACGATGATGAAGGGGGCGACGGTGCCGTCAAGCCCCGGCTCCGCGCCAAGGCGGGTGGTGCGCGGGGTGAAGCCCGCGGCTTGAAGCAGGTGTTTCAATTCGTCTTCCTGATAGTAGCTGTAGAGCCGCCCAATCTTGTCGCGGTCGGCGTCGTCTCCGATCTTGAGACCGATATGGAATATGCCGCCGGGTTTCAACGCCTTGCGTAGCGCGGACAGGTGGCGGGGCATGTCGGCTTTCGGCGCGTGGAGCAGCGAGAAATTGGCCCAGATGCCATCGTAGCACTCAGTGCCTGTAATTTCATCGAAGGTTGCGAGGCGGGCACCGACCTTGTGTTGCTCACGCGCGATGCGGATCATCTCAGGTGACGCGTCGGTGGCCTCGACCGTGAAGCCAGCGGCCTGCATCATCGCGGCGGAATTTCCAGGGCCGCAACCGAGATCGAGTATGTGACCCTTGGGGATGACCGCGTCCATGAAAGCCAGCAGGTCGGCGTCGGGTTTGGTGCGCGCGAAAGTGTCCGCATAGGTGGCGGCGCGGGCGTTGTAGACGTCGATGGTTTCCTTGTCGCTCATGCGAAAATTCCTATGAGGAGGCAGCCGCAGACAATCACCGTCAGAAGTGCGCGGAGCTTGAGCCACCATGGGGGTGTCAGGTTCCAGCGAGCGAATTGCACGTCGCAGGCGAAGACCAGCAGGAATCCGATCAGCACGGCTATGGTCGCGCGGGTGCCACCGCCGCCGATGGTGAAGAACGCCCAGAGCGCGGGCAGGGTGCTCAGCGCGTAGGCTATGGCTGCGTTGGTTTTGGTCGCGAAGCCCCAGAGCACGCCGGACATGAAGCACAAGATCACGGTGCCGAAGGAAATCAGGATATAGGACGCGCCGAACCGCTGGCCCAACAAGGCCGTGGTCTGCTCGTCTATGGCAGGGACCAGCATACCGAGCGCCCCCCACAAGAACGGCAGCAGCCCCGCGAGGCCAAGGGTAAGAGCAGAGCGGGGGATCATGCGCGCTCCAACGCCAGTTTTCCCGCAAGGCCCACGAAGATTGCGGCGAAGGAGCGGTTGAGCCATTTTAGCACCCGCTCGGAGCCTAGGATCGCGTCGCGAGCGCGGGCGGCGAAGAGGCCGTGCAGAACGAAAACCCAGACGGTGCAACCCAACGCCGCCCAAAGAACTGCCAGTTGACCTTGGCCGAGGCCCATAGCCAGCGTGTCGATGACGCCGGTGCTGGGGGCGAGGACGACGACGAGGGCGGTGAGCAGGAACTGCGCTGTGATCATGGGGGACTCCTTCGCCGCAGAGCGTAACGCGAAACGACGGGCGGGGGGAAGGCGCGGCGTGGGGTCAAAGCGCGTCGCGGCGGGTGGTGATTTCGGTTTGCTGGGTGGCGCACGAATTGAGGTAGTGGCTGGCCCCGGCGCGGGTGAAGATTTCCACCGCGTTGTCGAGATGGGCTTGGGCCGTGTCGAGATGTGCGGGGGCGTTGGTTTGGTCGAACAGGGCGAGATGCAGGATGCACAGGTTGAATTGTGTGATGGCCCAGTCCATTGGCATGGCATCTTTGGTGCGGACCTCCAGCGCGG